>UQDI01000023.1 GCA_900539725.1 uncultured Eubacteriales bacterium | reverse complement strand
TCATTTTAAATTCCTCCTTATTCTTAATGATGATGTAAATGACATTTGCATTGTCCTTCTGGACAATTGCAATCCACTTCTTCTACTGCGAAAGATTTTTTCATCTCTAATATTTTTTCTAGTCGGTCTATATCATCGAAGCTTAAAACATGATCTTCAATGATGCTTCCTATTACATTTCCGACTTTCTTATTGCAAATACGGTTAAAAATATCTTCTGCATAATCCATTACGGCTTCTGTCTCTTCAATATTGGCAGTGTAAATAAACTTTCTACCTTCTTGCTCTGTATTTAGTACGCCTTTTTCAACTAATCGACCTAAGATCGTTTTGATAGTGGATTGTGTCCAGTCCATTTTTTCTTGCAATACGGAAATGACTTTTTTACTAGTTACTCGATCATTTGCCCAAACTACACGCATGACTTCCCATTCAGCATCTGTGATATAAGTATTAAGTTCTATTGTGCTAATTTTCCTCTCCCCCCCTTTGTTGTCTACAAATGTAAACTAGTATACTCAAAACAATTATACTATTGTAAACGAAATATGTCAAGTCTTTTTAATAAATATAAGCAACGATTATTGCGTTTCTTTCCAATTTATTCCCAGTACGATTTGTAAGGTTATCATTGATTTACATTTATCGCTTTTTTAATTCCTTATTTTTAATAATATGATAAATATGATGATACCTTTTCTAAATTTATTGTTTGGCTAAATATATAGTCATAAATTTCACAAATTCTACCCTTTCATTTTTCAAGAAGCCTACAGTAATAGTTCTATAGATAGGAATTCTTTGAAGTAGTACTATTATTTGAATAGGAAGAATAGCGTATAGAATTTATTAGGAATAAATGGTATAATAGAAAAGAGTATTTAAAGAATCTAAAAGTACCAAATATCCCAAATTTTCCTCAGTATAAAGAAGATGCATTTGTTGAAGAATATGAAAATGCATTAGTTCTCAATAAAATGTTAGAAAAATTTAGAAATAATTGAGAATAAATATATTTCAACTTATGAAGATTTTGGAAAATATAATTTTATCTATACTTGTCACGCAAGCCATGTGTAGACTATAGCATTATTGTACAAGAAAATAAGAATTTGAATTTATAATATAATCGGAATTTATATGGAGGTTATGAATGGATTACAAGGAAATAGACGCTTCACACATAGATCTTTTGTGGGAACTTCAAAAGCAGTATAAAGCAGAAATAGGAGAGGATATACCAAATGATATATCCAAGAAACGTCTGAAAGATGCAATCAGCAAAGGGGAAATATTATTTTTCGGAGCATGGGAAGGTGATGCATTGGTAGGCTGCTGTTCAGTAACAGTTGGTTATTCAACTTTTGACTATATGCCAAGTGGAATATTTGAAGATTTTTTCATATGTCCTGACTTTCGTCATAAAGGAATAGCACGCCAGCTAGTCCAATTTGCATATAAGTCAAGTGATATAAGTTCAATGACTGTTGCTTGTGCACAATGCGATATACAAATGTATAAATCACTTGGATTTTCAATTCAGCTTGGGAACCTGTTTGCATTTGAACCATAAGTTACGGTTCTTAGATGAGAAAGTATATAAAGGAGAAAATTATGGAGCATAATTGCGCAATTATTAACGATAAAAAAGCATTTAGATATAGAGCAGCAGCCATCATAGTAGAAGAGGGATGCGTGCTACTTGCAAGAAATGATGAGGACGACTATTACTACTCAGTTGGCGGAGCGGTTCACATGGGCGAGACATCAGAAGAAGCCGTGAAGAGAGAAGTATTTGAAGAGACAGGACTTAACTACGAGGTAGATTACCTTGCCGTGATACATGAGAACTTCTTCATCGGAAGCTCTGGCTTAAAAGGTGTGGACTTCCATGAGCTTACATTCTACTATATGATGAAGCCCATGGGCAAAAGAGACTTTACAAGCCAAAGCACTACAGAGTCAGGTGCTAAAGAGACAATGCATTGGGTGCAGATAGATGAGCTCGATAAATGCAAAGCATACCCGACATTTATGAAAGAATATCTTAGCTCGGAGCATGATGGCGTAGAGCATATAATTACAGATGAAAGGATATGATAGATAAGATCAATTGAAATTAATCGTGAGTTAATCGTGAAAAGTGTGAAAATTTAAATTATGTCACTTAAAATGCCACTCAAAATGTCATCCAAAATGTCGGTCAAAATGACGGTCAAAGTGAGGGGCAAGATGAGGGTGAAAATGAAGGTCAATCTGTAGCTTACTTAATTAAGGAATTATAGGAGGAAAAATTATGATAATAGATAGTTACGATATAGACACAGAGCCAATTACAAGTCTAGAACATTTTTATGGCGAGAAGAAAAATTTAATAGATAAATGCTTGGTAATATTTTCAAAAAGCATAGTAGAATATTTACTCGATAATTTTGAGTGCCAAGAAATTGCTAAAGTAGGCTCACCGAATGGCTCAATTCCAATATATAAAAGCCATTTTGAAGGTCAAGAATTTGCCTTCTACCTTAGCATGATGGGCTCGGCTCTTGCTTCATCACAATGTAATGAAGTCAATTGGCTTACAGGTGCAAATAAATTTATTATGTTTGGTTCTTGCGGCAGCCTTGACAAAGAAAAGACTCTTGGCAAGTACATTGTACCCACAGAGGCTTACAGGGGCGAGGGCGCATCTTATTATTATGCCGCTCCTTCAGACTACATTGCTATTAAAAATCATGATAAGCTTGAAGAATTTTTTATCAAGGAAAAAGCTCCATACACCAAGGGAAAGGTCTGGACTACGGACGTTGTGCTGCGTGAGACGCGCGGGCTTGTCGCAAAGAGAAAGTCAGAAGGCTGCATAGCAGTAGAGATGGAGCTTGCAGGCGTACAAGCAGCTTGTGATTTTTATGGCTTTGAGCTTTATAACTTTCTTGAAGCAGGAGATGTTTTAGATGAGAGCTCTTATGAGGTAGAGGGACTTAATAGCGCCAACCACGATCTTGGGAAATTGTATTTGGCATTGAAATTATTAAAAGAAATATAGGGAAAATATAGTTAAAGTAAACATGATACAATGTGTTTACAATAAAAAGGAGGGAATTTTTATGGATTTAGAATTTATTTTCAATCACGTAATAAGTGGATATCTGCCTATTATGGCATTACTAATATTATATTTTATAATATTAAAATCATTTGGCAATAGGTCAAGCAAAGGACATATAATTTTGACTTTTATATTTTCTTTTTATCTTGTCGGAGTTTTGTCTGCAACAGGTGTTTGTTTAAAAGCAAATTTTTCACCGAGATTTTCATTGATACCTTTTATAGATATGATTAGAGGGCCTAAAGATGCGGTTTTAAACGTAATTTTGTTTCTTCCATTAGGAATTTTTCTGCCACTACTCTATGAGCAATATAATAGCTTCTCCAAAGTTTTTTTGCTTGGATTTCTATTTTCATTGTCTATAGAAATCATTCAAATGTTTGGATTTGGGACTACAGATATAAACGACTTGATTACGAATACTTTTGGAGCAGTACTAGGTTATGGAGTATATGAATTACTTAGTAGATCATTTTCCGATTCATTGCTTGGAAAATTTCAGACAAAAGGCAAATATAGCCTATATGAGCCAGTAATTCTGTGGACTATTACTATATTGATTATGCTGACTATCCAGCTTTATATCTACGATATTCTATTTGCATCTAAGATGAGTGGAGAAATTCAAAAGTGGTAATATTCTATAGATAGGAAAGTTTATAAAATGGCGTAGAGCATATAAATACAGATGAAAGGATAATATAATTATAGTATGAAATTTATTGTAAAAGAAATTATAGATAAAAAAGAAAAAGAAAGCATCGCAAGAGAAGTGCTTATGGACCTGCCAGAATGGTTCGGCTTGCCAGAGAGCACAGAAAATTACATTCAAGAGTCACAAGAAAAGCCATTTCTAGCAAGCTTTTATAATGACGAACTAGTAGGCTTCATCGTCCTTGGCACAAGCAGCCCAGACTGTGCAGAGATCTTTGTTATGGGCGTGAAAAAGAAATTCCACCATCATGGAGCTGGAAGAGAGTTAAACCAAGCCTATGAAGACTTAGCAAAGAGCTTAGGCTACACTTACACACAGGTAAAAACCGTTCAGTCCGGCCATTACGATGAGTACGACATAACGAATAAATTTTATAAAGCAGTCGGATATAAAGAATTAGAAGTATTCCCAGATTTATGGGACGAGTGGAACCCTTGTCAAATATATGTAAAGTATTTGGGTGAGTGAAGGGCATATGAAGAATTAATCAAGAAGGAAATTTAGATAACTTTGAATTTAATCTGGAAAACACTTCTAACCCATTAATTTAGCTAGTGTAAAAAGCTTTTGACACAGAAAATATATGCAAATGTAAAGAAGCTTTGATAGAAATAATATAAGATCTCAATTATAATTATCATGAAAGGAGGTATAGATTTATGGAGCTTGGCAATCATATTAAACATTACAGAAATGAAAAAGGTTTATCTCAGGAAGAACTTGCAGAAAGAGTATATGTTACGAGACAAACTATTTCGAATTGGGAAAACAATAAAAATTATCCCGACATAAATAGTATTGTATTACTAAGCGAAGTTTTTGAAATATCAATTGATAATTTAATTAAAGGAGATCTTGAAGAAATGAAAAAGGAAATTAATTCAGAAGAAGTTAAAAAATTGAACTTCTATTCTTGGATGATGGTGATTATTTTCTTAATAGCAATAATTTCATTGATGCCAATGCTTAAATTCATTGGCTTGTATGGCTTTATTCCATATTTTGTATTAGTGGCTTGTGCTATGTTTTTTGCAATCAAAGTTGAGAAAATCAAGAAAGATAATGATATTCAAACATACAAGGAGATTCTAGCATTTACCGAAGGCAAAAGATTAGACGAGATTGCGAAAATTGAAGAAAGAGCAAAAAGGCCATATCAACAAATTATAGTTGTTTTTTTATGGGTAGCAGTCACTCTATTGATTGTAGGAATTACGATTTTTATACTTAGATTATTTAATTAAAATAAAAAGAGGCGATAGAATCAAAATCTATCGCCATTTTTGTATCGACCACTAAGTAAAAACTACTCCTTAATCAATTTTTTGTAAACTTTCTCCACTTCATCAGCCAGATTTTTGTACGCCATATCACTCCTTGAGCAAGCACCCTCTATAAGCAAATCAAAATCCTCTTTGATGTACTCTTCCAATTTCTTATCAGAAATAATTTCCTTAATGTCAGCGCCCACTTCTAAACCATTCTTTTTTAACAATTCATAGAGCTCATGCGCATCCATCCCTTCAAGCTCAGCCTTTGTATAGCGTTCTTCATCCTTATTTGCACAAGCAGCAAATGTTAAAACTATAAGCATCAAAGAAAGAAGAAGAGCAATAATTCGTTTAGATTTATACATAAAACGCCTCCTATAAATACTATGAATATTCTTTATGTTATTATACTACTTTACCATGTTCATGTCAATCGTTCCGCAAAATGAGATATATCATTCCGATAGCCTTGCTATTGTTCCGATAAAATGATAAAATAAATTATATACTTAGAAAATAGACTTAACAAGTAATTTAGGTGGTGAGTTAATGAACATAACTAGAATCAATACCTACAACGACCATCGTTTCAGTCAAGAAGCACTCAATCAGCACGGCTGCTACCTTGCAGATGGCGATGTACTCATAGAGATTAAAATCATATCACAGAGCGAGGCAATAATAAAAGGAGATAAAACATATTTCAACGAGGTTATAGACGAGTTTCGCTTCAACGCAGAGCACATCACAAAGTTTTATGACGAGAGCGGCAAAATAGTGAAGCAATTCAAAGACGTCGAGCCTTTTAAGCTTGATCTAGACAAAATTCAGCCAATACAGTTCTTTGTCGATAAAGATAAATTAGAAGCAGTAAAGACCTTTGTTACGAGAGAAGAAGACGTGATTATTCCCATTGCGAAGCATGAGGAAATATACGCATCCCTAGATGGCCACACACGCCTCTACCTTGCTTATATCCTTGGATTTAAGCACGTCTACGCTTATTTTAGCGAAGACTTCGATGGCTTCGACTACTTCTTTGATGAAGCAAGAAAAAGAAATATATATTCAGCAAAAGACTTAATCTTGCTTGAACATGAGGAATATGTAGAGAAGTGGGATAAGTTCTGCGATGAGTATTATATGATGAGAGAGTGAGTAGGTGGAGGGATTGTTTAGATAAAATAAGAATAATATTAATACAAGGTAATAAGATTAACAAATCACATTGGAATTTTGTTTATAAATATAGTATAATGGACTTATGAAAATGAGTCCATTTTATAATTTTTAGGAATAAAATGTGGGTAGAATCTAAAGGAAAGGATAGGTGTTTAGTATATGGAGTATAAGAATCTGTTACAATTGGCAAAAGATGAAAAATTAGATAAAACAGGTGAGACAAAAAAATTATCAATTCGTGGCAAAGTTAATGACATTTATAGTGTTTATGCCATACCATTAGAATATTTATATTATAATAATCAAAATGGCCGTATTAATACAGCTTATAAAAAATACAGCTCAACTAATGGCTTGTTATGTACAGAACCCGGGGATTCAGAATATAATATGATTTTTGAGAAATTTATCTACGAATCTAATGTACAAGCGATGAAAGAGACTAAGCAATCTATTCTTGATAAGTTACAACAAGAACCAGGCGTAGTTCTTCCAGATGGCAGAGTAATAGATGGTAATAGAAGACTTACGGCTTTAAGAATGATTGCACGAGAAAACAATGAGGATAGATGTTTTAATGCAATAATTTTACCTTTGTATGTAAAATCTAAATATGATGAGAAAATAATAAAAGAGCTAGAGCTTGATTTACAGCTAGGTCGTGAAGAAAGAGTTAATTATGACCCGATTGATCGTATCTTTGATGTTTATAACACAATAGAAGTTGAAAAGCTAATGACTATTGATGAGTATAAAAAAGCATCTGGTGTTAAGAGTGCTAAAGGTATTAATAGAGATATAAGATTAGCAGAATTAATCATAAAATTTATTGAAATTGTATCTCCAGGAGGTAATCCTATTGATAAATTTTATTTAGCAAGAGATTTAAAGCTAGATGGACCTATAGAAGAAATAGAAAATACTATAACTAAATTAAAATCAAAGGATAAAGAAGCCATAAAAGAGGCTGTTTTAGTATACATGATATCAACTAAGGCAATTGATATTGATAGCGATACAACTCGTGTTATGAGAGACTTAAAAAACAATATTTTGAAAGATACTGAAAGATTACAATATTTTTTAGACGCTGCTGATGAAAAGGTTGATGTTATTATGGATATATTTGACGAAAATCCATTGAAAACGTCCAACGAGCTAAAAACTTTATTTAATGAAAACTCTGAAGCACAAAGAAGTATGTGTTCACTAACAACATCTACGAATAGTATTATTGTTAAAGGTAAAATTATAAATGAAAGAACTAAAGCATTGATAGAACTAGAAAATGTTAGAGATTCTTTATCAGAGATTGATGCAGAAGATTTTGCAGAACTAACTGCAGATGAGCACATACAAGCAAGAGACGTTATTAAAGATATAAATGACATTTTATATCGTTTAAATAAGGATATATAATTATGGCATTTTCTAATGAGTTAAAGAAAAAAATTAAACCAGAATATACTAGTAATTTAGTTGAGGGATTTTACAGACCACTTCTTAGAGAAGCTGAGCTATATCAACGTGTTTCTGGCTATTTTAGCACATCTGGTTTAGATTTATATTCAGACAGCTTAGAAGAACTAGCAAAAAATGGCGGTAATTTAGAGTTTATCATTTCAAAAGAGATAAGTAAGCAAGATTATGACAGAATTAAAGCAGGATACAATTTACTTGAAGAGATAAAACCATTAAAGCTAGCAGAAAGAAATGAAAGGCTTACACTAAAAACTCAAGAGCAGCTTGGCAACTTAGCCTTTATGATTGCCATGGGAAGAGCAAGGATAAAAATTGCTCTTACTAATAAAGGAATTTTTCATGATAAGTTTGGCATTATTTCATCTGGAAATGAAAAAGTATTTTTCAATGGATCTGTCAACGAAACAAAAAGTGGTATGAACATAAACTATGAAAGCATAAGCGTTGACACGTCATGGGATATTAGTGAAGCTGTTAAGTATAGAATAAAGTCTAATCAAGAAAGATTTGAAAGATTATGGAACGATGAAGAAGAGGGAGTAAAGGTCGTAGAAGTATCAGAAATAGCATATGAAGAAATTGCTAAATATCAATCTCAATCAACAATAGTTAATATTGATAGAATTAATGACAATGAGACAGAATATGATCAACATACAAATTCAATTATTTTTAAATTAATAGATGATACTGTAATAAGAGAAGATAATACTGAAATACAGCTAACAGCTAGTGATCGTAAGTTAAGACCAGGCAGTGATATTTCAATATTTTTTGAGGAAGATAATTCTACTATAAGTAAAGAAACAACATACAAAGATATAGAAAGGATTATTAGAGTTACTAAAGAAAGAGCTGAAAGAAAAGGCTTAGAAGTCATTGTAAGTAAGGCTGTATCAGAGTACTTACAACAATATAAATATTCAATAGAAAAGTACAAGATACTAGGTGATGTTTATAAAGGTGAAATAGATGAGTTCCCTAATGATAAGAAAATTTCTTATCAAGAATTTTCTGAAATTGTTCAATCAGAAGTAAATAGGCCGCTTTATGAACTACATTTAAGATCAGCCTATTTTATGTATGAAATGGCTAGAGCAGCCAACTTCTCTGTTCCAGGAGCGGGTAAAACAGCTATGCTATTGGGGGTTTTTGCTTATTTAAATAGAGATGATGCTCCAGTTAATGAAAGGATAGATAGAATACTTGTTGTATCGCCGCTTAACGCTTTTGATAGCTGGAAGAGAGAGTTTATGGCAGTTTTTGGTAATAAAAAAATGCTTAGATCAATAGATTCACAAACATCAGCAGATTTTAGCTATGATTTATCAGTTAAGTGGGGAGTAACTAATCTAGTATTAGTCAACTACGAATCTCTACCTAAATATTTAACAAAATTAGAGCAGAACATTGATATAAACACAATGCTTGTGTTTGACGAGGTTCACAGAATAAAAAATCCTAATGGCAAAAGAGCAGAAAAAGCTTTAGAGCTATCTAAAAAGCCTAAGTTTAAGTATGTATTAACAGGTACGCCTATTCCTAATACTTATCAAGATATCTATAATTTTCTTCACATATTATATGGCAATGAGTATAATTCATTTTTTGGATGGGATTCTACTTTTCTATATAATCCAAAAATGAGACAAATTGAAGAAATTAATAAAAAACTATATCCATTCTTCTGGAGAACTAATAAAAACGATTTAAATGTTCCAAAAGCAGAAGATGACAATATAATAAGCGTGAATCCAAGCCAAGAACAATTAGCTTTGGCTGATTATATATATTCAAAAGAAGACTCAAGCTTGGCACAATTAATTAGATTGATTCAAGCTTCAACTAATCCATCTCTTGTGAACAAGGCAATCGATTATAAAGAATTAATGGCGTATGACGATGATGGTGATGGCGATGGTAATATATACTCTATTTCAGAGGCAGAGTTTAACTCTTTATTAAATGAGAACGGTAAAGGCAGTGCAAATATTTCATACTCTGAAATTGATGTAGAAAGTATGATGTCTCCGAAATTTGCAGCAGGAATTGATATTGTACAAAAGCTAGTTAGTGAAGGCAAAAAAGTTCTTGTTTGGGGAATTTTTATTGATACACTTTATAAAATAAGAGATGCATTAAGAGCAAAAGGAATTAAAGTTAACTTAGTATATGGTGGAACTAACAAACTAGAAAGAAGTTTACTAATTGATGAGTTTAGAGATGGAGATGTTCAAGTTTTGGTATCAAATCCACAAACTTTAGGTGAGTCAATCTCATTACATCAAACAGTTCATGATGCAGTTTATTTTGAATATAATTTCAATTTGACATTTATGCTCCAATCAAGAGATAGAATTCATCGTTTGGGATTGGATCAAAATCAATATACAAGATATTACTATTTGCAAACAGCAGCAGAGCCTTTAGATAGCTATCGTCCTGGATATATAGACGAGAAAATATACAGACGATTAAAAGAAAAAGAAAGATTAATGTATGAAGCAATCGATGACAAGACTTTATCGATAGAGTATAGTGAAAACGAAATACTTGAGGCAATTAAAATTATTGATGAAGAAAGGCAAAGAATAAATAAAAACCATGAGTAATTCAAAAATAAAAGTTGTTGATTTATTTGCTGGTGTAGGAGGATTTCATCTTGGATTATCAAGAGCAAGCGAGCAATATGAAGTGGTTTGGGCTAATCAATACGAGCCATCTAGAAAAAATCAGTTTGCTTATAATATATATAAAAAGAACTTTCCTCAAACACAAATAAGCAATGAAGATATTACAAAAGTAAATAAAAAAGAAATACCAGATATGGACTTATTAGTGGCAGGCTTTCCTTGTCAAGACTATTCAGTTGCCACATCGGGCGCAAAAGGTATTGTCGGCAAAAAGGGTGTGCTTTGGTGGGAACTTCGTGAAGTAATAAAATGCAAGGAGCCGAAATATTTATTATTTGAAAATGTAGATAGGCTCTTAGCATCCCCAGGAGTGAAAACAAAAAATACTGGACGTGATTTTGGTATTATACTAAAATCATTATCCGATCTTGGTTTTGGAGTTTCTTGGAAAATGATAAATGCAGCAGATTATGGATATCCTCAGCGTAGAAGAAGGATCTTCATTTTTGCATATAGAAAAGGAAGTAATTTTTATGAGACTGTATCTAATATTATAAAAAAAGATGATAATATCAGTGAATTTATAAAAAATATGGCGCCATTATCAAGTACTATGCATAATGAGTCTGTATCTGATTTGACAAAAATTGACCTAAACACTTTTAAAAATTTAACAGAATTTTCAAATGATTTTTTCGTTAAAAAAGGCTTTAGAAAGACTGGGATTATGCTTGAAGGCAAAGTCTATATGGCAGATTATGTACCTAAATGTAGAAAAGAGGCTGTCCTTAAAGATTTGCTAGTAGAAAATATGGAAGATGAAAAATTTTATTTAGACGAAGAAAAAATTGAAAGATTTGAGAAACAGAAAAAGGGATTTCGTGAGATAAAGACTTCGCGCACTGGACACCAATATAAGTACGGTATGGGTAGCATGCAATTTCCTGATCCAATAGATAGACCAGCAAGAACTATAGTTACATCCGAGTCTACCGTTTCTAGAATGAGTCATGTAGTTAGAGATCCAGGCAATATGCGTTTAAGAGTGCTATCACCTGTAGAAGCAGAAAGAATTAATACTTTCCCAGATGATTGGACTAAACTCGATGGAGTAGTAAATTCGCATAGATATTTTACTATGGGCAATGCGCTTGTAGTTGATTTAATCAAAGAAATCGGAGAAGAAATGCTTGATATAATTAATGAAGGATGATTTTAAAGCAATTATAAACAAAGGAGAAATACATGGAAATTTTAAGAATTATACTACCCCTACTCCTAGTTTGTGTAGTAGTGGTCTACATCATACAAACAGCTAAGAAGAGGCAAGGCGATGAAAAGAGCGAAAAAACAGAAGAAACCTACATGTCTGAGGGCATGAGTATAGGCATTTGTTTAGGTGTTGCCGCTTCAACGGCAATGGATGGTGATCTTGCCATCGGTATATCAGTTGGCATGATGCTTGGCATGAGTGTCGGCATGAGCATTAAAAAGAAATAAATATTGAAAATTTGTTTTTATCTAGTTATAATATAAACATAAACAAAACGAAGGGGGATATTATGTACGAATTTATTGACGTAGAAATTGAAGGCGGCCTAAAGGCTGGTAAAACCGACACTTTTGATGAAGTGAAAAAGATCATCAATGAAAAGGCAAGTGAAGGCTGGGAGCTAGTTCAAATTGTTCCTGTACTTAATGAAAAGTGGAGCTCTGCTCAGCTAGTGAAGTACACGATAGTTTTTAAAGTGAATAAATAGTCTATGAGATGGGTTTTACGCCTATCTCTTTTTTATGCAAATCCACTAAGATATTTAACACTTCCTTCACACTTCATATACATTTCATTGATACAATTAAATTAATTATAAGGTGGAGGTGTATTATGAAGGGTATTTGTAAATTTGTATCGAAGCTTTTGCTTTTGTTAATGTTTATCAATCTGATAATTATGCAAGGCGATATTTTAAAGGCTGCGGAGAAGTCTTTGCCGTCTGGGCTTAACTACGATGAAATTTCTGAAGCTATTGAAAATTATTTTAATGAACATGAAAAAACTAATTGTGGGATGAATGTGATTGTTTACGACAGGGACGAAGTTTTATATCAAAACGCTTTTGGCTACATGGATAAAGAGCAAAAAATTAAGTCTCAGATGGATACTGTTTATGACTGGGGCTCTATATCAAAACTATTGATATGGGTGAGTGTGATGCAGCTTTATGAGGACGGTCTTATTGATTTAAATGCGGACATCAAAAACTATTTGCCTGATAATTTTCTTAAGAATTTAAGTTTTGACAAGCCCATCACTATGATTGATTTGATGAATCACAAGGCTGGTTTTCAAGATACATACTTCATTCAAACTACTAAGCCTAGTGAGATAGGGACGCTTGAGGAGGCGCTTTCGATTAGGCAGCCTAAGCAAATTTATGAGCCAGGTGAGCACACTGCCTACTCAAACTGGTCTGCTGCGCTTGCTGCCTATATTGTAGAGAGGGCTTCTGGCTTGGATTATGTGGACTATGTTCACAAGGCGATATTTGATCCTTTAAATATGAAGCATACTTCGATAAGTCCGACTTATGATGACAGGCCATGGATGCTTGACGAAAGACTGAAGCTAAAGTGCTACGATGCTGCTGGTGAGGCGATTATCGGACCTAGTATCTGCTACATTCATCTCTACCCAGCGGGAAGTGCGTGCGGAACTATTGCTGACTTAAAGACATTTGCGCGTGCGCTTACACCTGACGAGGCGCATCCATCGCCGCTTTTTAAAAAGCAAAGTACGCTCGATGAGATGTATACAGCGACTAGCTTTTACGGATCGACAAATATTCCCAAGAATTATCACGGTTTTTTCTCAAGTCAATATGCGCTCGAGACCATTGGCCACGGAGGAAACACTTTTGGGTGCTCGTCTATGCTGCAATTTGACCCAATAAGCGGGATTGGCATGCTTGTGATGACTAACCAAGCTCACGAGAGCACATACAATTACGATATGTACGAGCTTGTCTATGGCAAGTTCACTGACTCAAAGCTTGCTCAGACTAAAAGAACTGTACCTAAAGGGTTAATTCTCAATACTCGTGGGATTATAGAAGGGCCACTGTCCTTTTTGGGTGCGCTGGGCGTGAGCTCATACAGTGAAGAGGATTTAGAGACTTGGTGGTATGAGGAAGATGGCGTTGTTGAGACACAATTCTCAGACTTTGTCGTCTCTACTCCTAAAGCCATCTGCAATGTCTTATGCATGCTTTTCTTTATAATAGCTGGGGTATATGGACTATTAAAAATCTTTATCGGGGGAGTCATAATTGACCCAATAAAAAAGAGAAAGGGCAAAATAATGCTTGAGCCACTTCGTAAATATTCGTACCTTACTTCGTCTATGATGGCACTTGCACTAATTAATTTACTAGTGGAATTTATTAGATTAAGCAAAGGCTATAGAACAGGCGATATCGGGAGCGCAGCATCTTATAAAGTGCAAAGCATAATCTTTTTGGCCTTGATAATACTCTTGGCAGCAACTGTATTTTTTGGATATAAGAATAATTACGAAGACGCATTAAAAGATGAAAAACGCAAATTTACAATGTCTTCGCTACTTGCTATAACACAAGCCTTGGTCATGGTGAGCTTCGACATGTATAAATTTTGGATGTTATAAAAATGAAAAAAGCTATTAAAATTACAAAAGTATTGCTGCTAAGTCTATTTACGCTTGTGCTACTAATACTCGCGGCGCACGCCATAGGCTACTTTATAGACAATCGCACTCCTAAGGGCGGCATCAACGAGTCCATGTACATCGACATCAACGGCACAAAGCAGTGGATTAACATCTATGGAGAGAGTAAAAACAATCCTGTTCTACTCTACCTGCACGGCGGACCCGGCTCATCAACAAGTGAGATTGACTACGCTTTCACACGCCAATGGGCTGACATCTACACTGTTGTGACATGGGATCAAAGGAACTGCGGTAAAAGCTATGATAAAAGTCAAAATGCTGATAAGCTCACAAAAGCGATGCTTATGAAGGACGCTAAGGAACTTACTGAGTTTTTAATCGAGCACCTTGGAGTAGAGAAGATAAGTATTTTAGGGCACTCATGGGGATCTATATATGGAGCAAATCTCGTCTTAGACTATCCAGAGCTTTATGAGGCATTTATCGGGTCTGGACAGCTTGTGGATATAGTGGAAAATGAAAAAGCCTTTAAGGCACAAGCACTTAAATGGTCGAAGGGCGATGAAGAAACGCTCGAGCTCATTGAAAAGATAAACCCAGAAAAAATCAGCTTGGAGTCGCTTGAAGCGAAGAACAAGATTTTAAATAAGTATGGGCTCAGTATGATGAAAGATGGATCGGACTATTCTCTTCTCGCCACCATCTTGTTCAATCCAAATTACAGCATAAAAGACTGGCTTTCTTATTTCCATAGAGATAGACAAAGCTATCTTGATTTTTATAAGTCGGATGAATTTAAGGCATTTTCACTCAAGGGTAGATATGATTATCAAGTGCCATATATAAACATCAACGGTGATATGGATTACCAGGTAAATTACAAGCTCGCACAAGATTACTACGATGATGTAAATGCGCCCTACAAAGCCACTTACATAATGAAGAATACATCGCATGGTCTTATGGAGTCGAAGTCGAAGAAGTTTTCGTACCTGCTTCACAAGGCGCATGACGAGATTTATAATAGGAAATAATATATAGAAAGGGGTTAAATCAATGTTTGGAGATAAAAGAGAAAAGGAAGAAAAGAAAGTGGAGGATTTACAAAAGTTCATCGAGCGCTATAAACTAGGAGACTTTGACGAAGAAGAAATAGAAGATATGTATAAGACATATAAAGCTACAAGATTTAGCGGTATGCAAGGACTAATCGAGCAAAACTGGATGATCATTACGCAGCTTAATAGACTTAATAAAAACATCGAAGAGCTAAAGAAGAAGTAAGATTTATGAAAGGCATCTATAATCATAGGTGCTTTTATTTTGCAAATGGCTTTGAAATTATTATAAAATATTTATTAGCTACTGTTAATGTGGTATAATTAAGCAAAGGTGATAAATAATGTTAATTATAGAGATAATAATTTTGTGTACAATATTTTTTGCCCTATGCTTTTTAGGCACGGGAACAGACGAGAAAAACCTTAAGAGCTACGCCTCATATCCAGATGAAGTGCAAAGACGCATCAGAGAAGTGGATGAGTACCAAGGCAAGTTCCGCGAAGCTAATAAGCTCGTTACATGGTTTGCAAATCTAGTAGTATTTTTAGTATTATTCATAATTTTCGGATTCTTTATTCGTGAAAAAGATTTTATGCAAAACTTTATAAATTTACTCATACTAGGTTAGGCGCTAAACATCTTCGATTTACTCGTCATAGACCTACTTTGGTGGAGAAATACAAAACGCATAAGACTAAGCAAAGTGCCAGGAAAAGCCATGTACCAAAACCCTAAGAAGCACATCGAAGCCTTTTTAAGAGCAGTGCCTATGTATATAGTCGTCGCAGCAGTGGACGGCTTTGTTTTGACACTGTTTTAATGAAACTCAAGGAGCAATAAATGAAAATACAGAAAAAACACATCAAATACATCATCTTCATCATGCTAATAGCTCTCGCGCTACTAGCTTTTGACGTGCGTCTAAAAACTGTTCACTACAACATCACTTCAGATAAAATCAATACTCCTATGCGCATAGCACTTATCACTGATCTTCACTCGTGCAAATATGGCGCAGGGCAAAAAACGCTGATAGATGCGGTGGACAAAGAAAAGCCGGACATGATTCTATTGGGCGGCGACATCTTTGACGACGAGATACCTGATGAGAACACAAAAACATTTCTCACAGCCATCGCGAAGCGTTACCCATGCTATTACGTCACTGGTAATCACGAGTATTGGAGCCGCCGTGTGGGCGAGATGCTTGACTGGCTTGAAGCAAATGGCATTGAGGACATCGGTGGCAAGACCATTCGCACCGCTGTTAATGGCAATGAGATCAGTCTATCGGGCCTTAACGATCCAGACGAGGCACGCTACACAGGAGAGGGTGATGGCATGGTGACTGAGCTTGAACGTGCTAAAAATGAAAGAGACGATACAGCTTTTACGATGCTATTGACCCATCGCCCGTCTTTTGTGAATTTGTATAAGGACGCCGGCTTTGACTTGATACTCGCGGGCCATGCACATGGCGGTCAGTGGCGCATCCCAGGCGTTTTGAATGGTACTTTTGCGCCAGACGAAGGCTGGCTACCGAAATATGCGGGAGGAAGATATAGCTTTGACAATGGCGGGGAAATGATAGTTAGTAGGGGCCTTGCCAGAGAGTCTACACGTATACCACGTATTTTCAATAGGCCGGAGCTGGTGATAATAAATATAAATCAATTAGAAGAAGGTTAATCGCCTTCTTCTTTTTTATTGCCAAACTATTACCATATTTATAAATATTTTGTATTCAGAAACTTTTCTTGCATTTCTTATAAATCTGGGTATATATATTAGGTAAAAATACACTAGCTATAAGATATACATTAGGAGGTAAATATGGATATTAAAGATTTTACTGAAAAAGAACAAAAACAAATAGAAAAAGGCCTATCTACTGCTGAGATTAGCGACAAGGAAGCGGCAGATAAGATTGTTGCGCTATTGCCAGACGGCTGGATCAAGAAGATTCCTTTTTTCGTTAGGAAGCACGCGACTAGTAAAACTATTGAAAGGATAGCCAATGAACGTCCCGACCTATTTGCAATTGCAAAGCTTGAGGGCGATTTGCCTGAAAAGGAAAGGGAAGAGCTTAGAAGCATCATCACTGATATTTTCAAGGAAAAGATGGCTAAGCACAATATTAAATAATAGCGCATAATTGCGCCTGAGACTTGCTCTTTTATATTTTAGAGCAAAAAAGGAAAATTTATCAAAGCACCCTCTTTACTTTATTAGTAAGGAGGGCTTTATTTGTCTCGTTTGCCTTTTATCTATGCTTACGAAAACATATATTTATCAAAGGTGGCTATTGGGTAATAAGTATAAGAAAGGAGTAAATATGTTAGAACTTAAAAATATTTCAAAAATATATCATACTGAAGGCTTTTCGCAAAGGGCTTTGGACAATGTATCGATTTCGTTTAGAGAGAGTGAGTTTGTTTCTATACTTGGTGAATCGGGTGGAGGCAAGACAACTCTTTTAAATATAGTTGGAGGTCTTATGCGCTATGACGAGGGCGACCTTGTAATCGATGGCAGATCTACGAGGCAGTTTTCGGACAAGGACTGGGACTACTACAGAAATGTTAGGATAGGCTTTATCTTTCAATCATACAACTTAATTAATCATCAAAGTATACTTGACAACGTAAAGCTGTCTTTGACTTTATCGAATAAAAATACAGGCGATGCTGAAGAAAGGGCTATCAAAGCTCTTGAAAGGGTTGGCCTTAAGGAGCATATACACAAAAGGCCGAGTGCCTTATCTGGCGGTCAAATGCAAAGGGTAGCCATAGCGAGGGCCTTGGTTAATGATCCACAAATCATACTTGCTGACGAGCCAACGGGTGCTCTTGACAGCGAAACATCTATATCTATAATGAATTTACTAAAGGAGCTTGCTAAGGATAAGCTTGTCATCATGGTTACGCACAACAAAAGATTGGCGGAAGAGTACTCAACAAGGATAATCGGTATAAAGGACGGCAGGATAATTTCTGACACGGATCCTTGTGAAGCGGAAGAAAAGGGCGACAGCTTTAAAATTTCGAAGATAGCTCTTAAGCTAAGAACGGCTCTAGGACTATCTTTTAACAATCTTTTGAGTAAAAAAGCAAGAACGCTTCTAACAGCTTTTGCTGGATCCATCGGCATCATCGGGATTGCCCTCATTATATCTATATCAAATGGTGCAAGTGACTACATTGCTGACAATCAAAGGAATGCTTTGAAGTCTTTCCCAATCGATATTGAGAGCAAATCCATCGACCTATCTAGTCTTACAAAGCTTGATAACAACGTTTCAAAGACTACAGATAGATCTAAACTTAGCTCAAATGACATAGGTCTTATGAATAGGTCAAAGATATCAGGCAGCGGCTATGAGAATGACCTTGCATCGTTCAAAGACTATCTAGAGAAGAATGAAGCGGAGCTAGACGAAAAGATTGGCAAGCACTTTATTTCTTACGCTTATGATGGCGGCTTTGACATTTATACAAAGGATGCTAAGGGCAAAGTGATTAATACTAATGGCTCTGATTTTGAAAAGAAGAGCGGATTTGGCTTTAATCAATTTTTCAGCTTGTCGGCATCAAAGAGCAATGACAATTTTTCTCAGATTATTAGCGACAAAGACGGCAACATCTCGCCAATGGTCTTAGACGAATACGAGCTAATCGAGGGCAAGTGGCCTGAAAAAGAGGACGAATTAGTATTATTTACTGATTATAATAATCAAATTTTAAGAAGTAATTTCTACGAGCTAGGCTTTTTAGACTCGGAAGAATACAAGAAAATATTGTCTGATATGGACGATAATAAAAAAGTTGACATAAAAAAAGTTGAGATTGATCCAAAGGAAATCATCGGTCATGAGTACAAGGTAGTCACTCCATCGGACTATTACGAAAAGAAGGATGCTAGCTACATTAGCATCAAGGATGATGAAGAGAAGAAAGAAAAGCTTATAGACTCTGCTATAAGCATGCATATAGCTGGTATTGCAAGGAAAAAGACTGACAACGACTCCAATATTAGCCAAACGCCGCTTGCCTATAGCAGTAAATTTACTGATGCGATGATTAAATATGTTTCAGAGCAAGAAATTATTAAAAAACAATTAGAAAATAAAGACATAAATGTTTTAAATGGACTTAAGTTCAAGGCAGATACTGAAAAAGAAAAGATAGATCAGGCAAAAGACTATCTAAAGAATTTGCCAGATGAGAGCCTTACAAAGTTTAACGCATGGATGCTGCAAAACAAGAAGGAGATGCTAGTAGAGATGCAGGCCATTAATGCGGCAATGAATGCTATAGCACCAGCTGCGCCTAAGATAAGAGAGTCAAATGACAGAGCCATGCTTGACTATATGCTTAATAAAGGCAAAGACAAAGACTACTTAGACGTTTATGATGAATTTTTGAAAGACTATTCTTACAAGAAAAACCTTGAAAATCTCGGCTATATCGATGAGAATAATCCATCGAAGATATCGATATATGTAGACGAATTTGAAAATAGAGATAAGGTTAAAAAGCTTATTAATGAATACAATGAAGGCAAGAAAAGCGCACAAAAACTTAACTTTAACGACTTTATCGGCTCCATTTCAAAATCCATCACAGACATACTTGCAGCTATATCCTACGTTTTGATAGCCTTTGTAGGCGTCTCGCTTATCGTTTCATCGATAATGATAGGCATCATCACATATATATCCGTCTTTGAAAGAACAAAAGAGATTGGTATACTAAGGGCGATTGGCGCAAGTAAGGGCGACATATACAAAGTTTTTATGTCAGAAACTTTAATTATAGGCTTGCTTTCAGGGCTCATAGGTGTTGGCATAAGCTCATTTTTAAATATATTCATAACAAAGATCATGGTTAAGGCAACAGGCATAGCTACTATTGGCTCCACGCTTCCAAAAGAAGCGGCACTTATCTTGATAGCAATATCAGTTGCGCTTAGCTTGATAGCAGGACTTATACCATCAAGCATAGCAGCTAAGAAAGACCCAGTAGAAGCCTTAAGTGCTGAATAAAATAAATTATGAGAAGGCTAAGTAAATATATTTGCCTTCTTTTAATATAGAGGTGATAATTTTATGACAGATAATAATTACAAAACCATAGTCCATCCGCTTGAGCCATGCTTTACAAAGGATTCGAAAATTCTGATCCTTGGCTCATTTCCATCGGTCAAGACTCGTGAATATGGCTTTTTTTACGGCCATCCGCAGAATAGATTTTGGCGCGTTATGGAGATTTTGTTTAAAGAAGACCTTGCTAATGGCATTGCCACGCGCAAAGACTTTTTATCGAGAAAGAAAATTGCGCTCTACGACTCCATTTACCAGTGTGACATAGTTGGATCGAGCGACGCAAGCATAAAAAATGTAGTGCTATCGGACTTGAAGGACATTATTAAAGGCGCTGACATTAAAGAAGTTTTTCTTAATGGATCAACGTCTTATAAATATTATAAAAAATATCATGAGAAGGACTTGGGACTTGAGGGAGTGAAGCTGCCATCAACAAGTCCAGCAAATGCGAGGTATAGGCTGGATGATTTAGTGAGCGAATGGAGAGTAATTCTTAAGTATTTGGATTAATTTTAAAAAAGCTATTTAGAAATACTTCCATAATGGCATTTTTCTGAAATAGAAAATCGGACATTGGAGATGAGAAATCGGACATTGACGACAAAAAATCGGACATTCAAAACCATAATCACGGTGACTTAGTTAATTCTAGGTCACTTTTTCTTTACTTTAAGCGCGTTTCGTGATATTATTAAGTTAGAGAAAAAGGAGCTGTTTATATGAATAATGATCCATATAAAGAATATATAAAACTCACTGAGGTGAATAAGAGCGAAAAAGGATACGCTTGGCAGACAGCGATTGGTTTGCAAGCGGTTGATGGCTTAAAAACATCAAAGTATTTGATTGAAACTGCCATAAAAAATATTGAGGGCGAGATAGACATTGACCAGGCTCATGAGCTTATTAACTCATACTATGAAGAAAGTCCAAGCACAGAGGGCGACAGGACGGAGGAAGCTGACAAGGTATCTATGCGCATAGCTAAGCTGCTTTCAGAGAATGCTTTTTCATTTACTGCTAATGAGTATATGTCTATACACAAGAAATTATTTTCTGAGATATATGAGCACGCAGGGCAGATTAGAAAATACAATATAAGCAAAAAAGAGTGGGTACTTGAAGGTAAAACGGTTATTTATGGCAGTGCATCAGAGCTTGAGGCAACGCTTAACTATGACCTAGAAAGTGAGAAGAAGTTTAGCTATAAAGGCTTAGATATGCAAGAGATCATCCATCACTTAGCAGTTTTTGTATCAAGACTTTGGCAGATACATATATTTGCTGAAGGCAATACAAGGACTACGGCGGTATTTTTTATTAAGTATTTAAGAACTTTGGGATTTGACGTTACAAATGATATCTTCGCAGAAAACGCATGGTACTTTAGAAATGCACTAGTTAGGGCTAATTATAACGATTTGACTCGTGGTATTCATGAAACAACAGAGTATTTAGAAATGTTTTTGAGGAATTTATTACTGGATGAAAAGAATGTACTTAGCAATAGAGCTATGCATATCAGCGGAAAGTTTTTAGACAATGAAAAATCGGACATTGACAACAAAAAATCGGACATTAAAGATGAAAAATCGGACATTGAAGCAAAATTATCGGACATTGATTATGAAATAGGTAAGAATCTAAAGAATCATATAATTAAATTATATAACGCTTTGGATGATGGCGAAATATTTGGCCGATCACTTGTAGAGAAGAATACTGGTCTAAAGGCAAGCAGGGCATCAGAGCTAATTAAGACTATGTATGAGATGGGTCTATTAGAATCAGTAAAAGGTCATGGCAAAGGTAAATATCGTTTTAAAATATAAATACTATGTGGTGACTTAGTTAGTTCTAAGTCACTTTTCTTTACTTTTAGCCGCCTTCGTGGTATTATTTAATGTAGACAGAAGATATTGGAATGAAAGGAGATAGTATATGAAATATATGTATTTTAATTCGTCATGCTCTTATGCGGGATTAGCAAATCTTTTGTATTCAGAAGGAATTGACACAGAAGATTTCGTAATTGCGAATGCGATTTATTTACCATACCTATTATTAAAAGATGGAGCTTCTTACTTGGCAGGTCCTATGCTGCAGTCAAAAGAGATCTTTGATATTTATCTAAATGCTCTTGGTTATGAATTTATTGAAGAGAACTACGATAAAGTAGATGTTTTGAAAATATTAGAAGCGTCAGATAAAAGCTATATGCTCGGTGTTAATATTGCCCCAGGCAATAAGCATACGATAAATTTTAAAGATTACAAGGACAATAGATTTAGATTTATAAATAATAAATATGATGATAGTGACGAGCCGGACGAATTTAATTGGACGGCAGAGGAGCTTAAGGAAAGGCTTGATGAAGTGACGCAGCTTGCACATCTTGAAAAATGCGATGCTGAGGACGTTGATATGGAGGAGCCACTATTGAAGTCTATAGAAAATCTTGGCGCGCTTAAAAAGGATATAATCAATTTTTCAAAACGCGAGATCACTAAAGAAGAGCTTAGAGAGTCAATGAATACGCTGTTTAGAGCGGCTTTACTTGATTTAGTGACTATGTTTATACTTATTGAAGAGGATAAACTTATGAAGAGAACAATAAGACTTCAAAGAGAATACATAGGCGTAATCAAAAAAGGCAAAGATAGCCTCGTGCTTGAAAAAGAGATGGACGTGGATAGCTTAGTAGATGTTCTTAATGAGTGGGAGAGACTTATGAAGAATAATTTGAAGGAGTATAGAGAAAGGATATAAATGAACAAAAATAAATACTATTTAGAATTATTGCCATAATGGCATTTTTCCGAAATAGGTTCACTTATTCGAAAATTTCGAATAACTCAAAACCATAATCACAGTGACTTAGTTCATTCTTCGTCACTTTTCTTTACTTTTAGCCGCCTTCGTGGTATTATTGAATTATATAGAGGTGATAATATGAAGTGGAAAGAGATTCCGAAAATTGATGCACATGCTCATCTTGTTACAAAAGATTTTAGAGAATTTTTTAAAGATGACAAGGATAGCTGCTGGACATATTCAAATAAGAGTTATTTTAAGCAAATTGCTAAAGAATACAACGTTAAGAAATATATCTTGCAGCCAACAAACGATACATACATGTATCAAGAAACTGTTACGAATAACAATTGGCTTGCATCACAAGTAAAGCAGTCTAATGGCTTGTTCTTAGCCTTTGCTGATATTCAAAATAACGGAGCATACATTTTAGACGTCGCACCAAATCATTTAGAAATTGCGATTAAAGAGAATGGACTTTCGGGTCTTAAAATTCATCCGAACAATTTAAACATTCCATTCGATGATTTAAGGATGGTACCCGTACTTCGTAAAGCAGCTGAGCTTAAAATTCCAGTTATGGTGCACTCAAATCCGACCATGGTCGGCTTTCACGACGACTGCGCTCCAGATAGAATAAACAAGATGATACAGATATTTCCTGACATAACTTTTATAGCCTCACATCTTGGTGGAATGAAGTGGCAAGACGCTTTAAGCGCGCTTACTTACGTGGACATTTCATATATATTGCCAAAGCTATATGAAATATATGGTAGAGACATGACAGAACGTATATTAAAAGCATTCGGTGCCGATAGGCTTATCTTTGGAACTGACTTTCCACAAGTTTATAACACAAAGGCAGAGGATGTCTACGAAAGATACTGCAATATATTGGATGAAATGAATTTCTCTGATGAGGATATGGAGAAGATTGCATATAAAAATATATGTAAAATATTAAATATAGAGATATAGGAGTACTTATGAAGATAATTTACAAAGACATATTAATTAGAAACGCAGAAGAGTCTGATGCGGCTCAGCTTGCATCTTGGTGGAATGACGGCTCTGTCATGGATCATGCGGGCTTCCCAAACGGAGTGAACACTAATGAAGAGAGAATCAAAGAGCAGATCAAAAATTACACTGATCTTCACAGAGTACTGATGATTGAGTACAAAGGCAAGGCCATTGGCGAGATGAATTATGAATTTTCTGATGATGATAGATGCGAGATAGGTATAAAGATATGCGATAGCACTTATCAAGAGAAGGGCCTTGGACGAGTTATACTTACTTTGTTTATAGAAGAGCTCTTCAAAATGGGTGCGAAGACCATATTCCTAACGACAAATTTAAATAATAAAAGAGCTCAGCACGTCTATGAAAAGCTTGGCTTTAAGAAAATTCGTATTGAATATGACTCGTGGACGAATCAGCTTGGAAAGCTGCAATCTACAGTTGTTTATGAATTAAAAGAAGAAGAATTAATTAGCTTTAAATAAAAAATAAAAATCGTACATTCAATACCATAATCACGGTGACTTAGTTTATTCTAGGTCACTTTTTCTTTTTTGCAAAAAACTATTGACAAAGATCCATGACTATGGTACTATAAATGTAACATATTTAGTACTATAAATGTAACCATAATTATAAGGGGTGATAGTTTGGACGTTGTAATCGAAAACAGAATCGCTGAATTTAGAAAGGAGCAAGGCCTTTCGCAGCATAGGCTTGCCAAGGCGGTGGACTTAAAGAGAAGATCGATCATGGCGTATGAGGCGGGAACTATCAGTCCAAGTCTTGAGACTGCCTACAAGATCTGCAAGGTCTTAGGCAAGGATATCAAGGAAGTATTTATTTTTAAATAGGAGGTATAGACGTGGGTCTTTTAATGAATACTGCGAGTGAAATCGCTGAGAAGGTCAAAGAAAATTTTAATGATGATAAAAATTATCTTTTTGCACTAAAACGCAATGACTTCAAAAAGGGTTTATTAAAATTATTTTTGAGTAAATTGTATTATACTATGGACAGTGCTAGGTCTTTTGTATTGTATTTTAGTGAAAAGGGTATATATGAGAAGGAAATTTCAAATTCTGTGAAGGGAAATTTTGTTTTGATGCCTTGGGACGAGATTGAAAATTTTACTGTGGATTACAAAAGCAGCAAGGCAAACATCACTTTAGTTCATCTAGGAGCTGAGCTGCTTTATGAGGTGCCTTTTACTGGTACAATGGCGAAGGGCAACAAGGAAAGGCTTGATGATCTTCAAAAGAAGGCTTATAATAAACTAGTTTAGGAGGTTTATATGAAGAAAATATTATTAATTTTACTCGCTTTATCCATGTTTATGGTCTCGTGCGGAGGAAATAGCAAGGAGGAGCCTACAAATAAGCCTATAGGCGAAGAGAAAAAAGAAGAAGAAACAGGTAAAGAAAGAGTAGATGTATTTGACTGTATCGACTACGCTGTGACTATCGACGGGGAGGACTACGGCTATGTAGAGAATATTAACGCAAGGCTATTTAACGTATCTGGCATTAATAAGATCATGGTTCGCGCCTGGAAGAGTGGCGAATATGCTGACGACAAGGCGCTAGATCAAGTGACTGACTACTCAAAGCTACTTAACGACAACGAAATCATCTACGGTGTTTACCCTGGAAGCATGGAGTTTTCCTTTACTTACAACGAAAGCTACAATATCAGTTACAAATTTGTAGGCGACATCGACGGCATTGATAGTTTTTCTTATAAAAAGCACGCGCCTGAAGAAGCGAAGGTCATGGGTGAGACTCTTTACTTTGACATAGACTACCTAAGCAGCATCTTTGCTTTTAAATACAAGCTTGATAAGGAAAATAAAGTCCTTGTCATCGACTCAAAAGGTGACTACACTGCTAAGATGACTGAGCTTGATCCATCTGGCTACGACAGCATCGAAGCTCTACTAAAAGCAAATTTTGACAAATAGTTTTATAATTATATTATAGCTCTTTACACGTAAAAAGGGCTCTCACCTCATGGTGAGAGCCTTTCAATATACAAAATTAATCCAATTCGCCCATATCTTTTCTACGCAAATAGTTTTTGTACGCCTTTTTTACTTGAGGCGCAAGTAAGAACAGAGCGATAAGGTTCGGGATGACCATGAAGCCGTTGAATGTATCGGCTAAATCCCAAATGATGTCGTTACCAAATTTTGATCCAACAACGATACATATAAGTACAAGCACCCTATATACGTTGATGGCTTTTTTTCCTTTGAATAGGTAGCGGATGTTCATCTCGCCAAACATGTACCAACCGACTATGGTTGTGAAGGCGAAGAACATTAGTGATACTGCTAGGAATATAGTTCCAGCCTTACCAAAAGCCGCTGTGAACGCATATTGAGTGATGGCAACAGCCTTTGCACCCGACATGTGAGCGTCAGTTGCTAGAACTATAAGCGCAGTGATTGAGCAGATAACGATAGTGTCAACAATAACGCCAGCCATCGCTACAAAACCTTGTATACAAGGGTCTTTAACCTTTGCAGTTGCGTGAGCATGAGGTGTTGAGCCCATACCAGCTTCGTTCGAGAAAAGTCCTCTCGCAACACCGTTTTTAATCGCTTCCTTCATAACAGTACCAGCCATACCGCCGATAACAGCTTGAGTTGAGAAGGCTTCCCTAAATACGCCAGAGAAAACTAGTCCCAAGTGATGCCTGTATATATAAAGGATAGCGCATGAACCGATGATGTAGATAAGCGCCATGAAAGGCACTACAAGCTCTGCCATAGACGTGATTCTTTTGACGCCACCCATAACGACAAAGCCAACAAGAACCGCAAGTCCGATACCGATATAAAGCGCATTAACATTTAGAGCGTTCGACATTGCTAGGGATATGGAGTTCGATTGAACCATGTTGCCGACAAAGCCCAAAGCTAAAATTATAGCGACTGAAAATACACTTGCCAAGACCTTTGAATTAAGACCCTTGGAAATGTAGTAAGATGGTCCGCCGACAGGCTCACCGTCTCTTTCTTCCTTATATAGTTGAGCAAGAACCGCCTCAGCAAATATAGTTGACATGCCAAGTATACCCGAAACCCACATCCAGAAAATCGCGCCCGGTCCACCAGATGCAACAGCAGTAGCTACACCGCCGATGTTACCAGTACCAACTTGAGCGGCAATCGCCGTAGCAAGCGCTTGGAACGAGTTTACATGAACCTCTCCGTCTTTTTCTTCTTTTTTATCTTTCTTCTTAAATAGTCCTCCGAAAGCGTATTTAAACGCAAGACCAAGCTTAGTGATCTGCGGAAAACCTAGATATATAGTGTAGAATATACCTAAAGCTAAAAGCGCATACATCAAAAACTTTGACCATAAAACGCTGTTGATCGCCTTGACGATGGGTTCTAGCTTAAATGCTAAATATATATTAATCATATTAATTCCTCCTTTTCTTTATTATAACATAGAATTATTTACCATGTAAATGGAATAGAACAATCCTGTGATGGTAATTATTTATCTCAAGCATAAGAAATTATTATACTTAACGCCTTAAGTATAAAAAAAGCACACAAAAAGTGATATGCACCCACAAACCCGGACAAAATAACCGCGTTTATTACACGGCTTGTAA
>UQDI01000022.1 GCA_900539725.1 uncultured Eubacteriales bacterium | reverse complement strand
ATTTAATAGAAATAAGCAAACCCAGGAAAAAATTCCTGGGTTTGTCTTCAGTCTGTGGCTATGAAATCAATCATAGCCATCTTTTTTCTGTATCCAATTAGTCGTCTATAAGCGCGTCTAGCTCTTCAAGTCTATCTATCCAAGCTAACTCGTCTTTTTTTGCTTGCTTCTTTACTTTTTTATGCTTAGTACCTTTATCATCATTAAATAAAGATACAAGTAATACTATAGGAAAGAAGATTATCATAAATATGACTTTAACTAAAGCCATTAGCATCTTAATAATCATAAGCCTACTTTTCCACTACTTCCGAAACATTATCACGCTTAATTACTTCAAAAGTCTTGTCGCCAATGTTCGATAGATACTTTGAGTGCGTAACCATGATTATCTGCCTGTTGAAGCTTTCACTCACCTTGGATAAAAATTCAGCAACATTGTAAATGTAATCTTCTGAAACGAATTTTGCTGGCTCGTCAAGCAGTATCGGCCCTTCGATCTTGGGATTAAATACTTCTATCATGGCGAAGCGAAGCGCAAGTGAGATGATGTCAACATAGCCCCCGCCCCTTTGCTCTTGTGGGTCAGTCATTATCTTCTCGCCATCGACCTCGTCTTCTAGAAAAAAGTCAACAGCAACCTTACCATTGATACTTTTCTCTTCAATCACAAACTTGCTTTGCGAAGCAAATATCTCATGAAGTGCGCCTGTAACCATATTCTCAATGCTCTTTATAGCCTCTTTTCTTGCGTAGTCGCTCGTCTTTTCTAAAAGCAGCTTAGTCTTTTCAAAGATCATGTTCTTCTCGTCAAGTCGCTCTGCCTCTTTCGCAAGCGATGCCTTCTTCTCAAGAAGCATCTCTTTCTTGGTCTTGTCTTGCAAAATCTTGTTCTCTAGAGACTTATTAAATTTTTTAATTCTGTCTATCTCTAAAGCGTAATTATTCATTGTCTTTCAAAAGCTCCTCAGCCTTAGTTATGTCTGTAGCTATTTTATTTTCTAAATTCTTTATCTCTGCTTCAAGATTTTCTGGCTCAATACCAAGAGCTTTTATCTCTTTAAGGATATTCTCCCTATCATTAAGAAGTATATTAAGCCTTTCCTCGTACTTCACCTTATTCAGTTTTGCCTTGTCTAGACTGTCCTTCAAGGCCTCAAGTCTGTTTGTATAATCCATAATATCACCTTTATAAATATTCTTTAACAATCATGTCAATGTGCGCCTTATCAACGTCCGAATTGCAATATGGGCACTTCTTCAGCTTTATTAATAGCTCTGTGTACTCTTTTAAGTCTCTATTTAAAGCCTCGTCGTTATCTTTGATAAAATAGCGTCCCTTGTCAATGGATGCCGATACGTCACTCAAACGCTTTTTGAGTTCATTTAGCTTAGTAAAAGCGTTTAAGTTCTTGACTATAGTATTGTCAATATCGAGCTTTTCTATTATATTTTTGCTTTTCTTGTAAATAGCCTCAGTATTATTAATTTCATTTTTTATCTTATCGAGCCTTGTCTTGTAAGTTTTGTAGCTTTCTAAAACTTCGTAAGCCTTCGCAGTGCTCGATATAAGCGCTTCGTTTGATAATACTTTGTCGAAGTCCTTTATTCTATCAAGTAAATAGTCTTTATTTTTCTTATTATCATCAAGTCTAGCTTTAAGTGAGTTTATCAGCTTTAATTTTTCTACTGAGTCTTCTATATTTTTAGTAAGTGTCTCTCTGTCCTTAAGTAATTTTTCTTCCTTTTCAATATCCTTATATGCTAATATCCTTTCATCAAGCTCTTTAATTTCTTCATTTATCCTCTTGATATCCGACTTTTGTGATTTTATATCCTTATTCGTATCGTCAATGGCTTTATCGACAACATCTAAATTATACATCTTACCGATAAGAGCCGACTTTTGTGTCGCTGTGAAGCTAAACATAAAAGGTCCATCGTGCTGAAACTGTATATTGAAGTTGATGTCACTCGCCTTATCAAGCGTGATCTTTTTTATCTTCATCACGTTTGATACTTCAGGTGGAAGCCCTGTCCTTAAGCTGTTAAACTCTTGAACTTCGCCAGTCTTTTCATTGTAAATAATGTATAGATTTTCTTTTTTCGAGCGCTTTCTTTCAACTGAGTAGTCATTGTTGAAATAAAGCCTGACTGAAACAAAGTCTTCGTTATTCCTTAGCATGCCCATGCCTTGCGGCTCATTAAAAAGTACCCAGCGTATCGCTCTTAGTATAGCTGTCTTGCCGTTGTCAGATGGTCCGACGATGACGTTTAGCCCATCATCAAAGTCAAGCGAAGTAAACTTATGCGACTGAAAATTTATTAGATCTATCTTTTTAATCTTGACCATGAATATCTTCCTCCGCTTTCTCTAAACGCTTCTTCGCTTCATCTATAACTTCTTTTTCAATGCCTTCTGCCTTGATAATCTCTTCAAAAACGCTGTAGTAGTCATACTTATCAAAGTCAGCCGCTTTTTTTATGGTGTTTTCAAAATTAAGAACTTCTAATTTATCATTCTTGTGCTTTTCGATATACTCTCTATCTAAGACCTCGTATCCAGGTTTTGCGCACTTCACATCGATGAGCTCAATCTTTGGCTTTAAATCATCATTGATCTCGATTAGAGCATACTGAGGCATCCTCTTGTACTCTTCAGTAGTGTTTGAGCACCTTGTAAGTGAGCCTGGATTTAAAAAAGTCCTGCCATTGAGACTAATTACGCCAAAGCCTGTATGATAGTGGCCTGAAAGTGTAAGGTCGGCCTTAGTATTGATTATATCAGTAACAACAGTGTGTTCTATCTCTTTAATAAATGGTTTTTCTAATAGCATGCCATGAACAACATTGATTAGGAACTCGCCATCTTTCTTGTCATATTCGCTTAGTAAATAGGCTTCTTTATCTTCAGCGTCCATCTTGTATATATATGGCGTACCTATGATTTTAACGCTATTACCATTAGCAAAGTTCTCTTCGATGGTACTTTCTCTATCAAGCATCTTCACTGCGCCAAATGACTCGAGTAAGCCTAAATGCGTTCTAGGAAGCGTATCAGGATTACGCCCATAGATGTCGTGATTGCCGCTAACGATGTAAAATTTTATATTATGCTCTTTTAAATAAAAAAGAATCCTATTAAATTTGACAAGACAAATAGTTGAAACGGTTGGAGTATCAAAAAGATCTCCACCGTGAACTATAAAATTAACATTGTTTTCAACTGCAAAGTGAGCAGCCTCGTCAATCTTATTAATTACCGTTTCAAAATAATTATCAAGTCTATTTATAGGATTTTTTTCTTTTATATGTGTATCTGTTATAAATACAAATTTCATTATATCAACTTTATTCTTCTGTTTTTTGTTCTGCTTCTTCTGCAGCTTCGTCGTCTTCTTTCTTGTAAGCTTGTCTTACCTTTAATTCTATCTCTTCCATAAGCTCAGGTTTTTCTTTGAATAATTGTTTAACATTTTCTCTTCCTTGGCCAAGCTTTTCGTCATTGTATGAGAACCACGCACCAGCTTTATCAACTATGCCTCTATCAACTGCAACGTCCAAGATGTCGCCTTCCCTTGAGATACCTGTTCCATACATGATATCAAATTCAACTACCTTAAATGGAGGAGCAACTTTGTTCTTAACAACTTTTACACGAACTCTGTTACCAACGATAACGTCTTCCTTCTTCCCTGCAGCTGTCTCTTCTTTTTGCTTGATTACATCAAACTTTCTTATATCAAGTCTAACTGATGAATAGAACTTCAATGCCTTACCACCAGTAGTTGTTTCAGGGCTACCGAACATGATACCAATCTTTTCTCTTAATTGGTTAATGAATATTACTGTTGAATTTGTTTTTGATATAACACCAGAAAGCTTTCTCATCGCTTGTGACATAAGTCTTGCTTGTAGGCCTATAGTCGCATCTCCCATAGCTCCTTCGATTTCAGTCTTAGGTACAAGAGCTGCAACTGAGTCAACAACAACTAGATCAACAGCGCCGCTCCTAACAAGTGCTTCTGCTATATCAAGGCCTTGTTCACCATTGTCTGGTTGAGATACTATAAGCTTATCGATGTCAACCCCTAGGTTTCTTGCATATTGAGGATCCAAAGCGTGTTCTGCGTCTATGAAAGCAGCTGTACCGCCTTTCTTTTGACATTCTGCTATTACATGTAGTGTTAAAGTAGTCTTACCACTTGATTCTGGTCCGTAGATCTCGATGATTCTACCCTTTGGGATACCGCCAATGCCTAAAGCCATGTCAAGTGACAAACAGCCAGTTGGAATGCTTTCAATATTAAGCTTAGCGTGGTCGCCAAGTCTCATTATTGAGCCCTTACCAAAATCTTTTTCAATCTTTTTCAAAGCTTCATTAAGAGCTTTTTCTTTTTCGTTCATGTCCATTTTTTCACCTCTATTATTTACTTATTATTTCTAATATTAAATCGATTAAATCCTTCTTCGCTTCTTCTATTATATCACATCTTGAGCCGCTATAAATCTTTTTATGTAAATATTGATGATTTTTATAGCTTAGTCCATAGTAAACAAGTCCTACAGGTATCCCGTCATATGATGTTGGCCCAGCGCTTCCTGTTATAGCGTATACAGTGTCGCTTTCAAAAAGCGCCTTAGCTCCATCAAGCATGGCCGATAGTACTGCGATAGATACTGGAGTATATTTATCAATCAATTCGCTACTCACTTTAAGCATATTTATTTTAACTGATGATTGATACGAAACTAATGTCCCACGAAAGACATCAGATGCGCCTGATACCTTAACTAGCTCACTTGATATAAGACCTCCTGTTATTGACTCGGCGCCTGATATGCTTAAATTATTTTCTTTTAGTATTTCAATAATCTTATTGCATTGTTCCATTGAATACTTCCCTGTTTTTATATAGATAGTTTATCATCGATAAAACTGTTAGTGCTACAGAAATGTATAATAACACCTTTCCTATTATATACATATTTCTATTTATCAAAATAATTGTTAAGAAGAAAAATATTACTGAGAAGAACTGTGTTGTCGTCTTAAGCTTGCCGAAGATGTCGGCTGCTATGGAAATATTTTTCTTCGCAGCAAGCATCCTAAAGCCTGAGATTAGTAATTCTCTAAACAAAACTACTATGACTACCCATGGCTCAACGAAGCCCCTCTCTATAAACATGATGAAGGCGCTTAGTACAAGGATCTTATCAGCTATTGGGTCTATAAACTTACCAAAATCAGTAATCATATCGTACTTTCTGGCTATATGTCCGTCAAGGAAATCACTAAATGAGCCTAGTAAGAATATCGCAAGACTTGATATGCCGCTTTGATCATAGTAACAGCTTATTACAAAAAATGGTAATAAGAATATCCTAAACATTGTAATTTTATTTGCTAGGTTCATAAATTTCACCTCTTAAGTCATAGTCAAGTGCTTCTATAATCCTCACATCTACAAAGCTACCTGGGCTTAGCTCCTCATCGCTACTTAAGTAAATTACTCCGTCTACATCAGGAGCGTCCATAAAGCTTCTTAGAGTGTATTCACCAGCATCACCGTCTTCAACTAAGCACTTCATAACTGTTCCCACTCTCTTCTCAAGACTTTCTCTTGAGATATCCATTTGCGCGTCCATAATCTCGTCTCTTCTACTTCTCTTAGTCTTTTCATCAAGCTTCTCGCTAAAAGAGTAGCTTCTTGTGCCTTCTTCATCACTATATTCAAAGACACCAAGCTTATCGAATTTTTCTTTCTTAATAAAAGCAAGTAGCTCTTCAAAATCCTCTTCTCTCTCGCCTGGGAAGCCGACTATGAATGTTGTTCTTAAAACTAAATCATCTATATTAGTCCTTAGTTTTGTGATTAGATCATGAATTTCATCTTTATTGATATGTCTATTCATCATCTTAAGAACGTGGTCTGATGCGTGTTGAAGTGGTATATCCATGTACTTAAGTATCCTATCTGATGAGTTAAATGTTTCGATTAATTCATCAGTAATATTGTCTGGATATAAATACATAATTCTGATCCAAGGCATCTTTGTTCTTTCAAGTATTGCTTTTAAAAGCATATCTAAAGATGGCCTTGAGTATATGTCTATGCCGTAATCTGTTGTGTTTTGTGCGATAAGTATAACTTCTCTCGTGCCAAGCTTGTATAAATGATTTATCTCATTAACTATATCGTCAATGGACCTCGATCTAAGTCTGCCTCTAAGCTTTGGTATTATGCAGTAAGAGCAGTTATTGTTACAGCCCTCAGCAATCTTAACGTATTCAGTTATATCGGCTGCATCTTTCTCTATATATTCAATATCTGCGTTGATGTTGTCGATGTAAACATCATCTTTATTATTTTCTTCGTATTCTTTAATTATTTCAGAAATATTTTGAAAATTACCTGTACCAACTATAATGTCTATCTCAGGAATCTCTTCTTTTAGCTCTTTTGAGTATCTTTGAGCAAGGCAGCCGCTAACTATAATCTTTGCGCCTTCCTTTTTTTGATTAATCATATCAAAGATAGCCTCTATCGACTCCTCTTTTGCTGCGTTTATAAAAGAACAAGTGTTTATAATTATATAATCAGCATCAGATGGATTATTTATTATAGTGTAGTCATGATTTTTTAATTTGTATGCCATAGTTTCTGAGTCTACATCATTTTTTGAGCAGCCCATAGTAAGTATAAATACTTTATTCAAGTCCGTCACCGCTTTCACCGTATAAATTTTCTAAGTCTTCTTCTTCAATAAGTACTTTTCTTGGCTTTGATCCATCGTAGCCGCTAACAACGCCCATCTCTTCCATTTGATCGACGATCCTTGCCGCACGTGAGTAGCCTATCTTAAGCTTTCTTTGTAAGTATGATATCGACGCTTGTCCATCAGCTACAACTAACTTAACCGCATCATTATATAGCTCGTCCTTATCGTCTTGCATTGTTTGGCTAGTGTTATTTGTTGTGATGGATTCAACCGCTTCTTGATTGTAGTTTGCTTCACCTTGATTTCTGATGAAGTCGCAAACACTCTTAACCTCTTTATCGCTGACAAAGGCGCCTTGAACTCTGATTGGCTTTGATAGATTCGATGGGTAATAAAGCATATCGCCCTTTCCTAGTAGTTTTTCTGCACCGCTCATGTCAAGTATAGTTCTTGAGTCTATTTGCGCGGAAACTTGGAAGGAAATTCTCGAAGGTATATTTGCCTTTATTGTTCCTGTAATTACATCGACCGATGGTCTTTGTGTCGCTACAATTAAGTGCATGCCCGCTGCTCTCGCCATTTGAGCAAGTCTACAGATAGCGTCTTCGACCTCTGTTGCAGCAACCATCATTAAGTCAGCAAGCTCGTCTATAATTATAACTATTTGAGGCATCTTTTCAGTGATAGTATCAAGCTCGTTATAGCTTTGCATGTCCTTAACATTGTTCTTCGCGAATAATTGGTATCTTCTCTCCATCTCTTGAACAGCCCAATTTAGTGAGAACTGCGCCTTTTTAGCGTTTGTCACTACCGGTATCAACAGATGAGGTATATTGTTATAAACGTTTAATTCAACAACTTTCGGGTCAATCATGATTAATTTAACTTCATCAGGTCTTGCCTTGTAAAGTATACTCATGATTATGGTATTGATACAAACACTCTTACCTGAACCTGTTGCCCCTGCTATAAGTAAGTGAGGCATATTGGCAATGGAACTGATGATGGTATTTCCTGTAACATCTTTTCCTAGAGCAAGCGGCAATTTTGATTTTAGATTTCTAAATTCATCGCTATCCAAAATTTCTTTTAATAGAAGTGTATCCTTATGCTTATTAGGTACTTCTATGCCGACTGCGCTCTTGCCTGGTATAGGCGCAAGTATCCTTATATCAGTCGTTGCTAGTGCTAGAGCTAGGTTATCTGATAGGCTTAGTATCTTACTTACCTTTACGCCAGCAGCAAGACTTATCTCGTATGAGGTAATAGTTGGACCACTGTTAACGCCAATAACCTTTGCATCGACGCCAAAGTTATTAAGTGTATCTTGAATAATTTTGATATTGTCCTTAATCTCTCTGCCTTTTGAATTAGTGTTACTTACTTCTACTTCTTTTAGAAGATTTAGTGACGGGAATTCGTAATGAATTATGTTTTCATTATGAATTTCTTTTTCTATATCAATTTCTCCACCAGTATCTTCTGTCTTTTCACTTTCTTTTTTACTAGGCTTAGCTTTTCTCTCAGGCTTTTTATCCTCATTTGCTTTTTTATCTTCACTAGGCTTATCAATTGTGTCAAGGCTATTAGACCTTGATGAGTCATTGATATTTATATCGAAAAGATCATCATCAAGGCCTTCAATCTTAATATCGTTATGATTTGAAGTATTATTATTATTATTATTATTATTATCATTATTGTCTATAGCTTTTACTTCATCTTCGTCATTAAAAATGTCATCAGACGACATTATCTTTCTATTCTTCTTCTCTTCTCTCTTTACTTTTATCTTTTCTATGCTATTTTCAACGCCATCTTGAAGCTTATTCATAGTATTGTCAGTTGTTTTAACTATATCAGCTCTGTTGATGCTTGTTAATGTATATATATTAATAATGTTGATAATAACTAGAACAATAACTGTTCCAACGCCGCCAAAAAGCCTGTAGAACAAGTAACCAACTACTCCGCCTATAAGCCCGCCTGAGTTTAATTCACTTGCTAGCTCTGTCGCTTGAGATACGTGCGAAGAGAATGAGCTCATCACTACTGTCGATGAGTCGAATATAACTAAAAGGCTTAGGAAGACTATGCTTAAAGATATGATCAATTTGCTAGCATATTTCCTTGACTTTGGAATTAATAATACCAAAGATATAGCCAATAAGTAGAATAAAAATATATTGTATCCAATAGAAAAAAGGTAGACAAGACTGCTCTTTATCCATCTGCCAAAAACACCTGTTGCATCACTATTTGCAAAAATTAGCAAAAATATGGACGCAAAAAGTATTATAAGACCAGATATCAATAAAGATTCGTTCTTATCTACCTTTTTATTTGTTTTACTCTTAGTTCTTTTGTTTGTTCTTTTATTTGTAGTTCTCATACAATCCCTTCGCTTATATATCTTTTATATAAAATTTAATACTATACAAATAATACCTAGTACAACTAAGTAATATGAAAATACATGGAATTTTTTCTTCTTAATAAGCACTTTTATTAATCTGATTGCTAAAACTCCAGTTATGAAGCTCACAATAAGTCCAACAATTGCATTGATATCGAAGCTTACTTGTGATCCTTCTTTGAATATGTCTTTTAAACCTAGTATGAAGCCGCCAAGCATAGCTGGTATAGCTAGTAGAAAAGAAAAATCTACCGCATCCTTCTTATTTATTCCCAATATGTGAGATATAAATATAGTTGAGCCTGATCTTGATATGCCTGGTAGTGCTGCAACACCTTGAACTGCTCCTATAGCAAGCACTTTAGCTGCCCCAGCATCTGTTATCCTCATAGTGTTTTTGCCATGAATATTGATGTCGATGAAGTATATCATAAAGGCTGTTATTATAAAGCATAGGCCTATAATTAATGAAGACATATATAATTGATCTAAATACTTCTCTATAAACAAAGCGATGATAACTGTAGGTATAGTCGCCAATATAATGTATAGAGCTAGTTTTTGATAGTTGTTTAGCTTGATCTTTTCTCTTTTTATTAAGGAACCAAGCATTTTGAAAAACTCCACGATCATGTTTATAACTTGTTTATGATAAACAAGCAAAATAGAAAGCAATGTTCCGAAGTGTAAAACTTGCGAGAAAAACACATTACCTTCTTTTATATTGAATAATATTTGTAATATGGCCAAGTGGCCTGATGAGCTTATTGGTAAAAACTCTGTTATGCCTTGAACGATAGCGAGTATTATTGCTTTAAGTAATGTCATTATTTTACTCCTGTCGATCCAAAGCCGCCATCTTGTCTTTCAGAGTCTGAAAGCTCGTCTACTTCTTCAAAATCTATCTTTTCGTACTTAGATAAAACCATTTGAGCGATTCTCATACCATTCTCAATAGTAAAATCTTCTTTAGAAAAGTTTATTAGAGGCACCTTTATTTCGCCTCTGTAATCACTGTCTATAGTACCTATACCATTGACAAGACCAATGCCATGCTTAATGCTAAGGCCCGATCTTGCTCTGATTTGAACTTCGTAAGAGGAAGGTATCTCTAGGTAGATACCTGTGCTTACTAGTTTGAACTCGCCTGCCTTTAGTACAAGGTCTTCATCAAGTGAAGCTCTTATATCAACGCCAGCAGAGTTTTCTGTTTGGTATTTAGGTATATCGTTTTTGCTCTTATTTATTATCTTAATAGTTGCCATCTTTTTATCCTAATTATTTAGATTCTTCATCAGAATTTTCTACTAAAGCTTTTCTTGATAGGTTGATTCTACCTTGTTCATCAATAGATGTAACCTTAACCATGATTTCGTCGCCTAGCTTTAATACATCTTCAACTTTATTTACTCTTTCCTTAGAGATTTGTGAGATGTGTAGTAAGCCTTCTTTGCCGTTTAATACTTCAACAAAGGCACCGAAATTAGTTATTCTATTAACCTTACCAAAGTAAACTTCGCCAACTTCTACTTCTTTAACGATGTCTTCAATCATCTTCTTAGCGCCGTTAACGCCATCCATAGTATCAGCCGAGATGTATACGTCACCATCATCAGTGATATCAATCTTAGCGCCTGTTTCTTCGATAATCTTGTTAATTACCTTTCCGCCTGAGCCGATAACGTCTCTAATCTTGTCTGGATCAATCTTGATAGTTGCAATCTTAGGAGCGTATTCTGATAATTCTGCTCTTGGTGCATCGATAGCTGATTTGATTACGTCAAGTATTTGGAATCTTGCTGCCTTAGCTTGTTCTAGAGCAGTCTTCATTATCTCTTCGTCTATACCTTGAACCTTGATATCCATTTGCATAGCTGTGATACCGTCCTTAGTACCAGCTACTTTAAAGTCCATGTCTCCAAGGTGGTCTTCAAGTCCTTGTATGTCTGTTAATATCTTAGTAGTTTCTTCTGACTTAATAAGTCCCATAGCAATACCTGCTACTGGTTTTTTAATAGGTACACCCGCATCCATAAGAGCTAGTGTTGAACCGCAGATACTAGCTTGTGATGAAGAACCGTTTGAGCTTAGTACTTCTGATACAAGTCTAATTGTGTATGGGAACTCTTCAAGTGAAGGTATAACTGGAACTAGAGCTCTTTCAGCAAGTGCTCCGTGACCAATTTCTCTTCTACCAGGGCTTCTAAGCGGTCTAACGTCTCCTACTGAATATGGTGGGAAATTGTATTGATGCATGTAGTGTTTTTCGCCTTCTTCAACTAGGCCGTCTTGTGATTGGCTGTCGCCGAATGAGCCAAGTGTAGCTATAGTTAATACTTGAGTTTGACCTCTTTTAAATAGTCCTGAGCCGTGTGCTCTTGGTAATAAGCCAACTTCAGCAGAAAGTGGTCTGATTTGTTCAGTATTTCTTCCATCTGGTCTTAAGTTTCTTTCAAGTATACCTTTTCTAAACTCTTCGCTTGTGATATCGTCAATAGTCTTTAGTATGCTCTTTTGATCGTCTGGGTACTTTTCAAGATATTTATTTACTATAGTATCCTTAAGTGATTCACTATTTTCAATCCTTTGAACCTTATCAGCTTCGAATATAGAGTTTTTAATATCTTCTCTGAATTCTTCATCTATTTCTTTAAAGATTTCTTCTTTAGCTTCAAATTTTTCAAATGAATATTTTTCTTTGCCTATCTTTTTAATGATTTCTTCTTCAAATGCACATACTTCTTTGATAGCATCATGTCCTTTTAATATAGCCTTAATCATTTCTTCTTCAGAAACTTCATTTGATCCTGATTCAACCATCATGATGGCGTCCTTTGTACCTGATATACATAGGTTTATATCTGACTTATCCATCTCTTCTTGTGTTGGGTTGATTACATATTCGCCATCTATAAGTCCAACGTAAACTGCTGCAGTTGGTCCGTTAAATGGTATGTCAGAAATACATAGAGCTACTGATGAACCAATCATCGCAGCGATTTCTGGACTATTATCTGGGTCTACTGATAATACAGTAGCTATAACTTGTACATCATTAAAAAAGCCCTCAGGAAATAAAGGTCTAATTGGTCTATCAATCAGCCTTGAAGTTAAAACTGCTTTCTCTGAAGGTCTTCCCTCTCTCTTTATATATCCTCCTGGTATCTTACCAACAGAATAAAACTTTTCTTCGTAGTCTACACTTAGTGGGAAGAAGTCTACCCCTTCTCTAGGTGCTTTTGTGCTTGTCGCATTAACTAAAACGTAAGTATCTCCATACTTAACTAAGCAAGAACCACCAGCTTGCTCGCACATCTTTCCTGTTTCAATTTCTAAAGGTCTACCTGCTAAAGTAGTTTTAAAATTTTCTTGCATCTCACATCTCCTTTAATCTAACAAAAGAGCGGGATAGCCCCGCCCTCTTTATCCTCTGATATTTAATCTTTCTATCAATTCACGATATTTGTTAATATCAGTGTCATACAAATATTTTAGAAGACCTTTTCTCTTACCAATCATTTTAAATAATCCTCTTCTTGAGTGATGGTCTTTCTTGTGTGTCTTTAAGTGTTCTGTAAGATCATTGATTCTCTTAGTAAGTATAGCTATTTGTACTTCTGTAGAACCAGTGTCTCCTTCATGCATTTTAAAATCGTCAATGATTTTTGATTTTTCTTCTTTTGTTAACATTTAATGTTTCCCCCTTAATAATATTTGCCTCAGCCAAGTGTATCGACGGGAACGATATACATAGCATAAGGTACCTATATTAGTATATCATGAACTTTAGCATTTGTAAAGCATTTTATACTCATAATTATAAATAATCTTCAAAATTTTTCGCAAAATCAATATCGCTTTTAATCTGTTTAATTAAATCATCCTTGTCAGCAAAGTTTAACATATCTCTAATCCTATAGATGAAATATAATCTAACTGTGTCATCATATATATCATCATCGAAGTCAAATATGTTAGTCTCAACACTGACAAAGTCTTCGTTAAAGCTTAGGTTTTTGCCTACACTAGTAACTGATTTATAAATATGGTCCTTAATCTTAATCTTCGTTACATATACACCTTGATATGGAATGATGTAGCCTGTATTAATATTGAGGTTTGCAGTTGGTATGCCGACCGATGAGCCATATTTCTTGCCGTGAATGACCTTTGACTTGATTGAGTAGTATCTCGATAAGTCTTTGTTTGCACTCATCACTTCACCCGATAGTATTAATTTTTTAATATTGCTCGATGAAATCTTTTGCATCTCTTCATCAAGTTCAAAATTTAATACTACTGCTTCGCCGCCAGATTCTTTCATCATCTCTTTAAGAAGTGCTGTATCGCCAAGCCTGTCTATACCAAAGGTATAATCTTTACCCGAGTAAGTCCTTATCGCGTTTAATCTATCTAGTAGTATCTCTTTAACAAAGGCTTTTGGATCTGTTCTTTTAAGCTCATCTGTAAAGTCAATTAGATAAACAGTATCTATGCCAAGCTCTTCAAGTATCTTGATCTTGTCATCGATAGGCGTAATGCTCTTAGCACCTTTAAAGTCAAGCAGCAAAACAGCCGACTCTACCTTATCTCTTCTAGCATCACTTATGCAGCTCTTAATTATTTTTAAGTGACCTAAGTGCATGCCATCGAAGTAGCCAAGTGCTATATAGCATTCTTCACTTCTAAACTCATCTTTTAAATTAATTATCCTCATATTTATAAACCTTTTTCATATAAATATTCTTTCTGCCATTCTCATCTTTTTTCACATAGCCAATGCCACAGAATTTATCAGCGCAGTAAACCTTGTATTGCTCTTCATTGTAGGCATCGTTCACGTATGAATTCATGCCGTTTTGAACCGCCTTAAACCTCTTTTCGTGAAGCTTTATGACTGGCAAATCTATAAGCGTATCTACTGGAATAAGGTCATCTTCGTCCATATCGTCTATGCAAATGGCCTCGTCAATATTTAATGGGCCGCTGTAGTACCTCATAAGGTAATCGATATACGATATAGTTCCTAATCTTTGCGCTATATCGAAGGCAAGAGTCCTAATGTAAGTTCCAGTGGAAACCTCGCTCATGACTATGGCGTATGACTTTTCCTTATTAAACTTCAATAGCCTGTTCTTATAAATTTGAACAGTTTTTGCTCTTGAAGCTGTGTCTACGTCAATGTTTTCTCTCGCTAGCTTATACATAGGAACGCCATCAATCTTCTTTGCTGAGTACTTTGGCGGAACTTGCTCGTAGGCGCCTTCCATCTCTTCTAAAACTCTTAGTAAATCATTCTTTTTAAAGCTCCATGCCTCTTCACCGCTAATCTCTGACTCAGCATCTAAGGTCTCTGTAGTTTTACCAAAAATTATTCTATATATATAGGCCTTTTTGTCAAAGCCTAAGTAATCTATAAACTTAGTTGCCTCTCCAAGCGCTATAGGCAAGACGCCAAAGGCCATGGGATCTAAGGTTCCTACGTGTCCAGTCTTCATCTTGCTAAGCTGCTTCACCTTGTTTGTGTAGTATCTACTTGACTTGCCCTTCTCCTTAAACACGTTGACTACGCCACTAATTTGCATCGTCTACATATCCTTTCAGCTTTTTAATTAGCTCATCAAGCTCGCCCTTGTACGTTAAACCGGCTGCATACTTATGTCCGCCGCCATCAAAGTCTTCACCAATGCTGCCTACATCGTATTTATACTTACTTCTTAAAGATACTTTGTATATGTCCTTTACTTCTTTGATTATGGCTATCATGTCATAATCTTCAAGTCCTTGTAAAAATGCAAGTATATCATCTGTATCGTCCCTACTAGTCTTTGTCTTGTTAAAATCATCATTATCTAAGACAAGGTAGGCAAAATCTTTATAGAAATTAATCTTGTTTATCGCAAGCTTATATAGCTCAAAAATATTTTTATTCATGCTTCTATAAAGCTTGATATTGATTTCATTTATATCGATACCGTAGCTCATAAGCTTAGAAACTTTTTGCATAGTATCATCACTTGTCGATGAGTACATAAACCTGCCGGTATCAGTATCTATACCAATGTAGAGCATAGTAGCAATTTCTTTGTTCATAGGAAGCTCAAGCTCTTTTATGATGTCGTAGACTATCTCTGCGCTTGATGAATACTCTTCTAAAACGTAGTTTATATCGCCAAAGTACTTATTGCTCTTGTGGTGGTCTATGTTAATGACTTTTTTCGCTTTTTTAAGATTATCTTCATTAAGAAGCCTTCTCTCATCAGCGCAGTCAATGACCATGAGCAAATCGCACTCACTCATGCTTTCTTTGTAATACTTTTTCTCCTCAATAAAGATGTATTTGCTAGGAATGTCATCTGGTTTTATAATATTTATGTTTTTCTTCTTATACTTTTCTTTTAGTGATAGATAAAGGCCAAGCGTTGAGCCCATGTTGTCCCCATCTGGAGACTTGTGAGAGATTATATTTATGCTATTAGCTTCTTCTATAGCTAGGCCAATATCTTTTATGCTGTGATTATTCTTCATCTGCATCCAACTCTTCGTTTGCTTTTTCTTTGCTCTCTGAATTTAATTTATTTAAAATCTTTTGTATTTCAATACTATATTCAACGCTCTCATCAATTTTAAATCTTAATTCAGGCACTTGTCTTATCTCTAAAACCTTTGCAAGACGAGATCTTATATAGCCTTTAGCATTTTCTAAAGCATCGAGAGTATCTTCTTTAGTCTTTTGACTACCATATATTGAAAAATATATAGTAGCAACCGATGTATCGTTACTTAGCTCAACTTTAGATACGCTAGTCATTGGATCAATCCTAGGATCCTTAAGTCCTTCAATTAATAACTCTGATACAATTCTTTGTATCTCAGCTTGCAATCTATATAATCTTTTCTTGTCCATAGTATCACCTAATTATGCTTTTATTTCTTCAATGATGTAGGCTTCCATTTCGTCGCCTTCCTTGACATCATTGTAATTATCAAGGCCTAAACCAGCTTCATAACCAGTAGCAACTTCTTTAGCATCATCTTTAAATCTCTTTAATGAAGAGATGCCTCCGTCGTGAATAACCACGTCGTCTCTAAGAAGTCTTATGCTTGAGTTTCTAGTGATCTTGCCGTTATCAACATAGATACCTGCTATAGTTTGTCCAGAAGGTAGTCTAAATGTAGCACGTACAGTCGCTCTACCTAAAACAGTTTCCTTAGTCTTAGGTTTTAGCATACCCTTAACAGCGTTCTTGATATCGTCAATGATGTCATAAATTACTCTATATGTCTTAACTTCAATGCTTTCAGCGTTTGCTAAATCCATTGCGCCGTTATTTGGTCTTACGTTAAAGCCTATGATGATGGCGTTTGATGCGCTAGCAAGCATAACGTCTGATTCACTGATTCCGCCTACTCCGCTGTGTATAACGCTTACCTTAACTTCATCGTTTGAAAGCTTAGTAAGTGATGAGCTGATGGCTTCGATTGAACCCTTGTTATCAGCCTTGATTATGATGTTTAGATCCTTTAACTCGCCTTCTTTGATTCTGTCAAATAGATTATCTAAAGAAACCTTTTGAGTTGCTGTAATCATTTCTTCTCTTTGCTTTTCTTTTCTCATATCAGCTATGGCTCTAGCCTTCTTTTCAGATTCAACTGCGTAGAAGAATTCACCAGCTTCAGGCACTTCGCTTAAGCCCATGATCTTAACTGGTGTACTAGGACTCGCCTTCATGATGCCCTTACCATTGTCATCAACCATAAGTCTAATCTTACCGCAAGCAGTTCCTGATACAACGTAGTCGCCCTTCTTAAGAGTTCCTTTTTGTACCAAAACAGTCGCTGTAGGTCCTTGGCCCTTGTCTAGTTGGGCTTCAATTACAGTACCCATGGCTCTTCTATTCGGATTAGCCTTAATGTCTTCCATCTCAGCAACTAGTGTAATCATCTCAAGTAATTCATCTATATTAATTCTTTTCTTTGCAGATACTTCTACAGTTATAGTTGAGCCGCCCCACTTTTCTGGAAGTAAATCGTTATCTGCTAGCTCTTGATATATTCTTTCAATATTTGCTTCTGGTCTGTCTATCTTGTTTATCGCTACAATGATGGGTACGCCAGCTGCCTTACTATGTGAGATGGCTTCCTTTGTTTGTGGCATGATACCGTCATCTGCTGCGACAACTATTACAGATATATCAGTGATTTGAGCTCCTCTGGCTCTCATTTGTGTAAAAGCTTCGTGACCTGGTGTGTCTAGGAAAACTACTTTTTTGCCTTTAACGTTGATGCTGTAGGCACCAATTCTTTGAGTGATACCACCCGCTTCACCTGCTTGTACCTTTGTTTCTCTGATAGCATCAAGAAGTGATGTCTTACCGTGGTCAACGTGACCCATAACTGTAACTACTGGTGGTCTTGTAACTAGAGTGTCTTCACTGTCTTCGAAGTCAAGTTCAAGTGCTTCTTCTTCGCTTTGTGGTACTTCTAATTCTACTTTTACACCAAATTCATCAGCCATTAAAGATGCTGTATCAAAGTCAACGCTTTGGTTTTGGTTAAGCATTAGTCCTAGCATGATAAGCTTTGTAATTAGCTCGTTTACACCAACACCTAGCTTTTCAGCAAGATCCTTAACTATGATTGGATCTTGGATATAAACAACTTCGTCTTTAGCTTTTTTTGCTTCTTGCTTTTCTTCTTTTACTTCTTGAGCCTTATTGTCGTTCTTTTTATTGTTTTGTCTGTTTTTCTTGCCTTTTTTATTATTTGCTTGGTTATTATTATTATTATTGTTGTTGTTATTATTGTTATTCTTATTGTTTTTATTCTTCTTGTTTCTTGCTTGATTATTGTTTTCAGCGCTTTCCTTCTTAGCTTCTTCTCTTCTATCTTCTTTTACATTAGCTTTTTTCGCTTCAGGTTTTGCGTTTTTCTTAGCTTTATTAGCATTTTTATCTATACTTTCTGTTTCTTCTTTTGCTTTACGGATCTTTTTCTTTGGTCTTTCTTTAACAGCCACTTTATCTTCTTCTAGGAAAAGATCTCTTACCATATTAGCTGTTTCTTCATCTACACCACTTAAGTGAGTCATTGGCGGTAGATTTAGTTCTTGGAGTTTATCTAGTAGTTCTTTTGTTTCCATATTCAATTCTTTTGCTAATTCGTAAACTCTTGTCTTCATATAATCACTCCTTCTTTACATTTCTTAGCTCCTCTAAGGTTTCATTATCTATATTGCATTTTAAAGATTTTTTGAGTAAATTCTTTTCAATCGCATTATTTATACATTCTTCATTATTGCACACATAGCTTCCTCTGCCTTGTATCTTTTGCTCTTTGTCAATAAATACGCCGTCCACAGTCTTTGCTAGCCTAATCATCTCGTATTTATTGTGAAAATTTCTGCATGCAACACATTTTCTATCAAAAGTTTTATTCTTCGTCATTTCTGAATAAATCAATTAATGAATCATTTAATATCTCTTGATTGTCCGCATCGTAGTATGGCTCGCTTGTTGGTCCTGTAAATGTGCTTGGATCTTCTGGATGAATATCTATCTTCCAAGTAGTAAGCTTAGCTGCAAGTCTTACGTTTTGACCTTGCTTACCGATAGCCAAGCTGATTTGTGAGTTTGGTACTACGGCAATGGCGGATTTTTCTTCCTCGTTGATTTCGCAGCTAACTACATCAGCTGGTGATAGAGCATTCTTGATGAATATCTCTGGATTTTCATTGTAGATAATTATATCTATCTTTTCTCCGTTAAGCTCTTCAACGATGGAGTTAACCCTTTGTCCCTTTTGTCCAACACAAGCTCCTAATGGGTCTATACTATCATCTTTTGCGTAAACAGCAATCTTTGATCTTGATCCAGCTTCTCTAGCTATAGAGTAGATATCGATAAGTCCTTCTGTTATTTCAGGTACTTCAAGCTCAAAAAGTCTTCTTACTAAAAGTGCTTTTGATCTTGATAATACTATTTGCGGTCCCTTATTAGTCTTTCTTATCTCAGAGATAACTAATTTAAGTCTGTCGCCCATCTTGTAGACTTCATTTGGTATTTGTTCGTTTGGTGGAATTATGCCTTCTACCTTGCCCATGTCTATAAAGATGTTCTTATTTGATATTCTTTGTATTTGTCCTGTGATTATTTCGCCTTGTCTTACTATAAATTCATCGTGAATTTTTTCTCTCTCAGCGTCCTTAATCTTTTGTATTACAACTTGCTTAGCTGTTTGAGCAGCTATCCTGCCATATTCCTTTGGAGCTTCCTCAAAGTTAACAGTATCGCCTACTTGATACTTTGAGTTGATCTTCTTAGCATCTTCTAGCGAAATTTCATTAACATCGTCTTCAACTTCGTCAACAACAGTCTTTTGTGAATATAGTTTTATATCGCCAGTCTCTCTGTTGATGTCAACGAAAACATCTTGTTCACTTTGGAAATTCTTTCTAAAGCTTGATACTAGTGCAGTCTCCAAAGCATCAAAAATTACATCTTTTGATATACCCTTGCTTTTTTCTAGCTCATCTAAAGCTTCTATAAACTCTTTGTTCATCATAACCCCCTAAAATTCTATAGCCTGAGTAAGTTTCTTTACATCGGCCCTCTTTATATCAATAGTTTTGCCATCACAATCAAGTGTGAATGACTCTTCGTCATAATTTTTAAGTATGCCCATATACTTTTCGTTGTTCTTTAGTTTTGCATCGAGTTTCATGTCCATGTTTCTTCTGAAATCATCATCCGTCTTGATGGGTCTATCTATTCCCGGAGATGATATTTCTAAGTAGTACTTGTCCTTTAGTTCTTCTACTGAATCGAATATTGGATTTAATCTCTCTGTCGCCTTTTGAAGTAGGTCTATGTCAAGGCCTTCCTTCTTGTATATGTATACACTTACCGTCATCTCGCCCTTGTGTCTTGTAAATCCAATATCAACGAGCTCCGCCTTTAAGTCCTCAAGTGCCTTAGCTAGCTTAGGACTAAGCTTTTCTTTTAAACTTTTGTAATTCATATCTCTCACCCCTCTTATAAAATAAAGAGTGGCGAGCCACTCTTCAATGCAAAAATATTACCTCATATATTATATCATATAAGAAGACTATTTACAAGTCTTTTATAAAATTAATCGTTCTTAACGAGAGCTTTATCTAAACTGTCAATAAGCTCCTTATTAGATCTAGTATTCATCATAAACTTGCGAAGGTATTCAACAGCGTATTCATTACCGTTCTTAGTCATCATCACTCTAAACTTCCTTTGTATGTTCAAAGTCTTTTCGTCTAGAAGCAGTTCATCCTTCCTCGTACCTGAGTTTAATATGTCAATAGCTGGGAATAGCCTCATGTTCGATAGGTCCCTATCAAGGTAGAGCTCCATGTTGCCAGTGCCTTTAAACTCTTCGTATATAACTTGATCCATCCTAGAGCCAGTGTCGATAAGTGCAGTTGCTAGTATACTTAGACTTCCCTTGTCCTTGAAGTTTCTTGCCGCTCCAAAGAATTTCTTTGGCCCAAATAGCGCGCCTGGATCTAAACCGCCCGATAGCGACCTACCAGTTGGCGTTATCATCATGTTATATGCTCTTGCAAGTCTTGTGATGCTATCAAGAAGTATTACTACATCCTTCTTGTGCTCAACAAGTCTCTTCGCCCTCTCAAGCGTCATTTGCGATACCTTTATGTGATTCTCAAGGTCTTCATCAAAAGTCGAGTAAATCACATCGCCCTTGATTGATCTCTTAAGATCAGTAACTTCTTCCGGTCTTTCATCAATTAATAAGACTATAAGTTCTATCTCTGGATGATTTATGTTGATGGCGTTAGCTATCTTTTTTATAAGAGTCGTTTTACCCGCCTTTGGTGGGGCAACGATAAGGCCTCTTTGACCCTTGCCTATGGGTGAGATTAGATCAATGAACCTTGTCGATAGTTCATCCTTTGTCGTCTCTAGCTTAATTAGCTCATCTGGATACTCGGGAACTAAGTCATCAAAGTCAGCTCTCTTAAAACATGTGTCTATGCTGTCGCCGTTAACTTTGTTGATGTAGACTATAGCGTTTTTCGAGTTTTCTTCGCTTGCCTCGTCTTTTTTTCTAACCTTACCAGTGATTTCATCACCTTGTCTTAAAAGGAACTTCTTTATATATGTTGGTGACAGATAATAATCATTGTCGCTTTGAGAATAATTTTCTCTCCTTAAAAAGCCAAAACCATCAGGAAGTATCTCTAAGATGCCGCTTACTTCAACAGTTTCAAGTCCATCTATAGAGCTCGAACTAGTCTTTGTACTTTTTCCTTCACCATTTGCCTCGTTTAATTCATGTCTTTCATTTGTCATATGGTTTTTGGCATTACTACTGTCCCCATTAACCATATGAAGAAAATCATCTAAGCTCTTACACGACTTAAAAGCATCCTCATCGTGATTCGCGCGGATGCTCTTAAGAATATATTCAATAAGCTCAAGCTTTTTATACTTAGTAAAGTTTTTAAGCCCGTAGTTTTTCGCAAAATTTTGTAGCTCTACTAGTTTATAATCATCTAAGTGATTATCTACAATCATTTAGCATACTCCGGCTTTTTGTCTAGTATATGAGTTGCTTTGATGAATCTAATTGTGCCAGTTTCAGCTCTTAGTACTAGTGTTTCTGTCTCGCAAACGTTTTTCTTAATAAATTTAACACCATCAAGAAGTTCGCCGTGAGATACGCCTGTTGCGGAGAAAGCGATTTCATTACCTTTAACAAGGTCATCAAGATGAAGTATCTTGTCTGGATTTATGCCCATCTTGATGCATCTTTCTTTTTCTTTCTCATCCTTTGGTAAAAGTTTACCTTGCATTTCGCCGCCCATGCACTTAAGTGCTGCTGCAGCTAAAACGCCTTCAGGTGCACCGCCGCTACCAAGAAGCATATCAACGTTAGTGTCTTCAAAGCAAGTTTGTATAGCAGCGATAACGTCGCCGTCGTTTATAAATTTAATTCTAGCGCCATTGTCCCTAAGCTCTTTAACTATAGCGTCGTGTCTTGGTCTGTTTAGCATAACTACAGTAGTTTCACTAACTTCTTTGTTAAGGGCCTTAGCAACCGCTTTTAAGTTTTCTGTAACAGACTTTTCTATGTCAACAACGCCTTTAGCCTTAGGTCCAACAGCAATTTTGTTCATATACATATCAGGAGCGTGTAACAAGCAGCCTGCTGGTGCTACAGCAACTACTGATATCGCGTTTGGCATACCATTGGCAATGGAGTTCGTTCCATCTAGTGGGTCAACTGCGATGTCGACCTTAAGCGCTCCATCCTTACGATCACCAATCTTTTCGCCTATATATAGCATAGGTGCTTCGTCGATCTCGCCCTCACCTATAACTACAGTTCCGTCGATGTCAACAGTATCGAACATTCTTCTCATTGCTTCAACTGCAGCGCCATCAGCGGCGTTCTTTTCTCCTCTACCAAGCCAAGGAGCAGACTTTAGTGCAGCCGCTTCTGTAACTCTGGCTAAATTCATTACTAAATTTCTATCCATACTTCTCTCCTATTTAACGCTTTCCCAATCTTTCAAAAATCTTTCTATACCACTATCTGTTAATGGGTGATGTAGCATTTGTTTAAACACCTTATATGGCACTGTAGCTATGTCACAGCCTAGTCTAGCGCATTCAACTACATGCATTGGATGTCTAATAGATGCAGCTATAACTTCAGTGTCATAGTCGTAATTATTGAAGATATCCATAATTTCTTCGATTAAATTAAGTCCGTTTGTTGATATATCATCAAGTCTTCCTAAGAATGGGCTCACATAGCTAGCTCCAGCCTTTGCAGCTAAAAGTGCTTGTGTTGATGTAAATACAAGTGTTACGTTAGTCTTTATGCCCATAGCGTGTAATTCTTTAACAGCTATAAGTCCTTCTTCTGTCATTGGCACTTTGATAATGATGTTTTTGTGTATCTTAGCAAGTTCCTTTGCTTCTTCAATCATTTCATCATGTTTAAGTGAAACAACTTCTGCAGATATAGGTCCATCTACAATGCCAGTGATTTCAGTAACAACTTCCTTAAAATCTCTTTTTTCTTTAGCGATAAGGCTTGGGTTTGTAGTAACTCCATCAACCACTCCCCATTCAGCAATCTCTCTAATTTCGTCAACATTAGCTGTATCAATAAATAATTTCATATGACCTCCTATAGCCTAATCTTTGCTATCAATCTGTAGCCGTCAACGATCTCTTCGTCTTCAGCTAGTTCCCACATGTTCTTGTCATTTCTCATAAGTAGCATACTTCTTAAGTAGTACATCATGATACCTGCGTCAACATATGATGGTTTTCCATTGTTATCGTCGATATATAAATAAACGTAGCTTCCTTTGATTACAAATCTCCATGGTTGAAGGTTTGATGTTGATGGTGCAAATCTTGCGTAGTAGAAAACGTCGTCTAAACCAAGGTTTTCAAGCATTTCTATGTCCATGCTATTCGCAAAGCTGCCATCAAAAACGATATCTTCAACAGCTTTTCTTTCAGAATATATATCAAGGTCAAATGGGTTCGATGGTTTTTCATAGCCTATTGCCAAGATAAAGTCAAGATTATTTGCGTACATATCAAAAACTTTTCTCTTAGTGTCTTCAGTCGCGTTGAATAGACCAACCCAGCAAGTTGCGATGTCTAGTGCGTGTAGTTTTGTGATTAAGCTTTCTGTGTAGTAGCTTTGTAAGATCATTGATTTTGCTGAATCATCGCTTCTGTTGATAACGATGTAGTGAGGTGATTTAATCATAACGCCTGAGTAGCCTGCGATGCCGTCTAGCGCTTCATAAACCATCTTACCATCTTTAACAATATTGAAGCTTACAGAATTTTGGCCGTCTTCCTTAGATACCTCGCTGCAAATTGCTTTGATTTTAATCAATGTGTCGTCGCTTAGATCCTTAAGCTTAAAATCTCTAACTGATTTTCTAGATTTTAGAAAGTTATTCATTAACAAAATATATCTCCCCCTTAGAATAATATGTAAAATAATTGAATTACGTCTATATTATACCACATGTAGAACTACTTGGCAAACCTTTATTTTTCTTTAATTTTGTTATATAATATCTGTGGTGATGAAATGAAACTAAATCCAAATCAGCTCGAAGCATCGAGGCATGACAAGGGTCCTGCACTTGTTCTTGCTGTGCCCGGCTCTGGTAAAACGACTGTTATAGTTAATCGTATAAAGCATCTTATTGAAGATAAAGGCGTAAGCCCATATAAGATACTCGCTATAACATTTGCCAAGTCCCAGCAGCTTGATATGCAAAAAAGGATACTTGAGGCGCTTGATGAAAACTATGCAAAGGAAGTTGGCGTCTTGACTATACATGCCCTATCCTACAAGATAATCAGAGAGTACGAGCGATACAAAAAAATTAAATACAACTTGCTTGACGTTGAAAATGCACCAAAATCGAGAAATATACTTAGAAAGATATATATGGATAAGCTAAAAACCTATCCGAGCGAAGAAGAGCTAGATCAGATACAGTCTATACTTGGCTACATCAAGAACACAAACGAGGACTATATTGATGCGGACGGGCCTTTTGAATACAAAGTCGTGGTCGATGACTTCGAAGCTTATAAGAAGAAAAAGAGGCTTATCGACTTTGACGATATGCTTGTGATTGCAAACGACTTGCTTGAAAAAGACAGGCATATAATTTCAAAGTTCAAAGATAAGTACGAGTACATCCTTCTTGACGAGGGCCAAGATACTTCATCCATTCAGTTTATGATACTTGATAAGCTTATAAATAAGGATAATAACTTCTTTGTGGTAGCTGATGACGACCAATCGATATATAGGTTTAGAGGTGCTTGCCCTGAGAGAATACTGAATTTTGAGAAGCATTATAAAGGCGCCCATATCTATAGACTTAGCGAAAATTATAGATCTGCGCCCAGCATAATCACTGCGTCAAATAGACTGATTAAGAACAATAAACTAAGATACACTAAAGACTTAAGTGCACACAAATCTGGAAGCGCACCTGTCAATGTAAAGCTCTTTAACAAGGACCTTGACGAGTACCGCTACATAGCAAAGTACTTGAAGGACGCCACTGGCACTGTAGCCATCTTGTATAGGAACAACATCTCTCAGATACCGCTTGCTGAGTACTTAGAGCGCTACATGATTAACTTCACTTCCTACGATAAAAAGGAAAGGTTTTTTAATCACTGGATTATTGAAGATATCTTTGATATATATAATTTTTCGCAAAATATGAATGACGCTGCTCTATTTAGAAAGATTTACTACAAGATTAAAGGCTATTTATCGAAGCAAGATATAAGTGAGATAAGCACTTTAACAGATGTCGATGTTTTAAAGACCTTATATAGGTCTGAATCGATTCAAAGCTACAAGAAAGATTATATTCTTGAATTAATGAAAGACTTCAAAGCCATAAGAAAAATGAAGCCATCAAATGTCATTGATTATATTGAAAATGATATGAATTACAGAGGCTACTTAAGGACAAAGGGCCGCGACAATAGTGAATCCTTCAACAAACTGCTTACTATGCTCTACTTTTTGAAGCAAATCGCTCTCTACACTAAGAGCATGGATGAGCTTAAGTTAAGGCTCAATGTTTTGAGAAGCAAAATCTATAGCCAAAATGATTCGAATGTAGTGCTCTCAACTATACACGGCGCTAAGGGACTTGAGTTTGACACGGTATTTTTGATAGATATAGTTGATGAGGAGATACCTGGCTCAAATAACGCGAGTGATGCAGAACTTGAAGAAGAAAGAAGAATATTCTACGTTGGAATGACTAGAGCGAGAGAGAATCTATATATCTTTGCTTTTAAGGAAAGAAACAACACGGACTACGATATAAGTCCATTTATAAACGAAATTAAGAGCTAACGCCATAAGAAAAGGTCAAAGTTAAAACTTTGACCTTTGTATTTTATTGAATTTCTTTGCGGCTTCCGTCGCTGTTGAAAGCCTTTTTTAGTTTTAGATTTACATAAAGTATCGAGCCTAGCATCAGAACTACTTGTACTAGCATAAGTATTAGAGCTAAGTTTCCTGTGTAGTCCGTATCCTCGCTATATAGTAAGAAAAGTATGATGAGGCTAAGTGGAAGCATTATTCTTCCTAAGCTTATCCACGCCTTTGGGAATAGCCTTTGTTCGTAGTCCCAAGTTTCTTTATTCATCATTGAAAGCTTTGTTCTAAAGCCTATAGCTATGTTTGGCTCTTTGCTCGGATATTTCTCAAATATCTTTCCTATTACTATCAGTAAAAGTGGAATAAAAGCAACTGATATAAGCATGATTACTTTAAACAATTATATCACCTTTCTTTATAAACAAAAGACTCTCTATACTAAATAATCTCCATCGTCATCAATATCGTCATAATCATCTTTTGTCTTCTTTGATTTTTTCTTCTTAAATGGCGCCTTCTTTGAAGATTTTTGCATCAAGATGAAGTAAGTTCCTAGTATTAGTAGTATTACTATAAGTATGATGATTATAATTTTGATTGGGCTCTTCTTTTCAATCTTTTGAACTTCAACTGGCTTAAATAAGGATACTTGATCAGTCTTGTACGGCTCGCCCTTCTTAAGATTTTCAACTGTTAATTCCATGTCAGCTATCTTGTTTTGCTTGATTTGTTCATATACATCCTCTGTATCAAGTATGGCGTCTTCAAGTTTTGAATCATTTTTATCTCTATCGTTTAATAAATCTATAGCTATCGCCTTAGGTACTTTGCCTTCATTAGCAAGTATTATGCTTGGCTTACTTGTTTGATCTATGCTTAGGTATCTTGCATTAGTCATGCTTTTTGTTTTAAGTAGTGTAATGGCTTCAAGTAGGCCATCGCTTATGTCTGAATATGTTTCAACTATAAGGCCCTTGTTTGACTTTATTAGCCCAGCTTGCATGAATGGACCAACTTTATCTTTAATAATCATAATTGCATTTCCCTTGTTGACAAAGGAATCTTCTAATGTCTTGTTAGCGTTGTTAAATAAGTACTCTGTTGAAAGATTGTAAACGGGTATTACATAGCCAACCAAATTTTCTCTTTCGTTGTTCTCTTCTTTCATCTTGTTATTGATGACTAAGCTTAGTCTTTCTACTTCTGAGTCACTTAATACGTATCCATTTGGTGTACTAACCTTTAAGTCCGCTGCATATGCGGCATTTGTAAGCATAAGTAAAAATATTAATAATAAACATACTTTTCTTTTCATAAGAAAACCTCCTTTATACTTACTCTCTATTTACCCTTAAGCGCGTTAAACTAAACAAGAATTAATAAAGTATTTAAATTATAATTGATTTTATATTTTTATATATTCACTCAATATCGTAGCTAAGTAAACCTTATTCATTATTTCACATTCATTGTTAATTGTTAATTGTTAATTGTTCATTATTCATTATTCATTGTTCATTATTCATTGTTCATTATTCATTATTCATTGTTCATTATTCATTATTCATTGTTCATTATTCATTATTCATTGTTCATTATTCATTATTCATTGTTCATTGCTCATTATTCATTATTTATTTTTCATCTCTTAATATTCATTTCTATTTTAATTTTCAATTCTAATTGTAATTTACATTACCCATTACTCACTACTCACTACTCATTACACACTATTCAATACTTATTACACAATTATATACTTATTCTTTATTACTTATTCTTTATTATTTATTCCTACCTACACAACACTCCTTAACCCCACTCAACACTGATTAATCGTTATTGACCATTCATTTTACATACTCATCTAATACAGGCTGTATAATATCTATTGGGGAGTAAAACCTCAATAGATATTTTTTTGATAAAA
>UQDI01000021.1 GCA_900539725.1 uncultured Eubacteriales bacterium | reverse complement strand
AGGAAAAAAAGAGATGTAAGTACTGGCTCTTTGTAAAATCGTGTTGGTAGAAGTAAACGATTTTTCTACCAACACGATTTTTAATTTATTATAAAACTGATTTCTTTTAAAATACTAAAAGCACCTATTTCAACACTTTTATAACTTGTTATTCTATTTTCTTGACAATAACACCACCGTCTCCAAGTGTCCACTTCTTGCGAACATATCAACTGTGGCTACTCTCTCCACTTTATACACCCCACTCATCAAGGCGATGTCTCTAGCTAGGCTTGCGTGGTTACAGCTGATGTATACAATCTTTTCTATGCCGCTCTTATTTAGCATCTCTACTACTTTTTTGTCTAGACCCTTTCTCGGCGGGTCGACGATGACTGCATCATAAATTTTTTCTTTCAAAACTCTATTTATCGCGTCTTCGGCCTTGGCATGTATGAATTTTGCGTTTTTTATGCCATTGGCGGCTGCGTTTTCATCTGCGCTTTTAACTGAGGCTTCGACTACTTCGACTGCTGTAACTGATTTTGCTTCTTTGGCGGCGCATAGGCTTATGGTGCCTATGCCTGAGTATAGCTCAAGGACGTCCATCTCTGATGCGTCCCCTAAATACTCAAGTGCTTTTTTATACAAAACGTCCATCATCTCTAAATTCACTTGCAAAAATGTTTGCGGATATATTTTAAAATCAAGTCCCAAGATATTTACGCTTAAAAAGTCATCGCCATATAGCTTAATAAATTTTCTTCCGTACAAAACTTTATCTGATTTATCATTTATGTTTAGGTAGATGGATTTGACTTTACTCATATCGATGGCTGCTTTTAATTTTTCTATATCAATCACAATTTCATCATGCGATACGAAAATAATCATCAGCTCATCTTTTTCGTTATTTCTAAAGACTATATCCTTGATATCGCCTTTTTTTGCCTTCCAATCGTAGCCCTTATAATTTTCTTTTACGAATTTTCTAAGTCCTTTATAAACCGAAAGCGCTTCCTTATTCATGTAAAGCATCTCTTCTGAGTCGACTACTGTGTTTGTGCCTTCTTCAAAATAACCGATAGCTACTTCACCATTATATCCGCGAGCGACTTTGACCTGTGTATTGTCTCTATAGTGTGCTAAAGTCTTCGCCATATATTCTTCTACATCCACGTCAAGCCCAGCCATCTTCTTAAGGTTCATTTTAAGGCCATTAACTTTCCACTCGAATTCTTTTTCATAAGAAAGGCCGGAGAGTATCGCCTCATCACTAGCTCCCTCAATGCGAAACTCGGATGGGATGGCTATTTCCAAGACATCTGCCTCGATAAAGCTCTTCTTCTTCACTTCGTTTGTGATTGTGACTGTATCGCCAAGCACGGCTCCTTTAATAAAATAGACCAGTCCCTCGGACTTTGCAACGCCCCTTAGCTGACTGGTCATATCTTCAATATAAAACTCTTTCATTAGATTGAACTTCTTAAATTGATTGTATTGTCTATGATGGAAAGGTCTATGACTTTGCAGTCGTCGATAACGCGCTCGTTGTAATCGGGTGTTTTCTCGATATTTAAAAATTTGTTAATGGTTCCGATCGCTTCTTCAATTATGATAAGTCCGTCTTGATCAAGTCCTGTGCCTTTTTCCAAGATAATTGTCTTAAATGGTGTTTCATTCGGCTTAACTGATCCTGATAATGGATGCGTTAAGAGTTTATATCCTTCGTGTATCAGGTCTCTCGCCTTAAGTAAAACGCCTGTATAATTATCGACCTTATCTACATAGATCATGTCGAAGTCGTCTTTGTATTTGTCTCTAACGTAGTCGTTGTTTGTAACTATAGTTCTTTTCATATTAATTCTCCTCATTTATTCGTAAATTTTCTGCCATTTCAGCAAGTTTTTTAAGTCTATGGTTCACGCCCGATTTGCCAAGCTCCGGGCTCATAAGCCTTCCAAGCTCTGCAAGTGATGCGTCTCTGTTATTCAGTCTAAGTATTGCTAGCTCTTTTAAATCACTTTGTAACGCGTCTAGGCCAATCATCTCGTCGATGTACTCGATATCAGCTACCTGCCTTGTCGATGCATCAACTGTCTTCTGTATATTGGCTGTTTCGCAATTGGTCCGTCTATTGGCATTGTTCCTAACGTCCTTAACTACCCTTATATTCTCAAAGCTAAGCACTGCTCTCATCGCGCCTATAACTGTGAGAAAATCTGAGATTGCCTCGGCGCCTTTTAGATAAGTGATGTAGTTCTCCTTACGTTTGACATACTTCGCCCCAAGACCGTAGACGTTCATCAGCTCCTTGACCTCGTTTGCCTCGAACTCGCTTTCGAAGAGCATTTCGAGGTGGTAGCCGCGCTCCGGATTGGTGATGGAGCCGACTGCTAAAAATGCCGCTCTTAGGTAGCTCCTTCTCATATCGTCACTCTCTTTGACTGCCTTCGGAATCTTGTTTACGTCCAAAAAGCCTTCCATGCGCGTGTCTTTAAACATCTGCATAACTATATCCGTATCGTTTAGGACTATGGTGTAGATGTTCATCTTCTTGAGCTGCGTCATCTTTGAGATGTCGACGTCAAGGTCTGTATCGTATAAATTTCTGATTACTGTAAATATTCGTCTCGCAAGCGCCGCCTTTTGCACTCTGAATGAAACGGCCACTTTGCCTGATATGAAGCTAATGGATGAGACGTATCTCACGTAAGCCATAAGCTCAGCTAGGGATGTGTCTTCGTCCGTGATCATCAGCTTTGCCGCTTCGTCCTTAGCTTTTTGTGAAAAACTCATTTCCTCTCCTCATTCTTCTCTCTGTCGTACTCTTCTATGGCTTTTCTAATAATTTCTCTTTCTTGGCTGTATTTCATAAGGCTAATCGCTTCTTCTCTTTCGTAGAACTTCGCTGTCTTAAAGCCTTCCATGCTCTGTGGCTTAGTATGCGTGTCCTTTGTTGACATCAAAAAGAAGTGTACCGTCTTGTCAATCTTTATATTTCTCATCCTGTTAATGAAAGAGTAATCAATCTTGCCTAGGTATTTTTTAATCTCGCCAGTGATGCCGCTTTCTTCCTTTACCTCGCGTAAGGCAGCCTCTTCAATGCTTTCACCGCGCTCGATTCTGCCCTTCGGTAATACGTAGTCGCCGTTGTACTTCTTCAAAAGTAGTATTAAATTGTTATTGATAATTACGCCTCCTGAGCTAAGTACCCTCACCTAAATCACCTGAACAATCTTAAAAATTTCTCTTCCTCATCTGAAATATCGTCTTGAGCGAGTAAATATTCTTTCTTGATAAGAATTTCCTCAAGCTTCAGCCTGCCCTTCTTTGTTAGAGCCACGCTGTAATCCGAGTCTTCCTTCTCTATATATCCCTTTTTTAATAGATTTTCATACGAAGCATTTAGTTTTTCCTCAACAAGCTTGTCAGTCTCGTCCACGCCTAAATAGCTAGCGACCTTGTCTTCCTTCGTGTCATAAAATTGATATACTAGGTAAATGTTCTCATCAAGGTCCTTTATGTCGAAAGTTTTACCGCTTCTTTCCTTTTCTTCATATTTCTTCTTTATTCTAAATTTATTTCTAAATCTTTGGTTCTTCGTCATCAAAAAACCGACGATGATAAACGCTAATAAAGCCACCGCTATAAGCCCCTTAAGCACTAGCTCAGAGACGCCCGGCTTGTCAATGCGTGTAATTTGCGTCCTCATCAGCTCGTCATTACGGTAGTCATCGTAGTCCATATCCAAATATGGCGCGTTCACGAACTCATTCTTTGGATACTTAATGCCTATAGCTATGTCAATTGGCTCGTCTATCTCGTAAAGACCAGTCTTGCCATCTTCAAAAGTAGCGTTAAGACCCTTTGAAGTAAATAGTTCATATACCGGCTCGTCAAAGTAAACGCTCTCATAGGCTATCTCAATGGTGTTGATATGCGTGTTAAATGAACGATACAAGCCAAAGACAAAACCATCGGCCCTTTTAAAGGCTTTTGGAAGACCCTTGATCTTGTAAGAGACTTCTTTGTCGCCGCCGTTAAAGTCAAAGATGTATTTCGTTCCCGAAAGGAAATTGTCTCTAAGGCTCTTGCCCTCTACATTGTAGACCTCAGCGCCTTCTGGCACATCGATACCAAACTTAAAGCCCGTATGCTCCGTCTCGATCTTGACGTCCACATACATCGCGTCCTCTTTGAGATTCATCTTGTAAGTCATTTTATTTTCGCTCGCTGCATGCGCGTTAAATCCTGCCACGAACATAATTATGGCAGAAAAAATTATTAAGAATCTAAATTTCTTCAATTGACTCGCCTCCTAGTACTCTTCATACATTTATACCCATTTACTCCATAAAAGCTAACAAAATTGCGTCCTTTTTTAAATTTAATTTATTAAAGTCATCAGGCTTCATTGTGACTAGGCATATGGTCGATGGCCCGCCCGATGCATTTAGATCAAAGTCACTATTCACGATGCGCGCCTTAAGTCTCGCGTGCGCCTCGATCTCAGCTAGTTCATGCGCCGCTCCCTTTGAACCGATTGGAACTATGTCATGAATATAGTCTTGCTCCTTTAAGTAGATATAATCACTCATGCTCATGGCCTTGTCACGATATTTAATTAGCTCCTCGCCCACTAGCGCCTTGCCAATGGCGTAGATGGCATCACCTTTTTGCGCCTTGCGTATATCAAAGCCCTGACCCAAGACAGTGACGCCTATGCCAGTCATCTTAGTTAAAAAGTTTTCTTCAGTCGATCCAGTAAAAGCGTTTTTTTCGTCAAGCCCCGCGTCTTTCATCGCCTTTTTTATCCCGCGAATGATTTTTTCGCCATAAGGCTCTCTCTCGTTACATAGCGTGTCGACCAAAACCATTGGCACGCTTCTTACGCATAATAGCTCGGATATGGGCACGAAAGCTGCATAATATGAAACCATTTCTATATCAGCAAAAACTTCGTCAGATGGCTTCTCGCCTATCCCTGCTGCGCTGTCACAAGCAAGCACTAAATTCATATCGTCTAAAATTATTAAATCTCTAAAACTTTTCATGGCGCCTCCATTTACATATTCTTAATATATATGGTATAATATATTATATCATAAGTAGAGAGTATTTAATACTTTAATCGCAAAGGAGGACAAAATGAATTTTGAAGATAAGTTAAGGAATTACGCGAAGGTCGTTATCGAGAGGGGCATAAACGTGCAAAAAGGCATGCCACTCGTAATAAATACATCAACTGAGGCGATGGACTTCGTTAGACTACTTACTGAACTTGCCTACGAAAGAGGCGCAAGCGAAGTAATTGTAAGGATACAAGACGACGAGTGCAACAGATTGAGCGCGATGATGATGAGTGAAGAAGCGATCAAGCATGCACCCGAGTGGAAGCTTGATATGATGCTTGATTTTGCAGAGAGAAAGGCGGGCTTCTTGTCTGTTGCTGCGCCAAATCCATCGCTAATGAAGGACGTTGATCCTGAAAGAATAAAACTAATGCGTAGCGTGAACGCAAATCTGATGAAACCATTCCAAAAATACACTATGAACGACATAAACCCTTGGTGCGTAATCTGCATACCATCAAAGACTTGGGCAGATAAAGTGCTTCCAGACGTAGCTGAAGAAAAGCGTGTAGAAGAGCTATGGGATCTTATTTTTAAGATAGTTAGAGTTGACGGAGCTGACCCTGACAAGGCTTGGGACGAATTTGAAAGCACTATACAAGAAAAAGCTAAGTACTTAAACGAGATGCAATTCGAAAAACTTCATTACAGATCAAAATTAGGTACTGATTTGACTATAGAGATGCCAAAGAATCACCTATGGATAGGCGGCTCATCCATGAGCGAGACAGGCGTTCGCTTCACAGCCAACATCCCGACAGAAGAAATCTTCTCCGCTCCTAAGAGAGACGGGGTTAATGGCATTGTTTACGCGACAAAACCATTATCATTATCAGGTAAACTTGTTGAGAACTTCTCACTAAGATTTGAAAATGGTAAATGTGTAGAAGTAAAAGCTGAGAAGAATCAAAAATTACTAGAAGATTTAATCGCAACAGATGAAAACGCTTGTATGTTAGGTGAAGTGGCTCTAGTGCAAAACGACTCACCTATTAGCAATAGCAAGAGATTATTCTACTCAACACTATTCGACGAGAACGCATCTTGCCACCTAGCTTTCGGAGCTGCTTACCCAACATGCATTGAGGGCGGCGCTGCCATGAGCGAAGAAGAACTATTAAAGAATGGTATAAATGATAGCAAAATTCATGTCGATTTTATGATTGGTGATGAAACAACTGAGATAATTGGGTATAAAGATGGTAAGGAATACAAAATATTTGAGGAAGGCAACTGGGCCTTCTAAGGAGGGATAATATGAACGACAATTTTGTATATGAAGAGTTTGATCCGAAGAGAAAGGGCGGCAGAGCAAGCGGCGTGTCCGAAGTATTTCAAGCGACAAACAGCTATATTAAAAATAATATCAAGGCGCTTCTTTGCTTCGCGTTAGTCTACATCTTGCTTATAGGCGGCTTTGTAGCAATAAACGTAGGATCTATAATGCAAATTTCTTCAGACGTAATTAAAGAAGGCTACAGATACAATGATGACGTTATGTCAGACGAGCTCGATAGCTCCTTAAAAGAACTTGACGAGGCTGAAAGTTTCGAAGATGTTATGCAAGGCATTGGCAATTTAAAAAGAAGCATCAGAGAAGATGATTTTAATAGAGTTATGAGCTTTACAAGATCATCAGTTCTTATGATGCTAAGCTTCTTTGCCATGGGTATATTGATTCAGTTAATAGGCATCGCCTTCGTTACACACGTCAACAAATGGATTTTCAAGATGGATAGAGGCTTTAAAGACGTGTCAGAAGCAGTATTTATTAAGTTTATCAAAGGCATCGCCATAGCCATAGTATTTGGACTTATATCAGGCGCTACAGCCCTAGTCTTCGGCATAATCGCTGCTTTAACTGAGTCTTATGAGGCGATAATTATAATCATGACTATAGTTTTAGTCTTAGTAAACATCTACATCAGCATAGCAGGAAGCTTTGCGCACTACCTAGTTACTACAAATAAGTACGCAGGCATTGGCACTTGCATCAGCACAGGCTTTGGACTTGCCAATAGATTCTTATTCAACTGGATAGGCAAGATGCTTTTGATTGGCATAGGCATTGCAGTTATCGCTGGCCTTGCAACAGTACTCATAGCGCTACTTGCAACAGGACTAAGATCCCCTTGGATCATGGCTATAACAACAATACCTTGGATCATCGGAACACTTTACTCAGCAGTCTACTCACAAGTAACGATGTGCGACTACACAAACCAATACGAGTTTAGAACAGGAAATGTAGTCAGAGACTACGACTACTACGACATCTACGACGATGACGGATATGATTATACAGATAGACCAAAACGCTACCAAGACGACGAAGCAAGAAGCGTGGATGACTTTTATAATAACTTGGATAGATAAGTTAATTTTTGAAACGATTTAAGCGCAGCAGTGGCTGCGCTTTTTTTGTGGATAAAAAATCCAGACTCTTGACGAAATATGCCTACTTTTTCTAGAGTCTGGATATATTTAATAAGTTTACTATTATATCAAATTTTCAGATTTAATAATTGATTTGTATTTAAGTTTAAATCTTCAATATAAGATTCAATATAAGATTGTAAAAAACTATATTATTTTTGTAAATCTATAATATTATCAAAGCACTGTAGCTTTTCGTCAGAAAATTGGTGAGATACAATAATTACAAGCTTATCTTCAATTGAAAGTAAAATGTCTTCGATTTTTTTCGCTGTAGTGTCATCAAGATTTGCAAGTGGTTCATCAAAAATCAGTATATCAGTATCTCTAAGTAAGGCTCTTGCTAGGCAGATACGCTTTTTTTCTCCACCAGATAAGTTAAAACCATTCTCAGTAATTATTTCATCCAAAGCTTTCTCTGTCGCAAACTTTTTTAAACCAAGATTTTCAAGCACTTTAATTAAATCTTTATCAGAAATATCTCTATACATAGTCAAGTTATTTCTTAGAGAATCATTAAATAAAATCGCTTCCTGTCTAACAACTGTAGTACAATCATAGGTACTAGAATAATCTTTAATAGAAATTCCATCAAATTCAATGTCGCCTTTTGTAGGATAATAATACTTTAAAATCATATTCACAATAGTTGTTTTTCCACATCCACTTGGACCTTTAATTAAATAACGCTTACCCTTTTTAGCTAGAAAATTGAAATTGTTCAAAATCACTGGTCCATCAGGATACGCAAAAGATACATTAGAATATTTAATTTCTCTATCTAATTTTAATAAGGACTTTCCTTGCCTTGCGCCTTCAGCTTCTGTTGTGAATTTATCCATGGCTTCGCATGACGGCTTAATTGCAACAAGTTGTCTGATTATTTCTGCAAGTGAAATAAGTGGATATGAAAGTTGATCAATCATACCTATTGCTACAAAAAACTTACCAGCAGAAAATTCACCCACAAAAACAAGCCACGTAGCAAAAATCAACACAACAAAGTATGATAAGTATGAAATAAGTGTTGTAATAAGTTGAGACGCAGCTCCAAGATTCAAATCCTTAAGTAATTTATTCATAGAGCCTAAATTTGATTCATCAAATTTATCGATAATTTGTCTCTCAATGGAGAAATTTTTAATGATTTCAAAACCACTTAGCCAGTCATTTATCTTTGCTAGATTTTCTTCAACTGATTTCAAATAATCATTTTGAGCTTTCTGTAATCTCTTTTCTAATAGTTTTGGAATGTATAGAGGAGTAGTAAGAAGTAAAATAGTTATTAGTGCAAGTCTCCAATCTAAAACAAAAAGAGCAACACTGACAAAAATTATTTTAAATAAAATTTCCCAAAACAGTGGTATCATCTCAAAATGACGAGATTTAATAGCATCCGCTTCATTCACATATTTTGCAATATACTCTCCTTGTGATCTTTCTTTATAATCAACATAGCTGCGATTAATTATGCCCTTAAAAATATCTTGTTTTAATAGTTTCGTGCATCCAACAACAAATTTTGCTCTAAATAACCTATAAACAAGATAAAATAATATTTCACAAAAAATGAAAGTAATTAATAATATCGCATATTTAACTGTAGTTTTAGTTTCTCCTGCAATTGCATTATCTAGTACATCACCTTTAAAAAATTGTAAGACTACAGCAAATATTGTACTCGTGAAAATACTTATCAATGTAAGTATAAAATAATTTAAATTCCTTTTTTTATATTTTTTCATTCTTTTAACCTCTCTATTTAATAAGTATTTGGCATGCTTAAACGTGATGCAAAATTTTATAATTATTTATAGCTATTATTTTCATTTATTATATATTCATTATAATATGTTTATGCTTTAATTACAAGAAATAATATAAAGTTCTTGGTCTTTTGTTCTTATTTGTCAAGACACATCTTACACTTTGGAAAATATTTTTTAATAAGCCTGACTGAAAATTAAGGGGAATTTTCCCCTTAATTTTCATTTTGTACGAAGTGGCTGTACTATTAAGATGGTTTTGCAAATACTGCTTCTTTATGTTATAATGACGATAAGAAAAAATAATTAAGGAGGAAAAAATGAGTAAATTTATTGCGGACAAAAGCTTTTTTGAATTATTCCCAGAGGCAAAACTTGGGGTAATTCTTGTAAAGAACATGGAAAATTCTGATGAAAGCCCGATTGAAGTTAAAAAAATGCTGCTTGATGCGAACGACGAAGCGGAAAAATATCTTGTAGCTGGCCAACTTAGCGAAAATAAAGAGGTAGCTGTTTGGAGAGAGGCGTACAAGAAGTTCAAGACTAAAAAAGGCGCAAGATGCTCGATTGAAGCGCTTCTAAAGAGACTTTCTAAGGGAAACATCGTTGGCTCTATCAACACTTTGGTTGACATCTACAACGCTGCATCGCTTAAGTACGCGCTACCATGCGGTGCTGAGGACTCGGACAAGTTCGTTGGCGATTTGAGACTAACTATCACTGAAGGCGGCGACGAATTCCAAGCTATCGGCGAGGATCCATCTGAGACTTATCCAGGCGAACTTTGCTACAAGGACGACAAGGGAGCTATATGCAGATGCTTCAACTGGCGTGATGGCATTAGAACGATGATTACTGAAGATACTAAGAACGCTTTCATGATTATGGAGCTCGTTGACCCAGATAGGTACGACGCGCTTGAAGGGGCACTTGAGTTTTTGAAGGAAAATCTTACAAAGTACTTAAACGCGGACGTGGCAGTGCATATTTTAGATAGGGACAATCCAGAAGTATCAATAAATTAATAAGACGAACATATAAAAAGGGGCATATGGTCTAAACCATATGCCCTTTTCGTTTAATCTACATAGACCTGAAAGCCCTTCGCCAACGGATTCACCGAATAATCTATCGTAAATTTCTCAATATAATCCATATTCTTGTTCACGCAAACCCTAAATCCATCGACCTCAATCACTATGTCGTTTTCATTTAACTTATCCAAAGTCACGCCATAAACGGCGCCCCTTCATGAGTAGTTGAGTAGCCTAATGCGCAGGGCCTTGTCCTCGTGCTCGTTAACATTTAGCTCATTAAGTCTTTGAGCTGCTCTTTCTTTTATTTCAACTTTCATAATTATCACCAGTATATATATACCCAAGGTCCATAAAATTTATCTATACTTTCACTACAACAATTATAAATATGTCAATAGCTCTGCCATCATTATAAGTTTTATCTATATAAGCATAAGGATAATCATAAATTTATCAATATCACTTTCGCCATCGCCGTAATTTTTATCTATACTTTCACCGCCATTGTCATAAATATATCTATGGCCGTGCATAAAAAATCTGCCCACGTCAATGGGCAGATCTTGTAGAGAGTATTTTATTTTGCGCTCCAAAGCTCTTCAGCCTTTGGTTTCCAATGCTTAGCGTAATTTTCACACTTGTCGCACAAGTGGTCAACGCTTTCTGGAGACTCAAGGTCTGTAGATTTGGCGCCAGTTTTCTTTACCATTTCCCTTAAAAGTTCAGGGTTTTCAAGCATTGGGCACGGTCTAAGCATGTTGTCGTTGAATGGGTGTCCGTCGTGGTATGCCATAAACAGTGGTGATTTCAATGCTTCGAGTATAGTTTTTTCTCTGATATTCGAGTCGGAGTAGTGTATGAAAACGCAAGGATCAAGGTCGCCGTTTGCGTTTATGTGTAAGTAGTTTTTGCCGCCTGCGATGCAGCCGCCAACAAATTCAGCGTCGTTTTGGAAGTCCATAGCGAACAGTGGCTTTCTAGCTCTTTGTTCTCTAATTCTTCTGTAAACAAGCTCTCTTTGTTCTGGGTTTGGCATAAGCTCAACGCTAGCGTCGTTGCCAACTGGCATGTAGTGGAAGTACCATACAAAGTAGGCTCCCATCTCTATCATCATGTCCCAATATGCCTCAGATGTGATTGAGTCGTAGTTTTCACTAGTGTAGCAGCATGAAATTCCGTATAAAAGTTTCTTTTCGCGCAATAGCTTCATCGCCTTAACAGCCTTGTCGTAGACACCGTCTCCACGTCTTGAGTCAGTTGCCTCTTTAGAACCCTCCAAGGATATGGACGGAACGAAGTTTTTCACGCGTAGCATCTCGTCCGCGAAGACCTCATCTATTAGCGTGCCATTCGTAAAGGCCATAAATACGCAGTCGTCGTGCTTTTCACATAGACGAATCAAATCGTCCTTTCTAACAAGCGGTTCGCCGCCAGTGTATATGTAGAAATAAACACCCATTTCCTTGCCTTGCTTGATTATATCGTCGATTTCGTCGTATGATAAATTCAATTTATTGCCATATTCCGCAGCCCAGCAACCTGTGCAATGCAGATTACAAGCCGATGTTGGGTCTAAAAGTATAGTCCACGGTATATTGCAGTTGTACTTTTGTCTAAGCTCCTCTTGAATAGGACCGCCGACCAAGTTACCATTGATAAAGAAATTTACGATCAAAGTCTTGACAATTTCTGGGTCAACATCATTAAGTATGTGACGAACATATGGGTAGTATGGGTCGCTTGGGTCACTTATAGCCTTGCGAATGGCCGCTCTTTGATTAGCAAAGCCGCCGTTTGAAAACTTATCTGCCCAGTCCATAGCCTCAAGTAAATTCGCCTCAGGGTCCTTGTATAAATGATTAAATGCCTTAGTTAAGCCAAATTTTGCTAATGTTGTAGAAACACTCATATATAATCCTCCTTTTTTACTATTCTACAATATAGCATATCACCAAGCCCATGGTCTTGTGAATATGCAATCTAGGAGAATTGTTCAAATTAGGACATATTTATTTATCTGTACCAAGGCCACCATCAAAAGAGTCAATAAGCTCGTCAAAAATCACACCAAGCTTATCTATGCCATCGTCGATGTCGTCTTGCATATCATTCCATAAGAATCTCATGAAAAATCCGCTTATCGTGTAAGTAATCATTTCAGAAGCAAGCTTTGCGCGAGCTGTGTCGCCGCCCGTGATTCGCGCGTACTCCTCCATATACATAGAGACGGTCGAAGAGATCCTCTCAAATACATAAAAGCAGATTTGGTCACGCGATAGAGAGTTGTAAACGTTGTAAATCCTCTTCTTGTGATCAATGCATGAGTATAGTATCGCCTTGGCAACGTCCTGCCACGACTGAGCCGAAGTTGACTCGATGTGGCCCTCTAGCCACTGAGCAAGTGCCTCGTCCAATAGTTCGTAGATGTCTTGGTAGTGGTAGTAAAAAGTATTTCTGCCGATTTGGCACTCCTTGATTAGAGCCGTCACCGTAATCTTGTCGAACGGCATACGATCAAGCATCTCATTAAACGTGTCAATAATGAGCTTTTGTGTGTAGTTTGCCATATAAACACCCCTTTCTGTATATCTACCCATAATCATAAATATTATACTTATATTTGTCAAAACATACTACTAAAGTATGATTTTAAAAAAAGTACTTGACACAATCGATTTACCATGCTATAATGTAATCAATATAGAAGAAAGATAATTCTATCTAAAGAAAATTAGCTCCATCCCTTGACTTAATATAGATACGAAGCTAAATATTTTAGCAAGGAATGAATGGCTTAAGTTTTACTATTTGAGAGCGAAATGTGGATCAAAGGTAAATAAAGTCTAAATTAGATGAACCTTAAGTGGCAATAGCTGCTGAAGTGCTTGTTTAATCATATTCTCTTAATTCTTATATAAGAAGAATAAGATATTTATTAGTGGAGGTAATTTAGAAATAAAATTTAATATTTATGACGATGGTAGATGACATGTGTAAGAAAGTCACGACTATGAAAAGACATTCATTTATCTCTGTAAAAGGAGAATTATTTATCTTTTCAAGGTGAAAATTAAACAATGAAGGGCATATGGATGAATCTACAAAGGAAGATCGCTAAGAAAGGATGTATAAGATGTTCTTTTGAAGCACACGAACGAAAGGAAGTTGTTAAAGCGATGATTGAACCTAAAGAAGATCGTCAAGGGATGGATAGCTAGTATTTGATCTACTAGCTATTTTTATTTGTTAATTTCTTGTTAAAACGAGCCCTTACGCTCATTCGATTTTCGGCAATGCTCGAGTATGACATATACGCTCCGCTTGCCTCAAATCTCCATTTCGCGTAATCATCTCGTTTTTCCTAAGAAATTATAGTTATTAAGATGCTATCTTTTTAAATTTTAGCTTTTTTTGCGCTCAATTTGCAATTTTGGTTAGTTTTGAATTGTTTGATCAGGTTCATTGACATGGGTAAGTAAAAAAAGAATTTATTTACATAGATGCGGGTCGATTGAATTTTAGCTTTTTTGCGCTCGATTTACTATCTTTTAAAATTTCATCTTTTTCACTTGACAAAATCAATAAAATTAATTAAAATAAATATATAATCAATACATGGGAATGAAGTTCTCCCACGAAATGAAACCGCTATAGGCTGATGACTTCTGTTTTTACAGGGGCGCCAGCTTTTTTTGTGGCTTAAATTATATAATAACAAGAATTATAAATAGAACAATATATTTTGCGGAGTAAATGCGATGATTGAGCGAAGTGGACTGACGAAGCAAACGGAGTGTACAAATGTACTCGAGTATTGCTGAGGAAGGAACGAGCTCAAGGGCGCATTTAAACGCAAAAGATAAAGGAGTAAATATGATACAATCATTGGCATTCATACTATTATTAGGCCTAATCATGGCTGAAATTTCAAAGCGTCTAAAGCTGCCACGCATAGTCGGCATGCTATTTACAGGGATAGTCTTGGGACCCTTCGTTCTAAATCTACTCGACCCTAAAATTTTAAGCATCTCAGCCGAGCTAAGGCAAATCGCCCTACTCATCATACTGATCAAGGCAGGGCTATCACTCGACCTAAAAGACCTCAAAAAAGCAAGTAGACCCGCCCTTCTACTAAGCTTTCTGCCCGCATCCTTTGAAATTTTGGGCTATGCACTCCTCGCACCCATCTTTTTAAAAATCTCTACCATTGACGCCTTGCTTATGGGCGCCGTCCTAAGCGCAGTCTCGCCCGCAGTCGTTGTTCCGCGCATGTCCATGCTCATGGATGAGGGCTACGGCACAGACAAAGCCATCCCTCAGATGATTATGGCAGGCGCATCCATGGACGACATCTTCGTCATAGTGCTATTCACAAGCTTTTTAGGCATGGCCATGGGTCAAGGCGTAGACCTAAGTCAATTCGCGAATATCCCCATAAGCATAGTCCTAGGCATAGCAATAGGCGCCGTCTTTGGCCTCATCGCGAGCTTCGTCTTCGAAAAGTCATTTTCGAAAAAGCATCTAATTAGAAATAGCATGAAAGTCATCATCATCATGGCGCTAAGCTTTTTGCTCGTTGCGATCGAGGGACTGCTTAAGGAAAAGCTTGCAATTTCCTCGCTTATAGCCGTCGTAACCATGGCGATGACCATCAGAATCAAAAGCGTGGAGAGCGTCTCGGCAAGGCTATCGGTCAAGTTTGCGAAACTTTGGATAGCAGCCGAAGTCATGCTATTTGTACTCGTTGGTGCCGAAGTCGACATACGCTACACCCTAGACGCTGGGCTAATGGCGGTCGTCATGATATTTGCAGCGCTTGCGTTTAGAACGATTGGCGTTTTAATTGCACTCGCAGGCACCGGACTTAATAAGAAGGAAAAGCTATTCACAGTCTTTAGCTACCTACCAAAAGCCACAGTGCAAGCGGCAATAGGCTCCGTGCCACTAGCAATGGGTCTTGAAAGCGGCAAGATAATTTTGTCCGTCGCAGCACTTGCGATACTGATAACCGCACCACTTGGAGCTACGGCGATGGATTTGACGTATAAGAAGTTCTTAAAAAAATAAATTTAGACAAAAATAAAGGATAGAGATTTTATTTTCTCTATCCTTTGTTAATGTATAAACTTATTTATTTGTGATATGCTTCACCATTAATTATTTTGAAACATCTGAACACCTGCTCCATCAACACCACTCTCATCAACTTATGATTCATCGTCATTCTACCGAAGCTTAGCTTTAAGTCTGCCTTATCTGAGACTTTCTTGTTAAAACCATTGGACCCGCCTATAATCAAGGTGATCTTGGAGTAACCATTTACGCCTGCGTCCTTAATCGCGTCTGCAAATTCTTCGCTTGTTAAGAGCTTTCCAGCTATCTCCAAAGTGATGACGAAGCTCTCTTCATCAAGCTTCGTAAGTATTTCTTCTGACTCTTCATCTATAATCTTTTCAAGTTCGGCGGCTGAGAGCTTATCGGGCTTGTCTCTATCTTTGAGTTCTATAATATTAAGCGAGGCGAAGCGCGAGATGCGTTTCTTATACTCGTCTATGGCCTCGTTTAGGTACTTTTCCTTGATTTTCCCAAGTACAATCAGATCTATCTTTAGCATCTAATCCACCTCATATACAAGTGTTCTTTTTAGTCTGTGTGTGACTCTTAGCCTAAAGTCGTCGGCTCTTCGTCCTGACTGAAGGAGTTCTTTATAAACCGTCATGTAAGCGAGTTTCTCTGTGTTGTTCTCGTGCGATAGGTGCGCTAAGAAAACTAATTCGTTCTTGTCCTTTAATGACTTTTTAATCAGGTCTGCGGCCTGCATATTAGAAAGGTGGCCTTCTTCTGAACGCACTCTTCTCTTTAGGTAGTAGCTATATGGGCCCTTCTCAAGCATCTCCTCGTCGTGATTGCTCTCGATGTAGTAGATGTCGGAGTCCTTAATCGCATCCGCTATATCACCATCCACAAGGCCAGTATCTGTCAGTATGCTGAGCTTTTTATTCCCCGCGTATATGGCAAGGCCAACCGGGTCGTAGGCATCGTGATAAACCTTAAACGGCTTTATCACTAGATCCTTTAATTCAAAAGCGCCGTCAAAGATATGCACATGACTCTCCTTAACTGAGCCGATGCGCGGCAGCGACGCAAGATAAGTCTTTTCATTGGCATATAGTTTTGCACCATACTTCCTCGAGAGTATTCCTGCGCCTTGAACGTGGTCTCTGTGCTCGTGCGTTAATATAACTGCGTCCAGGTCCTTGATGTCTGTCCCTATCTCCTTGAGTGCATTTTCTGTTGTCACGCCATTGAGTCCAGCATCTATCAATACTTTGGTGTCTTTGTACTCAATGTAGTTTGCGTTTCCGCAGCTACCAGAGCTCAATGAGCAAAATTTTAATATGTCTTTCATATATTTCCCTTCGTTATAATATCATCTTGTAACCGTCTGAGAAAGTGATTCTCCAGTGCGGTTTGGCTCTAAGCCTTGTAATCTTGAGTTCCTCTGCTTGGTCCATGGTCACTTGGTCGAGGTAGTAGCAAAGCTCGACTCTGTCTATGGTCTTGCCCTTTACTTCGGGCTTATCGATTATCGAAAGTATCTTGTCCTTCACATCATCCAAGGCAAAGACTTCATCCTCCGTGTTGATGTATTCAAGGCACATTGCGTCGACTCTCCTCACGCCTCTTTTGTCAATGGTGAAGTTTATAAAGCTATTCTCCAGGTAGATGTCATCGTGCTTAACCGCGTAATGCACTTGGTAGCTCCCTTCGTCCATGTAGGCGCCGTCAAAGACCATGCCTCTAATTAAAATTTCCTTCTCTTTCAAAAATTCGTTCGCTAGCTCTATCGCCTTGTCCATGTCGATATCTGGGTACTTCACTTCCTCACTTGCATCCATGTAGCTAAATAGCGTTCCTTGCGATAGCGAGACGCTTTCCTCGCCCTTAGTCAGTATCTTTAAATCGTAGCGGTCGTCAAGCTCCGCCTCGCCATTAAAAAAGTTCTCGTTAATTTTCTCAAGATCGAAGTCGTAGTACTTAAGTATATAGACCTTGAACTCGCCCCCTGTCTTGAGCTCTTTTTCGTCTATGTCTATATCTTGCGCTTTAAGTATCTCAATCGCATCATTTTTGCTTATGGATAGACTGCCATCGTCCTTGGTTTTTTTCATATACATAGTTAATAGAACGACGTCTATAATCAAAAAGCATACTAGGAGTATGAATTTAGCTTTGTTCCAGTTCATAATCTCTCTCCTTTATCAGCTCAAATGTCTTCGCATCGAAGATGAAGTAGCCCTTCTTCGTGTCAATACGTATCTTTGGCGCAACGGACTCCGCTTCGTCCTTCTTCACTAGATAGACGATACTAATCTTGTCAATGGACTTAAGCGGATTCTTCTCAGCGTTGTCACGAAGTAAAACTGCGTTCTTCTCAATCAGTTCGAGTATGTTCTTCGTGTAAAAAGCTTCTTGAGAGTCCTTATTGAAGCTGGCCTTATTAACCGAGGCAAAGCGTACTTCGTCCATGAAGACGTCGACGTATGCGTAGTGATCTGCGTCTTTCTCGTAGTTTAGCTTTAGTCCGTCTAGGTAGTAGTCAAAGCTTATCCTATATCCCACACTCTCTTCGCTTGTAATCTCTTCTATCTTGGAGACTTTTAGAGGCTTTTCTTCCTTGATGCCTTCTTGCAGAAAGCCTATAGCCGTCTCTATCGACTTAAGCAAATTTCTTTCCTTGTAAATCTTCTTAAGTGGGTCAAAGTACTCGATCGAGCCGTCGTACTTAAGCTTGATAACTTCTGAATCGTAGCTATAAATCTTGGAGAAGTCTTTTTCCTCAAGCTCCTTTAAATACTTTAGCTCCTTATCGAAAAACCTTTGCGCAAAACTCCTCGCATTGTCCCTGTCAAGTATGTCGAAATCGTGTGCAACTGTGTATTTATCGAAGATGTAGCTCGCGTACTCGTCTTGATACGGTATGTATAAGGGGCTCTTCTCCCCAAGTATGCTCGATGCGTTATAGTAGTACGCTAAATTTGGCTTTAACTCAAGATTATTAACTATAGTGTTTGGTATTGAAAGAGACGTATTAAGCTCAGTAATCTTGTATATGGAAGCGTCCGTCTTAAACATCGCCTCTCCGCTATATAGAAGGATGGCTATCTCCTTAATATTTTTATCATCATCTATAAAATTATTTTTCTCCATAATATTAAAAGTTCTCGCGATTAATCTTAGAGGGAAATTGTCGATGAAAGTGAAGACAACTGATCTAGAGCTCTCTATAGCCTTTTCGTACTCCTCTTCGCCAATAAGGCTCACTCTGTAATTATTTTTCGTAAAGACATCAGAAAAAAACCCTTTGAAACTTTGGAAGAGTCCTTGCTCCCCAGGGTTGTCTAAAACAGTGTGCTTGTCCTTTGAAAAGTTGACGATGGCAGTCTCGGCGCTAATGTAGTCCTTTAGCTCCACCTTCTCTTTCTCCTTTGCCTCGATACCGACTCTTCTCTCACTAGAAAAGTCCAGCCATAGCTTTGAACTTAAGAATATGGCAAAAATAATCAAGAAAAAAAGAAGGGCTGTCTTGATTCTTTCTCTCAATCTAGCTCCTCCTATCTCAAATTTTTTATTAGATCAATAGTTTTCATAAGTGTAATGCTTTCTGATAACTTATCTGTGTCAGTTAAGTATATGTAGAAAACCTTCTCCGATTTCGCTGTGCTTATGACTATCTTGTTAAGCCCATTCATAAGGCTAAGCTTTTTGGAGAATATACCTAAAGATCCAACACTTATACTTGTCTTTGATAGCTCTTCATATCCATCGTCCTTAATCACTTCTTCCTCAAAGTGCTTCTTAAAGTCATCAAGCTTAGGATACTTGTCCTTGTAGCTTTCAAAGTCCTTAAAGCTAATGTCCTTTAGGTAGTGTTTTATCTCAACATTCGCATTCTTCGGTGCACTGCCATTGATAAATAAAGTTTCGTCAATGGTAGAGTATATATCTTGATCAGGTTTTGTAACCTTAAATACATATGCATCTTTCGCAAAAGAAGATGATCCAATTGTGAATATGAAAAGGCATAAAATAAAGATTAAGACTTTCTTTTTCATACCTTTCCTCCTTATCTACATCTATTATAACATAGATGGGAGGGCTTTTATATTACAGTTGTATTAAATTGTTATTACTAATTTATTTCTTTATATTCATCGATTAAGAAGGTAAATGTCGTGCCTATACCAAACTTCGAAGTGAAGACTATGTCTGCTTTGTAGGCGTTCGCCATCTCTTTGGCGATGGAAAGGCCTAGACCCGTTCCACCCATCTTTCTCGAGCGGCCCTTTTCGACCCTGTAGAACCTCTCGAAGATTCTCTTTTGGTCCTTCTCTGGTATGCCTATACCATTGTCAATAACGTCGATGTGGATCTTTCCTAAAACTGAATATAGTTTTACCTCTATGGTACCTTCTTCATTCGTATACTTAATCGCATTCGATATAAGATTTGTGATGATCTGTTCAAAGGAGTCAGGATCAATCAGCGCCTTAAGCGGCTCATTGGCAATAGAGTAGATAAGCTTTTGCTTCTTTTCATCCGCAAGTATCTTTAGCTTATCAATCGCGTCCTTGACCTTATCATTAAGCACAGTGACCTTGACGTCCTCCCCGCCCTTGTAGTCGATATTCGATAGAAGAAGTAGGTCAAGAACAAGTCTGTTCATCCTGTCCGCTTCCTTCTCGATAACGCCTAGGAACTTGTTTTGCATCTCCTCTGGCACACCGCCCTCAAGCAGCGTCTCCGAGTAAGACCTTATAGCCGTGATAGGCGTCTTTAGCTCATGCGAAACATTGGCAACGAACTCCTTACGCATATTGTCAAGCCTGTGCTCCTTAGTTATGTCTTGGAACATGATGATGATGCCGCCAAGACTATAGTCCTCGTTTTCGAATGGCGCATAAGTCATCTTGTAGACACCGCCCTTAAGTTCGATCTCCTCTTCGCCTTCAAGGGTAAATGGATTATCGAAATTAATCGATGAAAGACCAATCTTGTCGAGGTTAAAGTACCTTTGCGTGTCCCTCTTTATGTCAATATCAATAAGTTTTTGCGCAACAGAATTCGCGTGAATAAGCTCGCCCTCGCTGTTTAAGGCGATGATGGCCTCAGTCATATTTGTAAATATGGTCTCGAGCTTCTTTTGCTCAAGGTCTTTCTCGCTAATGGTCTTGTTTAATTCATTTGTAAGCGTATTAAACATAGATGCCAGCTTACCTATCTCGTCTTTGCTCCTTACCTCAACCTTTTGAGTGAAGTCACCCTCAGCAAGTCTCTTGGCCTTCGCAGTCAAGCTGCTGATAGGTGAAACTATTGACGAAGCGAGTAAATAAGCGATAAGTATCGTTACAAAGATCGCCGCCAAACTAATCATAGTAAGCAGCTGTCTCGCCTTCTTTACAGTTGCCTCAACCATCCTTGTAGAGCTGATTACGTAGACAACGCCCTTGACCTTGCCCTTCTCCGATACGACAGGGTAGCTTAGATGCACTTCGGCGTCTATTCCTTCGCCGATAATCTTTTCGCTTAAGTTACCCTTTAGAGCCTCAAGTAGCATCGCTTGATTGATCGTGTCAACATCATAAGCGTTTTTGCCCACTATAAGCCTAGTGCCTTCGTCATTACCCGCAATAACCGATGGGTAGCTGTCGTTGCTTATAACGTAGACGAGTTCGTCAGCGTTAAACCTATTCTCATCGATAACAGTCTGTATGTGCTCTATAGTGTCTTCGTCCGACCAGTTCTCCTTCGTAAAGTATCTTGAGGTCGAGGTCATGGTCTCAACCTGCTTTTTGATATCGTCCTTTAGGCCCTTCATTAGCTCAGTTTCAAGCCCTGTAACAATGAAGGCAGCAACGCTCACTAGGACAAATAGTACTAGCGACGCGTAGATGATGACAAACCTAAACTTTATCGAATTAAACTTCATTTGAGATGTAATAACCCATGTTTCTTCTTGTCTTAATGTATTTGTAGTCGTCTGTTAATTTCTCGTCAACTTTTTCGCGCACACGTCTGATAGTTACGTCGACAGTCCTTACGTCGCCGATGTAGTCGTAGCCCCAAACGTCCTTAAGTAGATCCGCCCTTGAGAATACTTCGTTAGGGTGCTGCATTAGATACTTTAGCACTTCAAACTCACGAAGAGTTAGCTCGACCGGCTTTTCCTTCTTAAATACTTGTAATAGAGTCATATCCATCCTTATATCGCCTATGGTAATGGAGTTTTCAGTCGATTTACTCTTAGGCGCGCGTCTAAGATTCGCCTCAACCCTTGCAATTAACTCTCTTATGCCAAATGGCTTAGTGATGTAGTCGTCAGCGCCAAGCTCTAGGCCCTTGACTTTATCAGCTTCCTCTTCCTTTGCAGTCAGCATAAGTATAGGGAACTTATACTTTTGTCTTAAAAGCTCAAGTGTCTTAAAGCCGTCCATCTCAGGCATCATTACGTCAAGAAGCATTAGGTCCGGCTCATATTCATTCACCGCAAGCAGCGCTTCTTTGCCGTCGTGAACCGCCTTTGTTTCAAAACCTTCCTTTTGTAAATTAAACTCGATGATATCAGTTATCGTCGTTTCGTCGTCAACAATTAGTATATAACCCATGTCTCCTACTCCTTATTTTTATATATTACTATCCTCTTCTACGATTATGGCCTTGCCACTATCGTCATTTTTCTCATCTTGAGTATTTTTGTCTTCTTTTGTAGAATCGCTTTCTGTAGTAGATTCGCTTTCTATAGTAAAATCACTTTCTTTAGTATTTTTACTTTCTTTAGTATTTTTACTTTCTATAGTATTTTCACTTTCTATATTATTTTCGCTTACTTCGCCATTTTCACCATTGCCATCACTATTAGCATCATCTTCATTAAAGATCTTCATAAACTCTTCTCCGCTGATAGTTTCTTTCTCGATAAGGTATTTTGAAATCTTATCAAGCTTAGTCCTATTCTCACGAAGTATGCGTTTTGCCTCTTCATAAGCTTCTGCAATAAGGTTTTTGACGATATCATCGACCTTGGCAAAGGTGTCTTGGCTCGCTGTAAGCTCGCCTGCGCCGCCTAGATAACGATTTCCTTCGCTCATTAGGCTCATCATAGGGAAGTCGTCGCTCATGCCGTAGCGCATAACCATGTTTCTAGCGATGTTTGTGATTTGCTCTATGTCGTTACTAGCGCCAGTCGTAATTACGCCGAAGACTATATCCTCAGCGGCTCTACCGCCTGATGCAGTCACCATCATATTGAAGAGCTCTTCCTTGTCCATAAGGAACTTTTCTTCTGTATCGGACTGTAGTGTATAGCCGAGTGCGCCCGATGTCCTTGGTATGATTGTGATCTTCTCAACTGGAGCGCTCTTCTTTTGAACGGCTGCGACTATCGCGTGACCAACTTCGTGGTAGCTGATCATTTCACGCTCTTTCTTCGAGATAATCATAGTTTTTCTTTGATAGCCAACTATAACTACTTCAACTGACTCTTGTAAGTCCTCTTGTATTACATAATCTCTTTTGTTTCTAACCGCTCTAAGTGCCGCTTCGTTCACGATATTTGCAAGGTCTGCGCCTGATGCGCCTGCTGTAAGTAGACCTATCTTTTTAAAGTCTACATCGTCTGACATCTTGATATTTCTTGAATGTACCTTTAATACAGCTATTCTACCATTAAGATCAGGTAATTCAACTGGTATACGCCTGTCGAAACGACCTGGACGTAATAAGGCTGGGTCCAAGACTTCTGGTCTATTTGTTGCCGCAAGTACCACTATACCTTTTTTGGAGTCAAAGCCATCCATCTCTGTAAGTAATTGGTTTAGAGCTTGCTCTCTCTCGTCGTTTGAGGAGAAAGATCCTTCACGTGACTTACCTATGGCGTCAATCTCGTCTATAAATATGATGCATGGCGCCTTCTCTTGCGCTTCTTTGAATAATTCTCTAACTCTCTTGGCTGCAAGTCCCACGAACATCTCTACGAAGGATGAACCCGATATGGAGATGAACGGCACATCTGCTTCGCCCGCAACTGCTTGTGCTAGAAGTGTTTTACCTGTACCCGGAGGTCCTACAAGTAAGGCTCCTTTAGGAAGGTTGGCGCCAATCTTGGCGTACCTTTCTGGGTAGTGAAGGAAGTCGACTATCTCTAGAAGCATCTCCTTCGCTTCTTCTTGGCCCGCAACGTCTTCGAAAGTCTTCTTTTGCTTGCCCTTTACATAAACTTTGGCGCCCGATTTGCCGAAGCCAAATTTATCAAGGCCGCCGCCCATATCCTTAAATAAAATTCTAGATAGAACGAGACCCATAATCAAAAATGTCGCTATCGGTAGTAGGAAGCCCAAGATTTTTACTAAGATCGATGGCTCTTCGATGATCTCGCTACCGAAGTGAACGCCCTTTGCCTCAAGCTTTTCTGTAAGGCCGTCGTAGTCCCACTCGCCTGTGATGAAGACCCTAAGCTCTTCGTCTTCACTCTTAGTTATGGCCTTGCCACTTTTATCTAATTTTGCTTTTTCAAATTTTAATTTCTTGTCATTGTCTTTGTCGCGAACGGCTACGTAATCAGGCTTAAGCTGAAATACTATGTTGCCGCCCATCTTTTGTACCTTGTCAACAACGCCTTCGTCAATCGCTTCCAAAAAGGCATCGTAAGTGACCTTCTCAACATTCGGCTTCATGATGTCCTTCATGAAGAAGACGTTGAAGAAGTAGGCAATGATTAGTATAACTATATAGTAATAGACGAGAGACTTCTTAGGTCCCTTCTTGTCTTTATTGTTCTTATCCATGTTCTCACTCCTTTATTAAGTATATATACCCATTCGGCCATATACTTAGCTATTTTAATTTTAACACAAAAATGTATTTTTTTCAATAAAGCAAGGCATAAAAAAAGAACTGCTCTCACAGTCCTTTTCGTTTAGATATATTCTATATTAATGGTCTCTATACTATATTAATAGTTAGCGATTACATATGCACTTGCGTTTGGATTGAATGTGAATTGCACGTAGCTCCTCTTAACTAGGTCGGCCTTTGTCTTGATAGGCTTGTTAAAGACGTTAATATATCTGATCTTGTCAAGCACTTTGACGGACGCTTCATTTGAGCCGGCAACGACGTAGACGTTTTTACCCATGTCGGCAAGCTCTTTAAGCTTCGCGTGAAGTAATTCTGCTTCTTTCTTGTCAGTGAAGCCGCCCTTGCCAAAGACAGGGCTAGTCATAGTCACAACAACGTTCTTTTGCGTGATGTTCTTAAGGCTGCCTGTGATGTAGGACCACTCTTTTGCGTCGGAAAGCCTTAGTGACCTCTTCGAAGTATTTAAATTTAGTATAAAGGCGTTTGTCGTTGCACTTGTCGAGAAAACGTTTCCATTCTTAAGAAGGTTCTTCGAAACTGCCTTCTTAAAGGCGCTGTCGTAGCTATTAAGCGTAATTCCTGTATCAACTTTATTCATCTTATTGATTATGGCAGTCTTGGCGCCTGCAAAATTTTTGTCTTGATTAGCGTCGTAGCCTGTAACCACTAGGTATTCGCCGCCACGAGCCTTTGCTAAGAAGCCTTTTTGACTATCTGCCAAAACGGATGAATTGTCGATGGCATTTTCAAATTTGTGTTCATATAGTAAATCGATTGCGTCTACCAAGATCTTTGACTTGACCATGGCAGAGTTATTGGAGCTGCCAATGTAGATGTTTAGTAGGCTATATGGATACGCCTCGTTGTCAGGAATTTCTGCCTCAAGATATCTGTAGTCACTAAAGTTAATCTTTTCAGTGAAAGTGATTTGCTCAGCAAAACCTTCGCTGTCCTTGATAGTCGCCTTAAGCATAGCGCCCTTCGCGTCTCCCTTGACCCAGATACCAAGCCTCTTTGGCTTTCCTTCTAAAACAGGAGCCTTCTTGAAGCTTATATAAGCAGCTCTTGAGTCATCAAGCTTTGAAAAGTCATAGTTTAGCTCAAGTGCTCCGCTTCCTTGCTTAGCGACCTTAGAAATTTTTAGGCTAGCAGCCACTTTGTCAGCTGGGAAGCTCGATGCCTTAATATTATCAAGGCTTTCAAAATCTAGTAACGGCTTTGTATTGAAGCCAATAGTTACTGGGATGTTCTTATAAGTATTTTTATAGCCCATAGTGATGTAGCCGTAACCAATATTATTTGATGCAGTGAAAACATTTCCGCTCATCGCACCAACTTTGCCCCAGATGGAGAAATTAATGCTCGAAGTCGGTATCTTCGCGCTGCGGCCTTGATTATCTAGACCGACGATATCTTTGATAGTGTATTTATCGCCAGGTTTTGCGTTTATCTTCTCAGTTGAGCTCCTTAATTCAACCGGCTCTGAGTATACTTCGATGTTTTTCGTATCGCTCGCACCTTGGTAAGTGACTGTGACTTGTGAAACGCCTTGAGATGCGCCAATAAAACTTCCTCCTGCACATGATGCGCCATTCGTAGCGCTTGCACTTACTGCATTTGCATCGACTCTGACTGGATTGTTGCTTGCGTCGTAAGCTTTAACACTATAACCTACTGGTACGCCAGGGAAAGCCTTGTCAGTATCAAGCTCAAGCTCAATTCTTGCTACTGCGCCTGGATTGTCGTTCGAGAAAACGCCAACGCCCGATACAACAGCTCTTGGAGTGCCACCCGATGGCTTGTTGATGATCTCAGCCGAGTCCATCGCCTTAGTCTTTTTGACCATGGTAGTCGATCCGCCGCCATCAAGGTTCATCGCATTGTAGCAGCCGAAACTCTTAAAGAGTTCGCCGAATTCCTTTTGAGTAAGACCCGCATAGCCATTCCTTCCATCAACAGTGATGATGACTATCTTTGAGCCGTCTTGAGTGACGCCGATACCAGTTCTTGGGTGCCTGCCTTTATTAACAATATTAGTTTGCATTGCTACGCCATCTTTTAAGATGATGGAGCCGCCGCCCATAGCAAATTTTAGACCATTGTGGTCAACATTTGAAGTCACTTGCAACTCAAGCGGAGTGCCAAGAGTTAGACTTGCTAGAGGCGAATCATTTTGGCTAAGTACGTAGCCATCTTGAGGGATGTCAAAAGGCTCGCCGTTCGTTCTAATGTCGGCAACAACGCCATTAACCACAAGGATTTCAGTCATGTTCGCAGACTTAGCGCCGAAACTCTTCTTGCCCCAGTCCCTTGTTAGTAGAGAAAGGTACTTGTAGCCGCCGTAAGCCTTGTTGTAGCCGCTAACGTGGTATTTTGCGCCAGTAAGTTTATTTAAGATGTCAACAGATTGAGTGATGTAGCCCACATGCGAGTCGCCAGCACTGCTTTGGTAAAAGACAGGCAGATTGTTCTTGCCCTCTTGAGCCGAGCTGATAAGTTTGCCGTCATTCACAATCACACCAAGCGTCGATGGATGCGGTTGGTAGTTGAAGTAGTCGCCGTTAACACCAGCAACTGCGCCACTTACAGAGACCATGTCCTTAACATTCGACCTGTGAGATACACCTTCAGAGTTAAACATCGCCTTGATCTCGTTCATGCCGCTAGTCGCGTCAATCGTCAAGACATTAAGGTTTTGCCAGCCCTCAGAGGTGAACCTCTCGATGTTCGCGCGATGCACGCCGCTCGCCAAATACTCTTCCTTTCTTTCTTCGTTAATTATATAAGCTAAAGAACTTTGACTTAAAATCGAAAATGCAAGCGTTGCGCTCAGAGCGATACTTGCTATACGTTTAAATTTCATTTTATCCTTCCTTTCTATCATACGTCTCCATTATATAACAAAATGCACTAACTTTGTTAATATTCATGCAATTGTAACTATTTTGAAATATTGAGAATGGTTTTGTCAGACGCCTATTAAGATAAAATAAAAATATTGTAAATTCGTGAGATAATGGAAGAAAAACTATAATAATAGTAGTTTTAATGAGAAAATAAGATTTATCTTCACTTGCAAGAATGTTTAGAGAACGGTATAATAGGTGAGTAATATTTCGGCGGGGTGTAGCGCAGTTTGGTAGCGCACGTGGTTTGGGACCATGGGGCCGGGAGTTCGAACCTTCTCACCCCGACCATTAAAAAAGAGAGAGCATTGAGCTCTCTCTTATTTTTTTGCGTTCGATTTGCGCCTAAATCGTTTTCTTCCGTTGTAAGATTTTCATTAAAGTAGTTTATTTTGGTTATATAATTGCCACGATACTTATTTTAATCAAATTACATATTTTTTATATCTATTCAATATGCATTTACGTAAGCAATGGACATCGAAAATTGTTTTCGTCGCTTGCTGGTCTACATAAATTGTTAATTTCTAAGCTTACTCACCTGTGGTCTCATATTCGTTCGCTACGCTCAACTAGATGAGTCCACGGGCGGTTCGTTGCGCAAAGAAATTAATTCAATTTATTCCGAATGCTGCGCTCGTGAAAATCAATTTTCTCTTTATTGAGTTCCAGATAACTATTAAGAGTAAGGGCTCGTTTGCATCGTATCGGATCAAACATCTTTCCAATTTAGATCAAATTAAATATCTTGTATCGGATGACACAAATTTTGCTGGAAAAAAGAAGAACCTTGTCCTAACGGACAAGAACCTTTACGCTATGATGGATTGTGCAAGGCGCCAGTGCGAAGCACCAAGGTTCTCGGGACCCATTCAAAGCGAAGCTTTGTAAATGGGTGAGGTTCTTCTTTTGGCGCAAAATTCTATAAAAACAAGGTCCAGCAAACGCTGGACCTCAGACTGTTGACAAAGTAGGCATATTTTTTAAAAATTATGCCTACTTTTTTTGCTTAAAACCTCTTAAAATACACATTTGTTGGGTATATATAAGACATAGAAGG
>UQDI01000020.1 GCA_900539725.1 uncultured Eubacteriales bacterium | reverse complement strand
TTACAAGCCGTGTAATAAACGCGGTTATTTTGTCCGGGTTTGTGGGTGCATATCAATCTCTGCAAGCTTATCTATTACATTTTACTATTTAATTTAATATTTATAAATTTCTTCTAAATCTTATTTTACTTCTTCCATTAACTTACCCATAAGCCAAACGACATCTGAGTGCCATTTCTTGTGGCGTGGTGGGCAATATATCTTTGCGAATGTTTTTAGTGATTTGCCTTTATATAGGTTTCTTGTTATTAGCTCTCCAAAGTATAGGATATTGTCCTTTGGTGTTTTAAAGCTTAGGTAGCCGTTTGATCCTCTCATACCGTAGAAGTTATTTGTATTTGCTTGTCTACCTTCCCAGCCTGCTTCTGCGATTGATACTGCGATGGCAAATATGCCGTTGACTCCGTATGTGTTTTCAAGTGCCTTGAAGCTTTCTCCTTGTCCAGCTAATGCTGTATTTGCTAATATTTTATTAAATTCTTCCACACTTAAATTTGTTGTTTGATAAACATCGTATGTAAGATTCTTTTCTTCTTCTACCATAACTAAGATTAGTTCATCTAAGTCACTAATAACCTCACTGTCTCTTCTGTTTATCATGTCTTCTTCATTATAGTTAATAATCATATCTATATCTTCTTGATTATTGTCTTGATTGTTTTCATCTTCCCTTTGCGCCATAGTTCCTGTACTATTTAAAATATATCCACAAAGAAAAACAAACAATAGTAAAAATGTAATAATAAATTTTTTCCTATTCATTTTGTCCCTCCTATTTTTACAAATGCTATTTTAACAAAATTTAATGTAAATGTCTAGTTAAAGTTTTTTAATTAAATTATGACGCAAATATTAAGAGATGTTACAAATTCTTCATATTATTTTCCGAGATTTTCGCCAAAGAGTATTGAAATTTCTACGTTTACATTATATAATATTGAAAGAGATATTTCGTACAAATAATCTGTTTTTTATGAAGGAAATTGTTTCAAAAAAATGAAATTATATAATTTTGTTTCATAATAAGGGTTCCGAAATAATTTGAGGTGTAAAATGAAAGATAATTTTGAATATAGAAGAAAAAAAAGAAAAAAGAAAAAAACTATTTCTCTTACAATCTTTGTTCTTATTTTATTAGGAATGATATATTTTTTATATAGTAACTACTATTTAAATAGAAATAAAGAAAATATAAATGTAGATGAAATTTTTGAAGGTATCAAAAAGACAAATATTGTTAAGGAATTAATTGACAAAGAAATCTACAACTATAATTTTAAGATAAAAGAGAAAGAGCTTCTTGCATATAGAAAAAAGCGTAAAGAAGAAGAACTTGCTAGACTATTGGCAAAAGGTGAAGAAGTTAATCCTAAGGACTTTAAGAATGTAAAGGTTTCGAAGTCTTCTGTAAACACTGTCCCTATATCTATCTACAAGGAATACTTTAAGGAAGACCTCTTCATTGGTGACTCGATCACTGAAGAGCTTAAGTACTACAAATTTCTTTATGATAATAATGTCTTTTCAAAGATTGGTTTAAATACTGATACGCTTAGAAAGCTTATTCCGGATGAGGACTTTGGTATTGAACCTAAAAACATTTATCTAATGATGGGTCTTAATGACTCTGTCTTTGTTAAGACTGAGGAAAAGTTTAAGGAAAGGTATTTAGCGATGCTTGATGCTCTTCAAGCGAAGTTCCCTGATGCGAAAATTTATCTACAAGCCATCTTCCCCGTAAGTAAAGCTTTGGATGAAAAAGAGGATGCAAGGGTAAATAATACTAAGATAAATTCATTTAACGAAGTTATCAAAACTATTGCGAGTGAGAGAGGACTTGATTACTTGGACTTCTCTTACCTATTAAAAGAAAACGAAGACTACTTCGAACCAGATGGCATGCACTTAAAGAGCAAGTTTCACAAGGTCTGGTTGAATGAAGTCAAGAATATTCACTAAAGTATAAAAGGTAGGTTAATTATGAAAAAGATTATTTTATTTATAAGCGTCGCGCTTATGATATTTATGATTGGCTGCTCAAGTAAAGATGTGAGCCTTACAGATATTAAAGACAAGCTAAAAGATACGGTTGATTTCTCAACTTTCTCTAAGGAAGAGGATGCTTCTTATCTAAAGGACACTTTTGATTTTGATACAGACAAGATCGAAGCTTATGAAATGTATGGTCCACAAACTAATTTAAACACAAATGCAGTTTTACTACTAAGACTTAAAGACGCAAGCGACGTAAGTGAATTCAAAGAAAAGATAGATGCATACAAGGCAAATCTTGTAGAAATATACAAAAGCTACGCTCCTGATCAAGCAAAACTTGTTGAAGACAGCGTTTATGAAGAACATGGCAAGACTATCGTATTCGTAATATCAGATAAGTCAGAAGAAGTTAAAAAGGCTTTAGCTGATCTATATAAATAATGGTATTCTCATCACTTTTATTTCTATACGTATTCTTACCAATTGCATTATTCTTATACTATATATCGCCTGAAAAGATAAAGAACTTCACGCTCTTTATCCTCTCCCTCATCTTTTACGCATGGGGCGAGCCGATATATGTAGGGATAATGCTTTTTTCCAGTGTATTTGATTATTGCAATGGAAGACTTTTAAATAAATTTAAAGAAGATTGGAAACGTAAAGCAGTCCTTATATTGAGTGTAATTGTCAATATTGGTCTGCTTTTTTTCTTTAAGTACTATAATTTTGTGATTGACAACTTAAATTATCTATTTAAGCTAAATATCAGCGCAAGCAATTTAAGCCTGCCCCTTGGTATATCCTTCTACACATTTCAAACGCTTAGCTACACCATCGATGTATATAGAGGCGAGGTCGAAGCATCAAATAGCTTCTTCGATTACAGTGCCTATGTCGCTATGTTCCCTCAGCTAGTTGCTGGACCTATAGTTAGATACATCGACATCTACAATCAATTGAAGAACAGAGACTTTTCTGACAGCTCTATCGCTTACGGCATCAAGAGATTTGTTTATGGTCTTGCTAAAAAAGTTTTAATTGCGAATAAACTTGGTGAGCTATATAAGATAACACTCGCTAAAGAAGTAGCTGGCCTAGCCTCATCAATGGCTTGGCTTGGCATCATCGCCTTTACTCTTCAAATCTACTTTGACTTTAGTGGCTACTCAGACATGGCAATAGGTTTAGGCCACATGCTTGGCTTTGACTTCTTGGAAAACTTTAACTTCCCTTACATTTCAAGGTCCATCACTGAGTTTTGGAGACGCTGGCACATGAGTTTATCGCTATGGTTCAGAAATTATGTCTACATACCACTTGGCGGTAATAGAGTGAAAGTGCCTAGACAGATACTAAACTTATTTATTACCTGGTTCTTAACAGGTTTTTGGCACGGAGCCGACTTTAACTTTATTATCTGGGGTCTATACTACTTCACTTTACTTGTCTTAGAAAAATTCATTTATGCGAAGGCACTTGATAAGGCACCAAATTTCATTAAGCATATATACACGATGCTCTTAGTAATTATTGGCTGGGTTATATTTGAGTTTAAAGTAGCAGATATAGGTCCATTCTTAAAGGCGATGTTTAATTTTAAAAACTTTGCCTCGCCTGAAGCGCTATTCTACTTAAAAGAATACGGCTTCTATCTAGTGCTTGGCACAGTGCTTTCATTAGGCGCATGCAAAAAGCTTATTAGCAAGACAAGAAAAACGACTTACTTAGAAATTGCCTTTTTATTCATCTTGCTAATACTTGTGACTATGTCCTTAATAAGTGAGTCCTACAACCCATTCTTGTATTTTAGATTTTAGGTGATAGATATGAAAGATAAATTACTCAAAATATTATTCTTTATATTTATAGCTTCGATTTTAGTGGCAAATGTCATTAGTGAAGACAGAAGCTTTAGTCAAAATGAAAATAGAGTTTTAGAAGAGCTTCCGAAGTTTTCGTTCTTTTCACTAAAAAGCGGCGACTTCACCAAGAAGTTCGAAGCGTATTGCAAGGATCAATTCATATTCAAAGATGCCTTAGTTGGCGCTAGATCAAAGCTTGACTACACTCTTGGCAAGAGAGAATTTAATAATGTCTATATCGGCACGGACAAAAATTATTACGAAAAATACATCTATGACGAAAAAAAGGTAGATAAGTTCATTAAGTATGTGAACGATATCGATGTCAAGGACAAGTACATCGCCATCTGCCCCGACAAAGGCGAGGTCTATAGAGAGAGAATTCCTAAGGGCGCCGCATTTAGCGATGAAAGAGTGGTTCTTGATAGATACAAAAACGAAATAGGAGCTACTTACATTGACCTATATAAAATTATGATGCAGCACAAGGACGAATACATCTTCTACAAGTCCGACCACCACTGGCGTGAAGGTGCTTACCTTGCCTACAAAGAGCTTGCTAGTGCCATGGGCCTAGAAGAGATGAAGGATATAGAAAAAGTGACTTGTGATAATTTTAGAGGCTCACTCGATTCAAAGTCTTCTTATTATAATAGTGCTATCGACGAAATATTATTTTACCTGCCAAAAAATTATGAGAGTATCAAGGTCAAGGGCGATGACAAAGAGATCAAGGTCCTTAATAAGGATGAGTTCAAGAACAAAGACAAGTACAAGGCACTCTTTTCAGGTAACTATGGTCTTGTTGAAATAGAAGGCAATCCTTCTTCAGATAAAACTCTTCTTATTATAAAGGACTCATTTGCAAACGCAGTGGCAAGTCTATTGACCAATGAATACAAAACTATATACATGGTGGACAAGCGTTTCTTCAATCAAAAGATTAATGACTTTATCAAGGAGAATGATATCGATACTTGCTTGGTCCTTGGCAGCGTGAACGGACTTAATTAAAGCTTGAAAAATCCCGCTTTATGTTGTATTATATACTTAGAGGTGAAACTATGAATAAAAGAAAAATTTCGCTAATGATAGTATTAGTTTTATTATTTAGCATTTTATCATCTTGCAAGCCAAAGCTAAGAACGAAGTTTTCGTTTAATTACTTCGACAGCTTCGATACTTTGGTTAAGGCTACTGGCTACTTCTACAGCCAAGGCGAAGCAGATGAATTCGATAAAAAATTAGCTGAAAAATTAAAATACTACGACCACCTATTCGACTGCCACAAGGAGCACGAAGGCATCAACAATGTCTTTACCATCAACAAGATGGCTGGCAAAGAAAAGGTTAAAGTCGATAAGGCTCTTATAGATCTTATATCGCAAGCAAAAACACTCGGCCTAAAGTATGACTCTAATGTAAATATTGCCTTTGGTGCAATAATCGAACTTTGGGAGAAGAGCATGACTGAGGCGCTTGAAAATTATGAATTAAAGGCGGCTATACCTGATATGAACGAGCTTAAAGAGAGAGCTAAGTACGCCTCACTAAATAATATCATCATCGATAAAGAAGAAAATACTGTATATATCTCAGATGAAAAGACTAAGCTAAACCTAGGCGCCGTTGCCAAGGGTTACGCTGTTGAGCTTATATGCAATGAGCTTAAGGAAGATGGCTTTGACTCAGTAGTTATCAGTGCTGGCGGCAATGTTAAGACTATCGGCCACCCTAACGGCGAAACTGATAGGAAGTGGACTATAGGCGTTGAAAGTCCTTACTCTGCATCAGAGATGAAGGAAGGCGACTCTGAAATTTACGACATACTATATACTATGGATAAGGCAATCGTTACATCTGGTGACTACCAAAGATATTTCTATGGCCTTGACAACGTTAAATACAATCACATCATAGATACAAGAACTCTATCAAGCGCAAGAAACTTTAGAGCTGTCACTGTAATCACTAAGGACTCAGGCATAGCGGACTTCCTGTCTACCGTACTATTCACACTGACTTATGAAGAAGGCGTAGAGGTACTTAAGGACTTCCCTGACACTGAAGCTTTGTGGATTAACTTTGATAACACTGAGTTCTACACTGACGGACTTAAGCACTACTCCAAGGCTTTAGGAGCAACTAAGTAATGTTTAAGAACACACTCAGTGCGCTTATCTCATATATACTGATCACGGTAATTTCAGTACTTATGATGCTTTCCCTAAAGAAGCTCGATAATCCACTAGTACTAAGGATAGTCATGATTATCTACTCACTAGTATTACTGATGCTATTCTACTTATCAGGCTTTCTAGTAAATACTAGATATAGGAAGAACAAGGCGCTTAAATCGTACAACTTAATCATATTTATAGGCCTAATTATATTTATAGCCTCGCTAATACTTTCGAAGTTCTATATAAAGGCGGAGCTATTCACAGAGAAATATTTCATATTCAATATAATGAATCAAGCTATGTACCTAGTTTTGAAGAGCTTTTTTATACCAGTAAACGCTATCACATCATTCATTGCGTTTTTACTGACAAAGCTTCTCTACTCACTTGGCGTTCATAGCAAATACAAGTTAAGGAAGTGATAATATGGCAAAAACTATTGATGACAAATTTATGGATCTAATGAAGGAAACTAATGAAAAATTTGATGCACTTAGAAACAAGATTGACAATATACCTAAGATGTCTAAGGCTGGCACAAGACTTATTACTAAGGAAGAAAAAGAACTTATTGAAAATTCAATGAGAGAAGAAAAAATTTCAAAAGAAGAAAATACTGAAGAAAACACTATTGAAGAATAATTAAAGGAGTTAATATGCTTATAGACGGTGAAGTAATTAAAATTGTATATAGAAATGATTTGAACGCGTATACCGTTATGCAAGTTAACTCTGACGGCGAGCTTATCACTTGCGTTGGCACTGCCTTGACTGTTAAGGAGCACGACTACGTTGAGCTTGAGGGCGAGCTTGTCTTTCACGAGAAGTACGGCGAACAAATTAATTTTACTAGGCTTAGCTTTAAGGAGAGAGACACAATTGAATCGATTAGGAGCTACTTGATTAAAAGTGGCATTCCTAAGATTGGTGAAAAAAGAGCCGAAGAGATTATTGACCTCTTCGGCCTTGATTCTATTAAAGTAATTTTTAACGAAACAGATAAACTTCTTCAAGTAAGAGGCATTGGTAAAAAGGCCCTTGCCGATATAAAAGAGTACATAAAATCAAATAAAGAGCGTGAAGAGATACTTCAAAAGCTTGCAAAATACAATCTACCAACGGCTACCCTACTAAAAATATATAATATATATGGCGATGAAGCCGTAAATATATTAAAAAACAATCCATATAGACTTATCTATGACAAGATTGGTATCGGCTTTAAAACTGCGGATAAGATTGCTCTCGAAGAAGGCGTCGACGCCAATGGACTTGAGCGCTTAAAAGCAGCCATCATCTACCTTTTAAACATATATCTTGCTCAAGGCTCAACCTACATACCAAAGGACAGGCTATATGAAGAGCTAAAATTTCTTATGACTATGGACGAAGACAAATTTAATCTCGCCATAAAAGAGCTTGCAACTACTGGAAATATCGCTGTTAAGAAGGAACGCGGAACTAAGTACAACGTCTACCTAAGCCTTTACTACGAAAAAGAGCTTGAGTGTGCGAAGAGGCTCTACGACATTAAAAACGCGTCCCCATCGACCTATGTCTTCGACTGCGACGAGCTTATAGAAAAGTATGAAGCAAGTGAAAATATTATCTTTGACGAAAAACAAAAGCTTGCGATTAAGAAGGCCTTTGTCAATAACATCTCCATCATCACGGGTGGACCAGGTACTGGAAAGACCTCAATCATCGAAGCCATCATCACTATACTAAAGACTTTCAATATTAGCTTTGCTCTTGCGGCGCCGACTGGCAAGGCCGCCAAGCGCATGGAAGAAAAAACGGGTGAAGCAGCTATGACTCTTCATAGGCTCTTAAACATCGCCCCAATTGATGGTGCGGACTTTTTCGAAAGCTCTGAGGAGATTGAGGCAGACTTCATTATAGTTGACGAAGTATCTATGATGGATACGCTTCTTTTTAGTGAGCTTCTTGCGGCTATTGAGCCAGGTAAATCACTACTCTTACTTGGTGACAAGGACCAGCTACCTAGTGTTGGCGCTGGCAATGTCTTAGAGGATTTAATTAATTCAAACGAGGTCGAAACGACTGAGCTCGAACATATATATAGACAAAGTGAAAATAGTATGATAGCGATCAACTCGCAAGAGATACGCATGGGCCGTATGCCTGAGGTAAATAAGAAGGACAGCGACTTCTTCTTCATAAGTAAGGACTCGGACGATGATATACTTGAAGAGATACTTGATCTTTTAAATGAAAGGCTGATTAATTACTTCAGTTTAGACCCATTCAAAGACGTGCAGATACTTACGCCTACTAAAAAAGGCAAGCTTGGCACTCTTAATCTAAATTACATGCTGCAAAACTTACTTAATTCACGTGCTGATAGTGAAATCGTTAGAGCCATGGGCAAGGAGTTTCGTGTTGGCGACAAAGTAATTCAGATGAAGAATAATTACGATATAATTTCGCATGAGTATAAGAATGGCAAGTACGAGGAAGTGACTGGCGTCTTCAATGGCGACACCGGCATAATTAGAAGCGTTGATAAAGATAACGAGACCATTGACATAGACTTTGACGACGGCAAGAGCGCTACTTATGATTTCTCCTTACTTGGAGAGCTCTCACTTAGCTATGCCCTAACCGTTCATAAGTCCCAAGGCAGTGAGTTTGACTGCGTTATCATGCCCATTACCTACGCTAATGAAAAACTACTAACAAGGAATTTATTATATACTTCCATAACGAGAGCGAAAAAGCTACTTATTTTGGTCGGCAGAGAAAAATATCTAAAGCTAATGATTGACAATAACTTCATCAGCACTAGATACACTAGCCTTGAAAAAAGAATACGCGATTTAAAGAAGGTATTCAAATGAAAATCTGTCCATTTTGTAATGAAGCATTTGAGGGCGCAAAGCCCTACTGCTCTAGCTGCAGCTCAAACATTGAGATAATTAGAAAAACTTTCTTCATTGATGGCTTTGAGAGGCTCTACTCAATCGTCTACTACAACGACTTTTTTAGAGAGCACCTCTTTAACTACAAGTTTGGCATGCAAAAGAAATACTTAACTGCCCTCGCCTATCTATTTGAAGAAGAGATTAAAAATATTATGAGAGAAGAAAATATTGACTACATCGCAAGCGTCCCCATGAACGAAGAAAAGCTAAGAAAGAAAGGCTTTGACCATATGGGCGAGATTGTAAAGATCATTTCTAAGGATATGGGGCTAAAGCTATATATGTATAAAAAGCTACAAGCGCGTGATATGCACAAGCTGAGCTACTCTGAAAGAGCTCATATGAAGGGCATATTTCAAAAAAGCGCTGATGCAAGTGGCAATGTGCTAATAATCGATGATATAATAACAACAGGAACGACTATGAAGGACTCGGCTCGCACCATGAAGGACGCAGGCTTTGACAAGGTCTTCGGTCTCATCCTGTGCTCAAGGAGGTAAATATGTTTAAATACGCAATAATTGGTGGAACGGCTCTTAAGAGCATGAAGAGCATTGAGACAAAGACAATAGAAAATGAATATGGCCTTTGTGAATACAATGTTCTTAATGAAGACACTATCTTCGTTCCAAGGCACGGAATGAACTACGCAGTTCCCCCTACTTTTATAAATTACAGAGCAAATGTCAAGGCGATGAAGGACTTAGGCGTGGAATATGCCTACGCCATCAACTCAGTTGGCTCGCTTAGAGAAGAAGTAGAGCCGCTAAGTATAGTCATGGCGACTGACTTTTTGGACTTCACTAAGAAGAGGGACTACACTTTCTTCACTGGTCTTGATAAAGGCGTTAAATTCATTGCGATGGACGAGCCTTATTCACTAGAGATGAATAGATTATTCGAAGAAAAATACAATGGCAAGTTAATGACAGGCGTCTTAGTGACTACTGAAGGGCCAAAATTTGAGACTAAGATCGAAAATAAATTCTACAAGTCCATCGGCGGCGACGTCGTTGGCATGACTGGTTCGCCTGAAGTTATACTTGCGAATGAATTAGGCATTAAGTACGCTTCACTAAACGTTGTTGGCAACTACGGTACAGGCGTTACTGATAAGCACGTAGAAATCACTAACGAACAAGAGGACATCGCCTTAAAGGCGGCTTATGTCGTTCTTGATATATTCAAAGCAGGCCTAGATTTTAACGATGGAGCGAAGTTCCTATGATGCCCGATATTGATACTTTCACAGCATGGACGGATGAAGCCTGCGAGAGACTGCCCGAAGTTTTCTTTAGAGATCTAAATCTTGGCGTAGTCGTCTCAGAGGACTTAAAGATATCGCCCGATGCGATTGACGATGACCTATTTATCCTGGGTCAATACGAGCGCTCAACCATGGGCAAGGCTATATACATCTACTACGGTTCTTTTATGAAGATGTATGAGGACTGGCCTGAAGATGATATCAAGGACATGATATACCACGTTTTAAAACACGAGTTCACTCATCACATGGAAGGCCTTGCTAATTACAGAGACTTAGAGGTCGAAGATGAGGAGCAGCTTGCAAGATATAAGGAAATGAAGAAACATGATCATAAATAGCGATTGGGAAGAATTTTTACAAAGTGAATACACTAAGGACTACTTCATCAAGATGCGTGACGCACTTCGCCGCGAGTACAAGGAACACACCATATATCCAAAGTACTACGAGATATTCAAGGCGCTTGAGCTATCGCCCCTTAAGGACACCAAAGTCTTTATTTTGGGTCAAGATCCATATCATGAAGTAAATCAAGCCAATGGACTAGCCTTCTCTGTAAATAACGGCGTGGCTCTCCCACCATCTTTAAGAAATATATATAAGGAGCTCTACGACGATTTAGGCATTGTCAATAGAAGCGGCGATTTAGATGCTTGGGCAAAGCAAGGAGTACTCCTACTTAACTCAACATTAACAGTTCGCAAGGGCTATGCCAATTCACATAAAGACATTGGCTGGCAAATATTTACTGATAAGATTATAGAAACGCTTTGCAAAAATAAAGAAAACGTCGTATATATCTTATGGGGCGCCTACGCGAGAAGCAAGATGAGGTACATCGATACAAGTAAGAACCTTGTAATCACCTCGGCTCACCCATCTCCCTTGTCGGCGTATAGAGGCTTTTTCGGATCAAAGCCATTCTCAAAGACGAACGCCTATCTAAAAGCACACAATATTAAAGAAATAGATTGGAGAATATAATGAAGAAAATTTTGATTAGCTCACAGCCATATTCGGATGGCAAGAGAAATTATGTACAAATCAATAGAAATTACGCCGAAGCTGTTAAGATGGCGGGTGCAGTGCCTTTCATAGCGCCATACACTGAGTTTGATGGCGTAAGTGAACTCGTGGCAATGGCTGACGCAGTCATACTTACAGGCGGCCACGATGTAAATCCACTTATCTATGGCGAAGAACTGCAAAAAGGCATACAAGGCATTTCGAATGAAAGAGACGCCTTTGATCTAAAGCTTATAGAGGAAGCGCTTAAACAAGGAAAGCCTATGCTTGGCATATGCAGAGGGATGCAGCTAATAAACGCATACCTAGGGGGAACGCTTTACCAAGACATATACAAGGCAAACGTAGCTAAGCTCGAGCACGTGAGCTTCGATACACTAGCTGTCGGCGCACACCACATCACTATCAAAGAGCAAAGCTTTTTACACAGAGCAACTGGCCTTAAGAAGATGCTTGTCAACACAGAGCATCATCAAGCCGTTAAGGATATAGCGGAGGGCTTTAAAGTCACAGCAAAGTCTTCCGACGGCATAATTGAAGCTATGGAGGACGTTCATAGAAAGATCTATCTAGTGCAGTTCCATCCAGAGGCTATGGCTGTGAATAATAATGGAGAAGCAATAAATATATTTAAGGAGTTTATAAAATTACAATGAAAAAGAAATTTGACAGATACGAATACTTCGGCGATAACGAAGAAATTGCTACTACCATCACAGCCATCGTCATAGGCTGCTTACTATCAAGTTTTGCAATAAACTTTTTCTTCATACCAAATAAGCTTTTATCAGGTGGCGTTGGCGGCATCTCCATCATCATAGAACTACTTACTGGACTGCCAGCAGGTATCATGCTCTTCGTGATTAACCTGCCAATATTTTTATTCGGACTAAAGGAGCTTGACAAGAAATTCTTGGTTTACGCTTTTATAACTACTTTCGTTTTATCCGCGACTATGGTACTCTTAAGACCGATGCAAAAGCTTAATACCTTTGATGACATACTTATCAGCGCAATCTTTGGAGGTGTTTTGAATGGCATAGGCATGGGCGTTTTATTTAGGCACGGCGCTTGCCAAGGCGGCCTCGACATAGTTGCCGCAGTATGTAAGAAGCGCTACAACATAAACATCGGAAGCGCGCTAATGGCGATGAATGCCATTATCATAAGTTTAGCGAGTATAAAATTCGGTGTCTTGAAAGGACTTTACACAGTTATATCGATGTTCGTTGCATACCAAGTGCTTGACAAAGTGCAAACAGGCTTCGACGCGACAAAGAGCGTACTCATCATATCGAAGGACTACGAAGAGCTTTCATACGAATTGATGAACAAGCTTGAGCGTGGCGCAACCATCATCGACTCATACGGCGCTTGGTCCAAGAGCGATCTTAAGATCATCTTCATGCTAGTTAGACCTAGGGAGATAGTTGACGTCAAGAAGATAACTAATGCCATAGACCCGAACGCCTTCATCACTATACAAGACACAAACGAAGTTAAAGGAAGAGGCTTTAAAGGCTCAGATAATTTCTAGAAGAATAGTATTGCATATATCAAAGGCAAGACCCAGTTCATATGAACTGGGTCTTTTTGTGCGTAATTTATTCTATTCCTTTGTATAATAAGTTGCTCTTCCCTTGCCATGTCTCTCAATATATCCATCTTCAAGTAAAGTCTTTAAAGAGTTCTCGATAGATGCCTTACTAAGATTTGGAACTATCTTCATTAGCTCACTCTTAGTAAAATTAGCATAAATAGTATCAATGGCAGCTCTAACTTGCTCAAGCGCAGTCGATCCCTCTCCAAATATTTCTAATCTAGTTTCAAAATCTCTGTAAGCGGCAAGTATAGTAGCTAGTATATACTTAATAAAGTAGCTTGTATCCTCTGTCTCCTCATGCCAGCCCTTGCCGCTCTTGTCAAGCGCTTCATAATAATTAAGCTTAGTCTTTTCTATTTTTTCTTCAAGACTAATATATCTTCCTATAAAATAATCATTTTTATATAATAGTAGCGTCGTCAATAACCTTGACATCCTACCATTGCCATCATTAAATGGGTGTATACACAAAAAATCATGTACAAAGCTAATAAGTAGTATAAGCTGATTTATATCGCCTTTCTGAAGCTCATCATTATATGAAGAGCATATCGCTTCGATGGCTGCATACGTTTCATAAGGAGCAAGCGGAGTGAAAATCACATGTGACTCGCCACCCGGCATTGTCTCTGTGATATAGTTTTGCACGTTCTTAAACTGACCGCCGATAGATTTAGACGAATACTTATATAAGTCCCTATGAAGCTGCAAAATAATTTCTGGCTTTATGTTTATATAATCATAAGAATTGTGTATCGTTCTTAAGACATCTTGGTAGCCAAGTATTTCTTCTTCATCTCTATTCATCGGTTTAACTTTTTTCATTACAAGTTCTTTTATCCTTGTATCAGTAGTTCTTATGCCTTCAATTTCATTCGAGCTCTCAGTACTCTGTATTATAGCTAAGTCTACTAAAGTATCAAGTACTTTTGCCTTTTGACTTATGATAATATCTTGTCTTCCCTTGTATTCACTTATCTTTGAAATATAGTTTAATGTCTCTTGGTCCCACTTTTTATATTTCAATTTTGAATAATCAAAATTTCTCATCGCCTAAACCTCCTCTCTTTATCGCCTAAATTGTATCATATTTTAGGCGATTCGTCAAGTTTTAGGCGAAAAAATATCTCTCGGCTCTCACCAAGAGATATATATTAATAATAAACTTCTTCTAAGACAAGTCCCTTCGCTGGCAAAGTCGGTGCAAGTCCCCTTCTATCGCCCTCATCTATCGCTCTAGCCATCTCATCTAGATCTAAGATGCCAGTACCTACAAAAACGAGTGTGCCCGCCATGATCCTAACCATATTATATAAAAAGCTTCTGCCCTTGACGTCGATGTAGACAAAGTCTCCGTCCCTAATGATGTCGACCGAGTGAATGGTCCTGACCGTCGTGTCAACGTCGCTACCTATGGCCATGAAAGCCCTATAGTCCTTCTCACCGACCATGTGTTTCGCCGCCTCGCGCATCAAGTCAAGATCAAGCTTATAAGGAAAATTGTATGCAAAGTGCCTGTCGGTCGCTCTGCCAAACTTCCTGTGTTCAAGCGTGTATCTATAATACTTGCCCTTCGATGAGAAGCGCGAGTGAAAATCGTCTGGCGCCTCCTCGCTCCTAAGTACTCTGATGTCCTCAGGAAGCTTGTCGTTGATTGGATATATCATCTTTTCGACCGGACATACCGATTCAGTTTTGAAATTCAAAACAAAGCCTCTTGCACTAACGCCCTTGTCAGTCCTTGAGCAGCCAATAACTTTGATGTCTTCACCCAAAGCCTTGCTAATAGATGCGTTCAGCACGTCCTCTACTGTGTGAGCGTTCTCTTGCGCTTGAAAGCCAGAATAATTTGTCCCGTCAAAATCTATAAGTAATTTTATGTTCTTCATATTAAATTAAATAGATACTTTGTCGATATTATAAAGCCAAAGTATATCAATATTACAATTATAGCTATCCTATCTGTCTTTGTGTAGATAAGTGGATTTAGCTTGCCTCTGTTGTCGCCGCCGTTGTAGCATCTCGCGTCCATGGCGATGGCTAGTTCGTCCGCCCTCTTAAGTGCGTTTAAGAAAAGTGGTATCATCAGTGGCAGCATCTTCTTAGCCGTCTCAATAATGTTCTTGCCGCTAAAGCTTGCTCCTCTCGATTCTTGCGCCATCTTGATCTTGTTCGCCTCTTCAGCCAATGTCGGTATGAACCTTAAGGCTATAGTCATCATCATCGCTAGTTCATGAGTCGGTACCTTAATCTTCTTAAGCGGACTCATCAGCGACTCAAGTCCATCAGTTAGTCTGATTGGCGACGTTGTAAGCGTTAGTAATGACGAACCAAGTATTAAAAGTAGTAGTCTAAATGACATGAAAAGACCTGTGTTTAGCCCTTCATATGTCATCGACGGCCACTTAAGATTTGGAAATATTTGTGTGCCCGGCGTGAAAAATACATTGAAGATTAAAGTCATTATGATAATCACGCGCATCGGCTTAAGCCCTCTGAGAATTATTTTTATAGGCACCTTACTCATTAGTATAAGCGTGATTATGGTGATCGCCACAAGTCCAAGTATGATGTATGAATCAACGAAAAAGATCGCTATCATAAATACGAAGACGAAGATCAGTTTAACTCTTGGGTCTAGCCTGTGAACAAAGCTATCTGTCGGAAAATATTGTCCTATAGATACGTTATTAAACATTTTTCTTCACCTCGAAATACTCGTGTATATGGCTCCTTGCCTCTTCAACGGTCTTGACATATGGATTTAGGCCCGGATATTTCTCCTGCAAAGTAAACATAAACTCAGTTATCTCAGGCACGCCAACATCGTATTTCTTAAGAAGTTCACGCTCCTTAACCGCTTCGTCAGTAGTCTTGTGCATGATGAGCTTACCTTTACTTAAAACGACTATCTCATTCGCATAAGTAAAGACGTCCTCCATCGAGTGTGAGACCAAAACAACAGTAATCTTAGTCTTTTTGTATATATCATAGATCTCATCAAGTATTTCTTCCCTAGCCCTCGGGTCAAGACCCGCTGTTGGCTCGTCAAGTATAAGCACCTTCGGCCTCATAGCAAGTATGCCCGCTATAGCAACACGCCTTTTTTGTCCGCCCGATAATTCAAAGGGCGACCTGTCCTTAACCCATTCGTAGTCAAGCTTAACGTCCTCAATCGCGTCTTTGACACGTATCGCCACTTCTTCGTCACTTAGTCCAAGGTTCTTCGGGCCAAAGGCAACATCCTTTTCAACAGTCTCTTCAAAAAGCTGATACTCAGGATATTGAAAGACCATCCCAACGCTCTCACGAAGCTTGTTTAGCTTGATGTCCTTTTGCGTTATGTCCACCCCATCTATAATTATAGTTCCAGATGTAGGTCTAAGTAGGCCATTTAATTGCTGCATAAAAGTCGACTTACCGCTACCAGTGTGACCGATGATGCCGATAAAGCTATTATCCTTGATAGTTAGCGATATATCGTCAAGCGCCTTCACCTCAAACGGCGTGTCCTTATTATATATAAATGATAAATTTTTTATTTCAATCATAATTTTGCCACCAATTCATCTATCTCTAGCTCATCACCAGCGACATCGAAGCCGTCCTCCTTAAGAAGATTGCTTAGCTCAGTCACTTGCGGCACATCAAGTCCAAGGGAGTGCACCTTTTTTACATTGGAAAAGATATGTCTAGGTGTATCGTCCCAGACCAATTTGCCCTCGTGCATAACCATGAGCCTGTCAGATAGGACCGCCTCGCTCATGAAGTGCGTGATGAGTACTATAGTCTTTTCATATTTTCTGTTCAGTTTGATAATGGTGTCCATGACTTCCTTCCTGCCCACTGGATCGAGCATGGCAGTCGGCTCATCAAAGACAATGATGTTCGGGTTGATAGCAAGTATGCCTGCGATGGCTAGCCTTTGCTTTTGTCCACCGCTCAATAGGTTCGGCGCGTGCTTTTTGTATTCACTCATCGATACTATCTCCAAAGCTTCGTCGACCCTCTTTCTAATCTCAGGCGTTGGCAGACCAAGGTTCTCTGGTCCAAAGGCAACGTCCTCTTCGACTATAGTCGCTATGATTTGATTGTCCGGATTTTGAAAGACAAGGCCTAAGTTTTGTCTTATCTCAAGAAGGTTTTCTTCGTTCTTCGTGTTCATGCCCATGACAGTCGCATCGCCTTCAGTCGGAAGTAAAATGCCGTCCATGATCTTCGCTATGGTTGACTTGCCACTTCCGTTCATGCCAAGTATAGACACGAACTCACCCTTCTCTATCTCAAAGCTCACATCGTCTAGAGCCTTCTTGTCTTTTTCATTTTTATCGTAAGCAAAACTTACATTTTCAAATTTAATCATGCTATCACCTAAACTTAATAATACCATATTCGCGGCGATTTTACAAGGTTTTTAAGCGATTATCTCAATTAATATTATTCTCTTTGTCCTCACCACGTTTATGGTCTTGCGTCCATCTATAAAAAACTGTTTAGATAGTAATTTTACTAATCAAAGGCCCGTCATAAGACTAGTGATTTTACTTGACAAATGACGCGCGATGACAATAATGATTTTGTTTGACAAATTACTTGCGATGGCAATAGTGATTTTGCTTGTGACGTGCCGCGCCTTAGCATAAGCGCGTCCACTATACCTAAGACAAGTCACTAAGCTTCTTTATTTGACTATATGACTAAAACTGTCAAATATACTACAAAAGTAGTATTGACAAGCCCATGTAAATGGTCTATAATTGTCTTAGTCATTCAAGTAGTAATAATTATTAAGTAAGTAGATGAAAGACAGGTGATAAGATGACAAGAACAATACTTCATTCAGACATGAATAACTGCTACGCCTCTATCGAGAGAAAGCTGGATCCATCTCTCGTTGGTAAACGGCTTGTAGTCTGCGGTTCAGCCCGTGACAGACACTCCATAGTTCTAGCTAAGAGCTACGAAGCAAAGGCCTTTGGCGTAAAGACGGGAGATAGTCTCTTCGAGGCAAAGATGAAGTGTCCCGGCCTAGTTGCTGTAAAACCGCACTATGATGAGTACTTCAAGTTCTCAAAGCTAGCGCATAAAATTTACTATAGCTATACCAATCAAGTCGAGCCCTTCGGCTTAGACGAGTGCTGGCTCGACGTGACAGGCTCAGAAAAACTATTTGGCAGTGGCGAGACCATTGCCCACGAGATTAAGGAACGCATTAAGAAAGAGCTCGGCATAACAGTCAGCATTGGTGTGAGCTACAACAAGATATTTGCAAAGCTTGGCAGTGACCTTAAGAAGCCCGATGCAGTTACAGTTATAAGTAAGAATGATTTTAAAGAGATAGTTTGGCCGCTCTCCACTGACGCCATCATTGGCATAGGCAGCAAAACGAAGAAAAAACTTATGTACATGAATATTAACACACTGGGTGATCTCGCTAAGGCAGATGTAAATCTATTAAAAAGAAAGCTTGGAATAAGAGGACTATATCTGTGGCAGTACGCGAACGGCTACGACACTAGCGAGGTTTGCGACTACTACCATCGGGACAAGATTAAGTCCATATCCAGAGGTGTAACCACCAAGGCAGATCTAAGCTCATACGACGAGGTGAAAAAGATATTCGAGGAGCTCGCCATTGAGGTGAGCAAAAAATTAATCGAAGAGGATCTCAAGGCAGGCGGCGTGAGAATAACGATAAGGGATAAAAATCTTGACTACGTGAGATTCCAAAAGGTCTTCACCGAGACAAGCATCAGCGCACTTAGGCTAAATGACAAGGCGATGGAGCTCTTTAAGGAACGCTACGACTTTAAGGAAGCGATTAGGAGCCTCACTATATCCGCGATAAATCTTACGAGGAACACAAAGACCGAGCAGCTGAGTCTATTCGCCCCGAAAAAAGTCATCAAAGACGATAGACTTGAGAAGGTCTTTAACGAGATCAGAGAGAAGTTCGGCAAAGACAAGATCGGCTACTTGGGTCTCGAGCTCAATAGCAAGATGCCAGAAAAGCCAAGCGTCGTTACCTTGCCAAGTGGATTTAAAAATATGATATAGACAATAGAAGATAATATAAAATATCCGTAAGGCTATAGACCCTACGGATATTTTTTTCGAAAAAGAAAGACTCTTTCGAGCCTATCTTTCTGGGTAAATTTTAATTTGGAGGTTTCTTGAAGTGTATTTTGTCCGCTTTCTTGTAGATATAAGGATACTTAGTAAGTGAAAACGCTAATGACTTTAATTTCATTCAACACACTCCTTTGATTAATTTGAAAATTCCTACACTTATATTATAAGGCATATCACATCTTTTGTGGTTAAGTGCGTGTAAAGTTTAGGTAAATTTTAATTTTGTATTGAATTAGCTTTCTTTCTGTTGTATAATTAGCTTATAAGGGGGCATAATTATGGACGAAAAATACGATAAAAAAGCCTTTAAGTTTTATAGAAATTTGATTGCTTTTGGAATTATTTTATACATTCTGCTAAATAATTTGCATATGATTTGGCACTACTTCAATATTTTCCTGGGTATACTGACTCCGTTCTTAGCGGGTGGCTTCGTTGCCTTCATATTAAATATACCATTGAAATTATTTGAGGAAAAGATATTTAAAAAGTGGCAGCCAAAGAAAAAGGGCGGAAAGCGTGCTGTTTGCATACTTCTAACTTTACTATGTATCGCACTAGTCATATTCTTACTTATATACATCGTTGGCCCAAGAGTTCAAGAGTCACTAATAAGTGTTGTTGAAAAGCTCCCTGAGTTTGAAGATCAAGTTGTGAAGATACCAATACTTAAGGATTACGAAGAAAATATTCATGAAGTATTCTCAAAAATCAATATCCATAGTGTCCAAAAGGTTATAATCGACTACATTAAAAATGCTAACAATGACTTGTTTAACACTATTGTATCAAGGGTTGGCTCTGTATTAAATACTTTATTTGGTGTGGTAATGGGTTTTGTCTTCGCGATATATGCGCTATCATCTAAAGAGGACTTATCTAGAAAGTCCAAAGAACTGCTATATGCAGCCTTTTCTGAGGAAAGAGCAGATACAATTGTCAAGTTTGGCGAGATAATATTCAAGAACTTCTACAATTTCTTTACTGGCCAATTCATCGAGGCTTTGGTCTTAGGTGCAATGTGCTTTGTTGGTATGCTAATATTTAGATTCCCGTTCGCTCCAGCTATATCCATAATTGTGGGTCTTGGTGCTTTGGTGCCAATACTAGGCGCTTACATCGGTGTTATCACTGGCGCACTTCTAATACTTTTGCAATCGCCGTTTAAGGCTTTGATGTTCATCGTCTTTATGGTTTGCTTGCAACAATTTGATGGCAGCGTAACATATCCACGTATTGTTGGTAACAAAGTTGGCCTTCCTGCAATATTCGTCATAGTGGCGATCACTGTTGGTGGCGCGCTATTCGGCATGATAGGTATGATACTTTTCGTTCCTCTGTTCTCGACTATATATGAACTGCTTACTATATACAAGAACAAGAGGCTTAAAGAGAAAGGTATTAATATAAAAACAAAATAGCTTAGATAAAAGAAATGCACTTCGTAAAATGAAGTGCATTTTTTGTATATGTTTATGTTTTAATTTGAAATTAATGAACTGCCTTAAGAAGTGCTTTAAGGAATTCCCACATTCTAGCTGTTGACTTGATATCTAGATGTTCTCTGTTTGTATGAACGTCGTAGATGTTTGGTCCAAAGCTTATCATCTTAGTATCCGGTAAGATTTGTTTTAGTAGACCGCATTCAAGTCCTGCGTGTATAGCGCTTACTTCTGCGTCTTTACCTGTAACTTCTTTATAAACCTTTGATACTAAATCTCTTAGTACTGGGTCTTCATCGAATTCCCATGAAGGATATGCCTCTGATAATTCAACTTTGCCTCCTAGTACTTCAGTCATGATTCTAACTTGTTCTCTTACTTCAACTAGAGCTGCGTCTGATGAACTTCTGATTGAGCATAGATAGTTCACGCCATTTCCCTCAGTTCTTAGTACAGCTGCGTTACAGCTTGTCATTACAAGGCCTTCTATGTCCTTTGACATGTAGATAACACCGTGTGGAGCAAGCATTAAGAAGTTTATGATTCTGTTAGTATCCTTCTTAGTCATTACTTTTTCAGCTTTAACTTCTTTAAATTCAAGGCTCATATTTGGGTCTTCTACGTGATAATCTTTTTTGATGTGAGCGAATAATTCATTCATCGCATCTTTAACTTTAGCGTAGTCTGTATGAACTATAGTAGCCTTAGCAACATTGGCGATGGCATTGTGCTTAGTACCGCCTTCTATTGAAACTAATCTTAGTTTATCGCAGTTGCATTCATTTAATAATCTTGCTAAAACTTTGATAGCGTTTGCTCTTTGCTTAATGATTTCCATACCGCTGTGTCCGCCAGTAAAGCCCTTTAAGCTAATTTCTAGAGCTGGCTCACTATTGTCTTCAAATTCAACTTCGAATTTTGATTCACTATTGACACCGCCTGAGCTTGATGATAAGAATATACCTTCTTCTTCAGAGTCAATATTGAATAGGTAATCGCCGCTTAGGTGCTCATTAGTTAAGTTTACTGCTCCGACCATGGATGTTTCTTCAGCTGTTGTAAACACTGCTTCGATGGCTGGGTGCTCGATGTCATCTGCATCTAGTACTGCAAGTGCCATAGCAACTGCTATACCATCGTCAGCGCCAAGTGTTGTATCATTTGCTCTTAGATAGTCTCCGTCAACTATCATTTCGATTGGATCTTTAGAGAAATCATGGTTGCTATCTAAACCTTTTTCGCAAACCATATCCATATGTCCTTGTAGGATAACCTTTGGAGCATTTTCATAGCCCTTAGTAGCGCCCTTGTGTATAACGATGTTTAGAGCCTCATCTTGCCAAACGTCTAAATTTCTTTCCTTAGCCCAATTGTATAGAAAATCAGAAATTCTCTTTTCGTCGCCTGATCCTCTTGGGATTTGGTTAATCTCTTTAAACCAATGAAAAACCTCTTGTGCTGGTAAATCTTTGTAGTCCATAATTTTACCTCCTAAAAATTTTCTTTGAAATACTTAATTATATCGTCTGATTCGTAAAGCGGCTTGCCGTCAATGAATAGGCATGGCACTTGGTCCTTGCCGCCTCTTTTGATTAAGTCTTCGTTGTTATTTTCTTCTTTAATGTCAACAAGTTCAACATCCTTAATTTGACAATTGTCCATCATGTAGTTTAATACCTTTTGACAGAATGGGCACTCAGCCTTGTAATAAAGTTCTAATTTCATCTTAACCTCCTAAATACTACCTAATTTAATTATATTTCGAATAAATAATTTATTTTGTATACGTATAGGAACAACGCCTTCCTCGACTAAGTCCTCGCCATCGAAGTCCTCGTGACTTAAGCTAGCAAGGGAGCTCTTCTCAAGGTATTTCACCTTGCGTGCATCCTTCATATAGCCAGTCTTTAACGTAAACTCAAGATGCCTTAAGCCCTCATCCTCTTCAATGAGGTAGCCTGTTTCCTCTACATAAGTATTAATACCCATATCGGTAGTAAAATCAATCATCAAGATGTCTTTTTTTATGCTGTGCTTATCGAATTTGTATTTGCGTCCGTCTATGTCTATGGTGATCTTCTCATCCAATAGGTCCAGTATAGACATAGTTGCCGGCATATACAAAAGGTCATCGTAGTTATGAAGGACAAATCTATCAAAACTTTCTTGATTTTTGTTTTTCACATAGTCTTTGTAAAAGCTGATGCACTCGCCGCCATTGTAACGGTCTTCTCTAGTGATGCCAAGCTTCTTCTCAATATTCTTTTGCTTAAGCCCATCAAGCTTTAGCGTGTCCTTGTGTAGCCTAAGTTTTTCATACATATCAAAGGAGTCCATGACTATGGGCTCTATGCCATAACGCTCGGACCTCTTCGCGATGAAAGGAAGGTCAAAGGAGTTTCCGTTATAAGTAACGACTGTCTTGTAGCCCTTAAGCCTCTCCTTCATTAGCTTAAGAACTTCTTCTTCCTCATCTCTATCTTCAGCTATGAGCTGCGTTATATGCATTGTCAGCTTCTTTAAGTCAATAAAAACTAGCCCGATGAGGTAGATAAAGCTTCTCATGGGGCTAAGTCCTGTCGTTTCAATATCAAGAAAAACAGCTTCCTCATCGTAGTACTTTGACTTAAAAGTTAATTTTTCATCATATTCTAAAATTTTCATTATACATTAAACCTGAAGTAAACTATATCTCCTTCTTGCATAATATAGTCTTTGCCTTCTAGCCTCATAAGGCCCTTCTCTTTTACTTTGTTCATGGACATTTCGTTGGCTACAAGGTCATCGTAGCTAACAACTTCCGCACGTATAAAGCCTCTAGCGATGTCTGAGTGTATCTTAGCTGCTGCGTCAACGGCTTTAGTACCCTTCTTAATAGTCCACGCCCTTGTCTCGTCTTCACCAGTTGTTAAGAAGCTCATTAGGCCAAGTAGCTTATAGCTCTTTCTGATAAGTCTATCTAGACCAGACTCTTTTATGCCCATGTCTTCAAGAAAGGCTTTTCTCTCTTCATCATCAAGTTCACTCATCTCTTCTTCAATCTTAACAGAGATAGGAACTATCTCAGAGCCTTCTGCTTCAGCGTACTCCCTAAGCTTGTCAACATATTTATTGTCCTTTAAATCATTGATGTAGTCATCTTCAGATACATTTAAAACGTAGATAATTGGTTTTAAGCTAAGCAAGTTAAATCCTCTAAGCATAGCCTTTTGATCATCATTAAGCTCAAGCACTCTGGCCGACTTTCCTTCTTCAAGAACCTTTTTCACTTCATTTAATAAATCAAGTTCAGCTTGTAAAGACTTGTCGCCTTTCACTTGCTTTGTAAGTTTTTGTATTCTCGCATCAACCATATCCAAGTCAGAGAAGATTAATTCTAGGTTTATAGTCTCTATGTCTCTGATTGGATCAATGCTTCCATCGACATGGACAATGTTTTCGTCTTCAAAAACTCTTAACACGTGGACAATGGCTTCGACTTCCCTTATATGTGACAAAAACTTATTGCCAAGGCCCTCGCCCTTTGATGCGCCCTTAACAAGACCAGCTATATCATAAAATTCAATTACAGCTGGAATTGTTTTCTTCGATTTATTTACATCTGTTAATATTTTTAATCTCTCGTCTGGCACTTCAACAACGCCGACATTGGGGTCTATGGTGCAGAATGGGTAGTTAGCTACCTCCGCTCCCGCCTTTGTCACGGCGTTAAAAAGTGTTGACTTACCAACATTTGGTAGTCCTACTATACCTAATTTCATTACTTTACCTCTCTTATCAATATATCTTTAATCATCTTGGCGCTATTGCCGTCGCCATATGGGTTGATGGCCTTATGCATCTTCATATACTCATCTTCATCTGTTAATAACATCTTCATATTATTATAAACGCTATCAAATTTAGTTCCGACAAGCTTTGCAGTGCCATATTCAATGCCTTCAGGCCTTTCAGTCTCGCGTCTAATAACAAGAACTGGCACGCCAAGCGCTGGTGCCTCCTCTTGCAGTCCACCTGAGTCAGTGACAACCATGTAGGCATGTTTAAGTATATAAGCCATGTCTTCATACTCAACCGGCTCAGTTAGAATTACATTAGCTGCTCCATCTAAGTGCTTCTTCGCAAGCTCCCTAACCCTTGGATTTGGGTGCATAGGAAAGACTATGTTCACATCACTAAATTCATCAGCAATCTTTCTTACTGCGCCAAAGATATTTTCCATAGGCTCGCCTTGATTCTCTCTTCTGTGTGAAGTAAGAAGAATTAGCTTTTTACTTAAATCAATATTCTTAAGATCATCTCTTGTAAATGAATCGACCTTATCGGCAGTCATTAGAAGCGCGTCAATAACAGTGTTACCAGTTATGTAAAGCTTATCCATATCGTAGCCTTCTTTGATAAGGTTTTCCTTCGCCCTTTGTGTTGGGCAGAAATGAAAGTCAGTCATGATGCCAGTTAGCTTCCTGTTCGCTTCCTCTGGGAATGGGCTTAAAATATTGCCACTACGTAGTCCCGCCTCAACGTGACCTATCTTTACGCCGTTGTAAAAGGCCTCAAGTGCTCCCGCAAACACAGTTGTAGTATCGCCTTGAACCAAGACAACATCAGGCTTTTCCTTCTTAATAACCTCTTCAAGTCCCTTTAATGACCTCACAGTTATATCAGTCAAAGTCTGTCCCTTTTCAAATATATTCAAATCATAATCAATTTCTAAATCAAAAACCTTTATTACCGAGTCCAAAAGCTCTCTGTGCTGACTCGTTATACACGTTACAAGCTCAACACCATCAGCGTTTTTAAGCTCCTTAATAATAGGGGCCATCTTTATACCTTCAGGCCTTGTTCCAAATATTACTAAAGCTTTCAATTTTCACCATCCTTAAACAATCCAATCTTGTATGCTAAAAAAACTATTATCATAAATATAATTCCTGAAATAAGTACCGAAACAGTATTTCTAAGCTTCATCACAAGTATGCCAAATATTGAGAATATGGCTGATATCGTATATAGTATCAAAACCGTCTTCTTAGTCGAATACTTTCTTAAGAGTCTGTGGTGCAGGTGGCCCTTGTCCGCCGAGGCGATGGACCTGCCGCTAAGAAGCCTTCTAATCATTGCAAATGTAGTATCAAAGACAGGTAGGCCAAGTATCATGATTGGCACTATGATACCTATGGCTGCAACCGCCTTCATCGCTCCTTGTATAGTGATGACAGAGAGCATAAAGCCCGCGAGTAAAGCGCCTGTATCGCCCATGAATATCTTTGCCGGAACAAAATTATATTTTAAAAAGGCTAGGTAGCTAAAGCCGACACATAGGCATAAAGCTGTCAGCGAGTACTGTTCATACGAAACCGATACCACGGCTAAAGTCATTGACGAGATAAATACAACGCCTCCTGCTAGGCCATCGAGCCCATCTATTAAATTTATGATGTTTGTAACAGCCACTATCCAAAATAGCGTTGCTGGAAGCGATAGGTAGCCAAGCGATAACAAATTATTATCAATAAATGGGTTACCTATGTTCATTATCCTTATATTGCCTAAGAAATATACTACAAGTCCAGCTAATAGCTGAAATAGAACCTTGTATTTCGGTTTAAGGTCATGCATGTCATCGTAGAAGCCAGATAGCATGATGATTGTCGCACCTATGAATATGGCTGTGTTCCTTGGCGTAAACTTATATAGTATCATATATGGGATAAAGATTGCGAAGTACATAGCAAAGCCCCCGCAAGTCGGGATGGCGTCAGTATGCATACGTCTTTGATCCTTTGGTACGTCAATGAAACCGAATTTCTTAGACAAGCGTATTTGAAGCTTAGTAAGTATTAGTCCAAGGACCAAGCTTACAAAAGCCGCAAAATATATTCTCCTCAATTAATTCACCTACTTAGTTCCGAAAAGTCTGTCTCCTGCGTCTCCAAGACCTGGAACGATGTATTTATGCTCATTAAGCTTTTCATCAACACTCGCAACGAAGATGTCAACATCTGGGTGATGACTCTTTACGTACTCAACTCCTTCAGGAGCAGCGATGATGTTTACAAGCTTGATATGCTTTGCGCCTCTCTTCTTTAAGAAGTCTATGGCAGCAGATGCACTTCCGCCAGTTGCAAGCATTGGGTCAAGCACTATGACCTCTCTCTTCTCAATGTCTGAAGGGAGTTTGCAGTAGTATTCAACTGGTTCATAAGTCTCTGGATCTCTATATAGACCTATGTGGCCAACCTTTGCTGCTGGAAGTAGGCTTAACATGCCGTCAACCATACCAAGACCAGCTCTAAGTATTGGTACTAGCGCAATCTTCTTTCCAGCTAAGCTATAGCCAGTAGTCTTGCATATAGGTGTCTCTATAGTCATTTCTTCTAGTTGTAAATCCCTAGTTACTTCGTAGCCCATAAGCATAGATAGCTCAGTAACTATCTCCTTAAATTGCTTTGTACCAGTTTGCTTCATTCTTAATATGCTTAGTTTGTGTTTAATAAGTGGATGATCAAATACAGTTACCATAATACCCTCCTAACAATTTTCGATTAAATCGACTCTTCTTTTATGTCTTCCTGCTAAAAATTCTTCCGCTAAAAATGTATCAAGTATAGATTTCGCAAGCTCGTCACCGATTACCCTTGCGCCAAGAGCTAGCATGTTCGCGTCGTTATGATTTCTAGACATCTTTGCCATGTATTCGTTAGTGCAAAGAGCGCATCTGATGCCTTCTACCTTGTTCGCAGCAAGTGAAATGCCTATACCAGTGCCGCAGATAACAACAGCCTTTTCTACTTCGCCTGCAATTACACCTTTAGCAGCCTTCTTGCCATAAACAGGGTAGTCAACCGACTCAGTTGAATCAGTTCCATAATCAACGACTTCGATACCTTTTTCACTAAGGTAGCTCTTTAACTTTTCCTTTAATTCAAATCCTCCGTGATCTGATGCAATGCCTATCTTTCTCATGATACCTCTCCTTTACAATTTTATCATATAAAATTTTTATTTTCAATACTTTATATTGTGGCCCGACGACTTGATGATTCTGTTCATAATCGCCATGAAAATGCCCTTGCGCTCGTAGCCTTGTAAGATGATGTAGCCATAGCCTTTGTCATCAGCCGTTCTTAATAAGTTAAATATATTGTGCGATATGCTGATGGGCTCCTTAATTGATCCTAGGTCCATGGTCTTGAAGCCATGGAACTCGTCTTCGTACTCCATAAGCGTGAAAACAACTGGATTCTTCTCAATATTTTCCTCATACTCGGTCTTCATCTTTTTAATAAGATCCTCGCCCTCAGCCATGATGATGACTACTTTTGCGTTTGGCTTGTAATGCGTGTATTTTTGTCCTGGACTGATGGGCTTCTTCACTTCTTTATCGTCAGTGATGGCCTCGTCGTATTCAGCTTCAGGAATAATTTTTTGTAAATCCTCTAATGAGATTTTGCCCGGTCTTAAGATGCGGACCTTGTCTCTACTTAAGTCGATGACAGTTGATTCGATTCCGACCTCACTCATATCGCCGTCAAGTATGTATTTTAGCTTGCCATGAAGGTCCTTGTATACATGCTCAGCGCATGTTGGTGATGGATAGCCCGATATATTCGCGCTTGGAGCGGCTATGGGTGTGCCCGCATACTCAATCAGCTTTCTCGCTACATCGCTCGATGGCATACGTATAGCGACGCTATCAAGCCCAGCAGTGATGACACTTGGAACGATGTCCTTCTTCTTTAAGATTATGGTCATAGGTCCCGGCCAAAAAGCATCAAGAAGCGCATCGTATTTACTCTCGTAATAAGCAAGCGGCTCAATCATCTCGCGCGATGCTATATGAAGTATAAGAGGGTTATCACTTTGCCTGCCCTTTGCTTCGTAAATCTTTTTTACAGCCTCAGCATTTAATCCATCCGCACCAAGACCATAAACAGTTTCAGTCGGAAAGGCAACGAGACCGCCTTTTTTAATCTCTTCAGCGCATAATTTTATATTATCATCAGTAATTTTTAATACTTCAGTCATTATATCAACCTCTAAATTTAATTTTACCACAAAAGCAGTGATTTATCAATACAAAGGCGGGTGAAAATGAGATTATAATTATACAAAATATTTACAAAGCATCTAGCCTTGCTAATGGACCTCCGTGCGCCATATATAAGCGCGGCGGATGTATTAAGCACGGCATGAGTCTATAGCCATGCACGTGGCATAATAAATATCCCCCGGCCTAGCCGGGGGTTTTTCTCATACGGCCCAAAGGGCCTGTATTACTAGCCACGCCTCAAGGACGTTGGTTAATCTGTC
>UQDI01000019.1 GCA_900539725.1 uncultured Eubacteriales bacterium | reverse complement strand
AGCAAAAAAAGTAGGCATAATTTTTAAAAAATATGCCTACTTTGTCAACAGTCTGAAATGAGGCTTGCGCCTCATTTTTAATTAGCAATTTGCATCGCTTGTTATATATCCAGCTTTTGCTAAAACTTCTTTAGCTTTATCTAGGTTCTTTGCGCTAACCATGATAACTGGTCCTGTACAACCCATACCGCTTTCAGCATAGATGCCTTCTTTCCAAAGTGCTTGAACTGAATCTTCAAGTTCTAGTATATCGATACCAGCGATAGCTTCTTCAACAACTTCCTTTGGTGGAGCTGCTACTGCTTCCTTTGGACCATCATCTTTCTTTTCGTTAGCTTTATTTAATGATGCTAAAACATCTTTTAAGCCAGCTGCATTAGCTGCTTCAAAAGTAGATTTTGCTACCTTGTGTAAGTTACCTTTAACTAGGCTTGCAGCATATGTTAGTGCATTTGCTACAACAGGAACACCTGATGCTCTAGATACTATAAGAATAGTTCTATCGAAGTCTTCACCAATACCAGGTCCATAACCAAAGCCAGCTGCTTCGTATGATCCACCAGTTGTGAATGAAGAGAACATCTTCATAAGAATGTTACCTGTAAGTGAGTCATTAACTACAACATCACATGAAGCTTGTAATAAGTCGTTTCCTCTCATTACATCTCCACCGTCTGCTCTGTGTGACTCAGCAAATTTTATATTAAATCCATTTTCGTTTAATTGTTTAAAAGCTCTTTCAACTTGTCTTGCTCCATCAACATTTAGTATACCAAGACTTGGATCTTGATTACCTAATGCCTTAGCTACGATTAAACCATAGATACCATTAAGAACCATTGCTTCTACTCTGTGTGCAGAAGATGTTCCTGTAGTTGTTGCTATAAGCATTTCTTTACCATATCCTGGAGTAACTGCTCTACCTACAGTAGATACTCCGATTGGGAAGTTATAATGCATAGTAACGCATGCATCTATCTCTCCAGAATCTAATAGTTCCTCCATCTTCTTGTAGCCTTGATCTTCATCAGAAACTTCATATTGAGTTAATTCTGTTTCTGCTTTAGGACCGATAAGGACAACTTCGATTGAAGAATCTCTAGATTGAGCAAGTTCTGCAGCTTTAACTAAGTTTTCAGTACCGTGTTCGCTACCAAAACTTGTTAAGCCAACACGTACTTTTTTACCGAATGAACCAGTTTCTAAGCCATCAGCGATGTCATTAAAAACTTGTCCAATCATTTTCTTAATGTTGTCTGACATATCGTCACCTCTAATTTTCTTCTGTGAATGATTTAGCGAAATCTCTCATTGCATCTGCTACATATTTCTTGATAGTTTCTTCAGATGCAGCGCTTTCTTCGCTAACCTTTCCTGGGTTCTTTTCGATTACTATAGAAACACCGTCGAATAGGTTTGTCATTCTACCTAAGAATAAGCTTCCCTTACCAACAATCATAGCTCTTTTTACTGCTCCGCTCTTGATATCATCTATAACAAATCCAAGATAAGGTGCTCCTGAAGGTATATGGCCTTGAGTTGGAGCCCAACCTTTCATACCATGTTCAACGATAAAATCAGGAAGTGCAGTTCTTTCGATTTCGCCATTCTTTACAGCTAAAGCTCCTATCATCTTAAAGTTAGCTTCAGGAACGTCACCTGCTCCAGCTGGTCTTGTTATATCTGGATTTTGCATTTCTACTGAATATTTATCTACATCTATGATTTTTAATCCGGCTTTTGTTAGTGGATTTGTAACTAAAGAAGTGATAACTGCTTGTGGTGATGAACCAGTGCCAACTGTGTGTCTACCAACTATATCAGTTCTGATTATTGGATGTTCTCCATCGTTTTGAGAAACAACAAATGCAAATCCTGCAACACAGTCTTCGATTATTGGCATTTCTTTCTTAACATGGTCTCTTCCGTTCATGCCAAGTTTAGCACTAGAACCACCAGCTACAACCATAACATTCTTAAATGTTCCAGCTTGTACTAAAGAAGCAGCTGAAATTAAAGAGTGAGTTGGTGCAGCACAGAAACCTCTTACGTCTGAACCTGATGCGTTAACTAAACCAGTTAATTCTGCTATAGATTTAGCAAAGTTACCGCCACCTCTTTGGTTCATGTCACCGCATGCTTCTTCTGAACATTCAATTACATATTCAATTGATGCAGGGTCTATGTGGTTCTTTTCTATACAGTTTAAAGCAGCAAATATACCTGATGCTTTAACTACTAAGTTTTCAAACATTACGTGAGCAGATAAGTTTTGGTCAACATCATGTGCTCTCTTTACACAACCAACAACTTTATCTTCGTTCATGATTGCTTCAGCACCGTGATCTTTAATCAAGCCTTCAATTTCTGCTAATTCAGTGCCTTTTCCTAATCTAGCGATTAATTCATCATTGATTAGCGGATGTTCTTCGAATTCTTTTCTAACTTGATCAGTAAATTCTGGAGTTAAGAAAACTAACTCGAAAACGTCAGCTACTTTCATCATACCTATAAGTTCAGATTGTGGAAGAATTTCACCCTTAGCACCGTGTCTATCTGCGCCATTTAATAAATTTTCATGCCATGGCTCAGGTACTTCTCTTAATTTTTCAGGAACTTCATTACCTATATAAATTTGGTTAGGTAAATAGTTAACACAGTCTTCGAAACTTCTTAAATGTTTTGGAACTGCCTTTAGATACTCTGAATCTGGATGTAGAGTTCTTTCTGTTGTTTGAGTAGTTCCATTGTGGATTACCATATCAGGTGCTTGTAACAATACATAAGCTGCACCCTTTAATACTGAATAATTCATCCATACACCTCCGTAATATTTTTTTATTATGAATTATCTATAACATAGCAATACTATGACATAAACTAATTATGTACTTCGCCCTTAATTAAAAGGGCGAGTATAATTATCTAAAATAATTATTTATCGAAAACAGTTTGTCCATCAACTTCAGTTTCTAAAGCATGTAATGCTTTTTCAACTAGCTTTCTTCTTAGAGAAACTTCTTCTTTGTGATCAAGTTTTGGATCTCCAAGTGGATGTGGAATAGCTATTGTTGGAACTATTCTGTTAGCACCAACTGTTAATGAAATTGGAACTACTGTACACATGTGAACTACAGGGATTCCTGCACGTTCGATTTCTTTTACCATTGTTGCACCGCAACGTGTACAAGTACCTCAGGTACTAGTTAATATAACTGCGTCAACATGGTTTTCAACTAATTCTTTAGAGAATTCTTCTGCAAATTTCTTTGCGTTTGCAACGGCAGTACCGTTACCAACTGTAGTGAAATAAGCATTATATAATTTTCCTATTTTACCTTCTTTTTCAAATTCTCTCATGATATCAAGAGGTAAAACTCTATTAGGATCTTCGTTAGCATATACAGGGTCATATCCACCGTGAGCTGTTTCAGCGTTTTCACTTGTAAATGCATCTACACCTGTAATATCATATCTTCCGTATTTAGAAGCTGATGATGATTCTATATGATCAGGGTTTCCTTTTGCACAAATACCACCAGAAGTTACTAAAGCTACTGTTGCTTTTGTAATATCTTTAACTGCTGGATTTGGATCAACTCTATCGAAGTTAGGCATTGGATACTCTGTTACGAATTCTTCGCCTTTTAATTTTTTAATCATCATGTCTACAGCTCTTCTTGCTCCTCTTTCTTCTGCGAATAAATTGTATCTTACTCCTCTTTCGATGTATCCTTCTTCTGCTGGAGTACCGATTTCTTCATTCTTAGCTACTTTAAGAGCTAATGGAGCCATCTTTTTAACAGCGTCAACCATACCAGCTGCACTGTTCTTTGTGCTTACTATATATACTGATTTCTTGAACATATCAGCACCTGGGTTTTCAACATACATACCAGTTACTGCAGGAATGCCAAGTTCATTTTGTACTGCATCAGTAATTGTAGCGCAAGCTACACCGTATCTTCCTGCGTTAAATGCAGGTCCTGCGATGAATAGATCCGGTTCATATTTTTTAACCATTTCTAGTATAGCTGCTTTTGCTTCTTCAATGTTTTCTCCGAAATATGAGTCACCACATACTATAGTTGCAACAATTTCAGCTTCTCCTTTGAATTGGCCATTTAAAGCCATTCCAGGACCCATAACCTTTTCTTCAACGTAAGGTTTTATATCAGCTTTTTCTTCTCCACCAACACCGGCAAAGAATTGGTTAATATAATGAACTACTTTTAATTTACTCATCATATTTCCCCCCTTTTACTAAAATTTTTGGGCACTATTTATATTGAGTGTACTCATCTCTGATAGCTTTGATTTCACTAGTAATAGCATCAACGTCTAATACCATTTCCATCATGCCTATTTGTTCGTCATAAACGCCTGCATCAACACTTTCCTTGAATTCAGGATCTAATGCATGGTATACCTTAAGTCCCAACGAGACTCCGGCTAAAGGACCAGCCCATGTAGGGTCACCTGCTGTAACAGTTTCAGCTGCTAAGCCTGCTGTTTCAGCTTCTCCTCCACCAAGTAAAACTATAATGTTTTCTGCACCGTATTTATCTACGGCTTCTTTTACTCTGTTTTGGTTTTCTAGGTCCATAGCGCCAGCTGCAGTTCAGACAAAACACTCAGTAGCTGAGAATACAACTTCTGCTGGAGTTGTCTTTACACACTCTTCCATAGCAGGACCAGGAATACCGTCTCTGTCGCCAATTATAACAACTTTTGAATTTTCATTAAATATTGACATTCAAAAACTCTCCTTTCCTATTTTTATTTTTTATTAATTATTTGCCTCTTGCTGTTAAATATCCGAAACCTACTTCAGAAGTAGCTCCTGTTATAGCTTGGATTTCAACTGTTACAGAGCCATCAGCTTTTAATGAACCGTCAAATCCACCTGCGATTGTATCGATAAATTCAGGGTGACCTATAACTTTGTCCATCTTAGGTAGCTCTATAACTTCGTTAGCGTTACCGCCAGTAATAACTGCGTCTGCAGCCTTATCAGCGTCTGCTAATGATTGAGAAGCACCGTCTCTACCAGCGTATTCGTCTGTAATGATTACAGTCTTAACGCCTTGACCTTCGATCTTCTTGCAGTTCATGATTAAGTCTGTATCTGGGTTACCAAAACCTTCTTGTGAAACAACAGCTCCATCAAGATCTAGATATCTAGTTAGTTTAGCAGTCCAGTTTGAACTTCTTTCCTTATCTGCAAGATAAACGTTTTCGTTAGTGATAATCATACCAACAAAGTTGATAGTTTTACCGTGTTCTTTGTACAATTCCTTAACAACTGGGTTGTTCATGTGTACATAAGATGGGTTCTTATCGCATGATGATACGCAGTTACCACTAATTATAGCTCCATCAAAAACTTCAGTTGGATATAAAATTGTTGGAACTATTTGCTTTGCATCGACACCATAAACGTATGTGTCATGTAGAAGTCCTTGAGATTGTAGCATTTGAACATATGCAACTCTTGGAAGTCCTTTGAACTTTTCAGCACCTTCCATTAAAGGTAGTGTTTCATAAACTTCTGTTTCATCTGGAGTCAAGTTTCTTGCTGCTTCAGCTAAGTAAGCTGCAGTCTTGAATCCACAATATCTTAGAGCTTTTTCATGTTCGTGTTGCTTTAAACCATCAATTGGTTCAGCAATAACTACAATGTTGTTAGTTTTTGAGAATGGCGTATATTGAGCACCTGGTCCTGTCATGTCGACAATACCTTCTTGGAAACCAACAATTTTACCTGTTGTCATTACTGCACAACCTTTAAGAACGTTTGTTTTACCTGAACCAACTACGTCAACTTTTGAAAGAATTCCAGGGAATACTCCACCAGGGCCTTCAACTTTAACTCTTGGTTCAACAACATCTTTAACCGGTGTGATTCTAACACTTTCTCCCGGTCTAGCGATTTCTACGTCTACGGATTTAATGTGTTCATCTTCCTTGCAAAGATTGATAATGTCTTCTTTATTTACATATAGAACTCCATTTTCTACCTTTGTCTCTTGGCCGAATTGAACATCTTTAATAAGCACGTTGCCTATTTCTAGACGCATAATCTCACCTCCCTTAAAATTTGAATATATTTAACTATAAAATAGTAAATAAACTTTAGTTATATTTTTCTAACATTTCTCTAACTGATTCTTTAGTAGCGTCTTCTTTAACTCTTGAATCTACTTGAGAACCGTCTTTGTAGATAGCAATTACAGGTAAACCCATAACTTTTTCACCAATTGCTAATCTTCTACCTTTTGAAATATCAAATGAAGTGAATTTAACGTTTGTAAATTCTTCTTCCATTGCGTGGATGTGTGGCATTAAAGCCTTGCAAGGTTCACATGTAGGACCCCAGAAATCCACTAATACATAGCCTTCTGCTTGTTTAACTTCTTGTTCAAAATTGTCTTTTGTTACTTCTAACATTACGATTCCTCCTTAAAATATCTTTACTTTATATACTTAGACTATTAGTCTGCAAAGTTTTCGTTAATATATTTTTCTGCTTGTGTAGCTGCAATAGCTCCATCTGCAGTTGCTGTAACAACTTGTCTTAATTCTTTCTTTCTGTTGTCTCCAGCTGCAAATACTCCAGGGATATTTGTGTGCATGTTTTCATCAGTAACGATGTAGCCGCCTTCCATATCTAAGATGCCTTCAACAATATCGTTCTTTGGAATATATCCTACGAATACGAATAGACCAAATGTTCCGTCGTTTTCATCAGCAAATATTTCGCGTTGTTCTTTTGTCTTAGTATCTTCAAGAACTATGCTTGTTAAGATTCCGTCACCTTTTACTTCTACAACGTTAGCGTTCCAGATGTAGTCAAGTTTTGGATTCTTGTATGCTTTTTCTTTAATACTTTCAGCTGCACGTGCTTCTTCTTTACCTTTTCTGTAAACAAGTGTAACCTTTCTAGCAAATTTAGATAAGTACATAGCTTCTTCGAAAGCTGAGTCTCCACCACCTACTACATAAACTTCCATGTCTTCAAAGAAGTTAGCATCACAAGTTGCGCAGTAGCTTACGCCTCTGCCTGTAAATTCAACTTCGCCTGGGCAACCAATCTTTCTTGGTGTAGCGCCTGTAGCAACTATAACAGTCTTGCCTTCATAAGTTTTGTCTTTGCAAACAACTTTTTTAACTTTATCGTTTAGTTCTAGTTTTTCAACAGTATCTAAAACGAATTCAGCTCCAAAGCTGTCTACTTGATCTTTCATTCTCTTAATTAGGCTTGGACCTGAAGCTTCTTCAACAGAACCAGGATAGTTAGCAACTTCGTCAGTTATAACTATTTGTCCACCAGCTTTTTCCTTTTCTAGGATAAGAGTTTTAAGTCTTGCTCTTGAAGCGTATAAGCCAGCTGCTAGTCCTGCAGGGCCTCCTCCAATAATAATTACATCATACATTAATGATATACCTCCTTATACTACATATTGTTTATTAACAAAATTGTCTGTAAAATAAAAAACAGAAAACAAGCCACTCTTGTTCTCTGTCTATAACCTGTGAGATTCTCTTAAACAAGATTGCTCCATCGGTGCTATAAGCTTTCCAGAGTACTGTCAAAATGCGGTTCTTTTACCTGAGACTTTTGAATTTAAGTAGTGAGCTTAAATTCTTTACCCTTCGGTGACATATGTTCTCTCCCGCATCTGTCGTCCAGTTCTTTACTGATTATATTATACTACAAATAGTATAAATTTGCAAGCATTTCTATATTTTAATTTTTTATATCTGAATTAAAACAATTTATGAAGAAAATGACTTAATTATTCAAAATGTTTTAATATATATCCTGCAATATTATCTGCGTGGTCACCTATTCTTTCTAGATTTGATATTGTATCTAGGAAGATGATGCCTTGCTCTTCTTCACATTCGTTTGTCATCAGTCTTCTAAAATGCTTTTCTCTAAATGCTTCTTCGCAAATATCTATTTCTTTTTCAGTATTAACTATGTCATATGCTTTTTCCTCTGACATAGATCTATAAGCATCCATAGTCATAGTAAATACTTTATATGTTAAATCATAAATTTCATTTAATTCGTTCTTGCCTTCTTGTGTAAAATGTATATCCATGTTAGTTTTTTCTTCGCTTAACTGAGTAATGTTCTTAACATGGTCTCCAGCTCTCTCTATATCATTTACAATAAAGAATAAATCGTCGACCGTTTCGTGCTGTTCTTTAGAAAGTCCTGACGTTGATACCTTTACTAAATAATCTATAATTTCTTTTTGCAGACTATTAATAAGCTCTTCTCTATCGTAAATAACGTCCATTAATTCACTCTTTTTATTAATCAATAAATCTCTTGAATCATCAATATTTTGAAGAACTAAATCGTTCATTCTTGTTAATTCATCCATAACTGTTTCTATTGCTAAGGCTGGTGTAGTAAGTATACGATAGTCTAGATGTATTGCGTGCTTATCGGCTTTATCGTCGCCTTCTGGTATTAGCTTTTGAGCTAATTTAACAAGTACTTTCGCAAATGGCATCATCCATAAAACGTTAATAACGTTGAAGAAAGTATGTGCCATGGCGATTTGTGTTGTTGTTTGACTAAAGTTATTAACAACATAAGCTTCAACAGGATTCTTTAATAAAAGCATAAATAGTAATGAACCAAAGACGTTAAACATAAAATGTATAAAAGCTGCTTGTTTAGCCGTTCTACTAGCTCCAATACTTGAAATAAGTGCTGTAGTTGTTGTACCTATGTTTTGACCAAATAATATTGGAAAGGCTATGTGCATATTAATAATATTTTGTGATGCTAATGCTAGTATAATCGCTTGAGCAGCTGATGATGACTGCAGTATTGTTGTCATAACAATACCTACTAACATTCCTAGCCAAGGATTAGTAAGTTTCGCCATCAAATTTGAATATACAGTACTTTCTCCTAATGGCCTCATTGCTTCTCCCATTGCTGCCATACCAAAGAAAAGTATACCTATACCTAAAATAATTTCTGCATAGCTCTTAATTTTTTTCTTTTTACCAAGCATGAAAAGAAGCACACCAACAAATATTGCTACTGGTGCATATCTTGATATATTTAAAGCAAGCATTTGGCCAGTAATTGTTGTTCCTATGTTTGCTCCGAATATTATTCCAACTGCTTGATATAGGTTCATTAAACCAGCGTTTACAAAGCCGACAACCATAACAGTAGTTGCTGATGAGCTTTGTATAATCATAGTTACTACTGTACCAACTAATATACCCATAAAGGTGTTTTTAGTTAACGCCCCAATTATTTTTTTTAATTTGCTTCCAGCCGCCTTTTGAAGTCCGTCCCCCATAAGGCTCATTCCGTATAGGAATAAACCCAGGCCGCCCATAAGTCCTAATGCATAATCCATAAAATCACCTATATAAGTTCCATAAAATCTAATTGCCTAAGAGCTTCATATAAAATTACCGTACAAGAGTTTGCTAGGTTTAATGATCTTTTTAAATCTTTAATCATTGGTATCCTTATTGCTCTGTCACTGTATTTATTAACTAAGCCCTCTGGCAAGCCCGCTGTTTCTTTTCCGAAAAATATATAATCGCCATCTTTAAATTTAACATCAGAATAAATGTTTTTAGTCTTTGTTGTTGCTAGATAAAAGTTTGCATCTTTATTCTTTTCAAAAAAATCATCCAGGTTTTCGTAGATTGTAAGATCCAGATACTTCCAATAATCTAAGCCCGCTCTTTTAAGGTATTTATCACTTAAGTCAAAACCGAAAGGTTTAATTAAGTGAAGTCTAGAATTAGTGAGCACACAAGTTCTCGCTATGGCCCCAGTATTGTGAGGTATCTCTGGTTCATGTAATACTATGTTTATTGCCATGAGCTCCTCCTAAAAATATTGTTTCAAAAATTTCATAATTCCGTCATGATCATTATCATAATCAGTTATGAAATCAGCTTTTTGCTTTAATTCGTTTGTTGCATTGCTCATAGCAACGCCGACTTTCGATTCTTCAATCATCTCTATATCGTTATTATTGTCTCCAAATGACATCAAATTATCTAAACTTAATCCTAAATTCTTGCATAAATACTTAAGTGATTTGGCTTTATTTACCCCATCTGGAACAATTTCAATATTATTAGACCAAGAGCTCGATATTTTAACGTCATCTATCTTCTTTAACTCGCTTCTTATTTCTTCAAGATAATTTTCATCCTCTTCTACTAATAAAACCTTAAAATAAGAATTACTTTCACATGAATCTCTAAGCTCTCCTATATTATTGTATTCAATTATGTCAATAGTATCTTTAATATTTTTAGGAACTCTTGAATAAGTGTTTAAGGATGTAGTTCCTTTAAGTCTATAGAACTCATTTACTCCATAAAAATGGAAATTCATCTTGTAGTCATAAAGCAGGTTCACTACTTTTATAAATGCATCTGTGTCGATGGGTTTCTCATAGACTCTTCTGCCTTCACTGTCAGTAACAACGCTGCCATTTGTCGCTACTATAGATGTTTTAAACGGAAGTATCTTTGCATATGCTTCGATTGACTTATGAAGTCTACCGCTAGATAGAACTATCTCAACGCCGCTTTCACTTAATCTTTCAAGCTCTAGCGAAGTTCCTCTGCTTACCATTTTCTCGCTATTTAGTAAAGTCCCATCCATATCAAAAGCAAGTACTTTTATATCTATCATGGTAGCATCACCGCATCGTCACTATTTGAAGCATCTCCACTAGGAGTTTCTTCATCAGTTTTAGTAGACACCCTAACTATAGTATCTCTCTTTGGATAGTAATTTTTTGCAAATTGTTTATTTGAAATTACTTTTCCATCTTTTGTAACAATCTTGTTTGTTACTACTCTGTAGCCATCGTATCCTTTTACATCAACAATTCTTTCTCCAGGTTTTAGGCTTGGATCTTCTTTCTCGATAGTTTCTGACTTTATTACTTCAACTATCTCTGATTTAAAACTTATATCGTAATCTTTTTTCGTTTTATCGCCATAAACATAAAATGTTACTTTGTTATTTGTAACGCTTGAGTCTATATATATAGGAAAATCATAAGAATTTTGAAATCTTAAATTTTTAGATCCTTTCCAAACCGCGCAGTCTTGTCCTTTTGGCACATAGTTTGCAGCTCTTGAGTGAGGGTGTCTTTCAAGTATTTTAACTCCTGCTCTAACAAGCGCATTATAAAGCGTAGTTGAAGTTTGGCACATGCCTCCTCCTAAGCCATTTTCATACTCTCCGCCCTTTAAGACGTGAGCGTTTTTATATCCATTTGCTGCTGTTATATCGCCTATGGCATTATTAAAGTTAAATGATTCACCAGGAAGCAAAAGTTTTTTAGAAACAGAGTTTGATGACACTCTGATGTTTGTCTTTCTTTCGTTTGAGCTAGTGCTTATATCTGTTGTGAATGAACCAATAAGTCCATTTATTCTTTCAAGGTCTGAGTGTTTCTTTTCTGGCTCAATTGTTTCTACACTTGCAGTAATTGTATCTGTGCTATTATTAATAGCATCTAAGATATCGTTTTTAAGTTTTTCTCTATCTAATTTTTTACCTTCTTTACTCTCTGTAGATGTGATTTTGCCATTGTTTACGCTAAATTCTGCGTTTACTGCTCCTGTGTCAATCTCACTCGCAATTTTAGCTACAAAATCATCTACATGTGAGTAATCAATCTCCTTATCTATAGCTATGTTCAACGGATTTTCTTTAAGAGCCTCTAATTTATTGTATCTTTCTTCTAATTCGCCCTCTCTAGCATATTCGTAAGCTTCGTTTATGGCCTTATCTATGTCCATCTTATGATCTAAATTTTTTAGCTCAAATGTATAGTTCTTATCTTCTACATTAATATTGATATTTTTACCTTCTAGCTCATCAGCTTTTGCGGCAAGTATCTTGTCTTTAGCCTCTTCTTTAGATAAGCCGCCAACATCTATGCCGTCTATAGTAATACCCGTATAAATATCGTCTCCTTTAAGAGCTTCTTCCATAGCTTCAATTCTTTTTCCTTCAGTATACTTTGTGTAGCCAAAGTACCCTCCGCCTAAAATTAATATTAGTACTATAAATATTAATAATCCTTTTTTCATTTATCAATTCCCTTTCTGTATAAACAAATATCACTTAAATTACAAAGTTCACATAGTGGTCTTTGCGCCTTGCACACTCTTCTTCCATGAAAGATTAATAGGTGATGTGCTAGTGACCAAGTGTCCTTTGGCAGCTTTTTCATAAGCGCCTTTTCGGTATCCAAGACATTGTCTTCATTTACTAAGCCGATTCTGTTTGACACTCTAAAAACATGAGTATCAACAGCTATCCTCTGTTCACCAAAAGCATTAGCCAAGACAACATTTGCAGTCTTTCTACCGACTCCTGGTAATTCAATTAGCTCTTCAAATGTGCTTGGCACTTGGCTATCGTATTTATGTACTAGTATCTCGCAAGTCTTTTGTATGTTTTTTGCCTTGTTTCTGAAAAAGCCTATGGATTTGACCATGTCTTCTATTTCAGAAAGTGGTCTTTCTATGTAGTCTACAGGTTCTGGCATAATTTTAAACATCACATCAGTAACCTTATTGACTTGCTTATCTGTAGTTTGAGCTGATAATATCGTTGCTATCAACAGCTCAAATTCATTTCTAAAGTGCAGCTCAGGACCTGCGTCAGGATAATCCTGACGCAGTATGTCCAAAACTGTATTTACTTCTTTTTTATTTAATACTTTTCTCATAACTATACATCTCTTTATCTATATTTGTAATTTCTACTCTATCGTCATTGTCGATAAAGTTAATAATCTTTTCGATAGTTTTCTCGTTATATTTACTTTCATTTGAAACGAAGGAAAAACCTAAATCACTTATCTGCCACTTATCATTTTCCGAAGCTTCACATACAGATACATTAAACCTTGACTTAATCCTTTCAACGATGGATTTAACTACCATGCGTTTATCTTTTAAGCTCAAAGCATCATATACAGTTATGCTGATAAGCATGTTTGTAACGAACATTATTGTAAAATGTTCATTTCCTTTCCAACTTTTTCAAATATTCTGCATGCTTCGTCAAGTTGTTCCTTAGTATGTCCTGCTGTAACCATGCATCTTACTCTACCTGTTCCTCTTGGTACTGTTGGGAATACTATAGCTGAAACGAATACTCCGTTTTCAAGTAATTTTCTTGAGAATTCCATAGCTTTGGCTTCTTCGCCAATAATTACTGGAGTGATAGGTGTTTCGCTGTGGCCTGTGTTAAAGCCAAGTTTGCCTAATTTTTCCTTGAAGTATTTAGCGTTATCCCAAAGTTTATCAGTATATTCACTACTTTCCATAAGCATCTTGATCGCTTCTGTTATAGCACCAACTGATGCTGGTGTTAAGCTTGTTGAGAATAGTACTGGTCTTGCTCTATGGATTAACCATTCATACATTGTTTCAGAACCTGCTACATAGCCACCTATACAGCCTATAGCTTTTGATAAAGTACCAATTGAGAAGTCAACTCTTCCGTGTAAATTGAAGTGGTCAACTGTACCTCTACCATTTTCACCAAGTACGCCAGATCCATGAGCGTCGTCAACATATGTCATACATTCATACTTTTCAGCTAAATCAACAATGTCAGGAAGTTTTGCTATATCTCCGTCCATTGAGAATACACCGTCAGTTATAATAAGTACGTTTCTATAATTTTTTCTCTTTTCTTTTAAAACGTCTTCCAAGCTATCCATATCAGAGTGCTTAAATATAGCTCTATCTGCTTTAGAAAGTCTTGATCCGTCGATGATCGAAGCGTGGTTTAACTCATCAGAGATGATTAAGTCGCCTTTTTCAGTTACTGCTTGGATAGTACCAGCGTTGCAGTTAAATCCTGATTGATAGATGAAGGCTCTCTCTTCTCTTTTGAATTGTGCTAAAACTTTTTCAAGTTCTTCATGGATATCCATGTTACCAACTATAGTTCTAACAGCTCCTGAACCTGCTCCGTATTTTTCTACCATTTCGATAGAAGCTTTTTTGATTCTAGGGTTATTAGCAAAACCTAAGTAGTTGTTTGAAGATAAGTTAATTACCTTTTTACCATTTAAAATAATTTCAGCGTCATCAGGTGAGCTTAGTATAGGTAATTTTCTATAAACTCCTTGATCCTTTAACTCTTGGATTTTGTCTTTTAAAAATCCTAATTCGTGTACATTTGACATAATACCCTTCCTTTCATTAAATAAATCATTCTTATTTATATCTATAATATTTGCATTTCTCTGAAGTATTTTCTTGCCACGCCATAATGCGGCCATAGCTTTGTATTTTTCTTTAAATTCTCTATTGCTTAATTTAAAATCTTCTTTATAAACAAGGCCATAGTCATCTGACTCGTGGAACTCTTCATGAAATACTTTTTTTGCGCTTTTATTGTATGGACATACTTCTTGGCAAATATCGCAGCCATATATGTAAGTCTTTATATTCTTCTTTTCAAAATCATTTAGCTCACCCTTCTTCTGCGTGATGTATGATAAGCACTTAGACATCTGCATCTTATAGTCACACAAGGCTTCGTTTGGACAGGCTCTTTCGCATATATCACATGAGCTGCAATCAATTTTTAAGCTTTCATCATAATAATCACTAGGCTCACTACTTATTATATACCCAATAAAGATAAAAGAACCTAAGTTCGGATTGATAATACATGTGTTTTTGCCTAAAAATCCTAGGCCTGACTTTTGCGCAAGTAGTCTTTCTACTAGTGGACCAGTATCTACAAAGACGTGACTTTCTGATTCCGCATCAATAAAGAGCTCTCTATCAATCGCTTTAAGCTTATCCATAAGCACTTTATGATAGTCATAACCATACGAAGATCTTGATAGCAAATAAGTACCATCTTTTTTCTTGGCTTTTTTATAATTATAGCTCAGTCCAAAAACTATTATGCTCTTTGCATTAGGAAAAAGATCTTTTGGATTTAGCCTCTCTTCCTCACTGTACTTTGTAAATTCATTTGCCGCCACTCCAATAGCTTCAAGCCGTTCTGCGTCTGTAATTCTAAAGGCGTCTACGCCATATTTTATAATTAATTTTTCAACTTCGCTGTGCTTGATAATCATTTTAGTAGTTCTAAGCTATCGTCAGTAAATCTTGTAGCTCCTCTGTTGTAATTAACAGATAGAACTAGACCTATACAAGCTAGACTCGTTAGCTGGAAGGTTCCCGCATAACTTATGAAAGGTAGCGGAATACCTGTAACTGGCAGTATCCCAAGTATCATGCCTATGTTTTGAACTATATGAAAGAAAAACATTCCTAAAAATCCCGATACCATGGCCGAGCCAAAAACATTATCAGAATTTTTAGCAATAATAATCATTCTTCTTAGCATGCTATAGTATAAGAAAATCATTATAGCTCCGCCAACAAAGCCTGTTTCTTCGCCAACTATAGCGAAGATTGAGTCAGTGTGCTTCTCCGGAACGTACTTATACATATTTTGTGTACCTTTGAATAGGCCTCTACCAAATAATTTTCCCGAGCCTAGAGCAATCTTTCCTTGAATAACTTGTCTACCTGAGCCCATCGCGTCTCTTGTAGGATCCAAGAAGTCATAAATTCTGTTCTTTTGATATTGGTTCATAGAAAACCAAAGAGCAGGTATCGATAAGACTCCTAAGCCTATGGCGTACAAGACATACTTTAAGGATATCCCTTGTGAAAATAACATAATAAATATAAAAAACACATAAACGATTGCTGTTCCTACGTCTGGTTGTAATAATATTAATACAACTGGTAGAAATGCAAAAGCAAGTATCTTTAATAAAACAAATGGATTATTGATATTTTCAATATTATTTTCTATGTATTTCGCAAGCGATATAATTAAGCCTACCTTAACAAACTCTGATGGCTGAAATGTAAATCTTGAGCCAATCTCTATCCAGCTCTTAGCATTATTAACAGTCTTACCAAAGATAAGTGTTGCAATCAATAATAAGATGCAGCCAGCGTATATTATTAAGTATAATTTGCCCCAAATATTATAATCAATTAGCATTAAAGCAAACATAATGACTATGCCTAATGCTAAAGACAAAAAGTGTGTCTTCATTAGACCGTTTTGCACTGGCTTTGAAAATGATAGCGTAGTTGAATACACCATGATGGTTCCAAAGGCAAGCAGCGCTAGTATTGATAAGACAAGTATTATATCTACTCTAAACCTAGGTTTTTTAATCATATTACTCTCCCTTTGCATACATATTTATTATAAAATAAAGGCACCTATAAGTCAAGGAGTAAGCGATTATTATTTTAAATATTCTTAATAATCTTATACAAATTAAGTAGTTTTTTTCTTAAACGTGAATCGCGTAAAACGATTTTACTCAATAATGAATTTTATAGAACGCTTTTAGGCAAAATAAAAAGCCTTGCTACTCATAATGAGCGGCAAGGCCATATAATAATTAATATTATTCGTTGTCAGCTTCTTCTTTTTCTTCTTTACCTACTACAGGTACATCAGCTGCTGAAGTTTCTTCTACTTCTTCCTCTTCTTTTTCTTCTCTTGGCATTGCTAATGAACATACAACTTCATCAAGATCTATAAGTACTTCAACATCTTCGTTGTCTCCTACTAGGTCCTTAACTGTGAATGAGTCATCATAATCCATGTTTTGAACGTCAATTGAGAAACTATCAGGAATATTGCTTGGTAATACTAAAACTTCGATAGTATCAAGTTGTTGATTTAATACAGATGGTTGCTTTCTGATTTCATCTCTGTTAATTAATTCAACTGGAACTTCAATCTTAATCTTTTCATCCATGTTAATTCCTTGGAAACCAACATGATAGATTTGATTTTTGAATGGATGTCTTTGAATTTCTTTAATGATAGCTGGTCTAACTGTTCCATCGATGTCAAGATCGATAATGCTTGTCATACCTGCTTTTTGATATAACATTTGAAATTCTAGATCATCAATAGTGATGTTTTCAGTTTCTTTTCCTTTTTGAAATATTGCTGCTGGTAATTGTTCGTTTTGTCTAATTTTATCAACTTTATTTTTTCCTACAGCATCACGCTTTTGTGCTTTTAATTTGTATTCAGCCATAATATCCTCCTTAAAATTTATTACTTATTTATTATCTGACTTGTCTTCAGCTTCACCCTCATCAGGTGTTTCGCTATCTTTGCTGTCTTCTTTTGTTTCTGAGTCTTTATCTTCTTCATTAGTCTTTACATCTTCATCTTTTATTTCAGGTAAATCCATCTTCTTAACATCTGCATTTGCTCTAAGATCTTTCATGTATTCAATGAATTTTTGGCTCTTAAGTGTTTGTTCGATTTCAGTTTTTAAATCTTCTAATTGATCTTTCTTGTCATCAACTTTAACTATGTGATAACCCATATCGCTCTTAAATACTTTAGAATATGAACCAATTTCAGTAGCGCTTACCGCATTCAAAAACTCTTCAGGCATAGTAGATGCTTGTACTTCGCCCATATTACCGCCGTTAGCAGCTGAATAAGTATCGCTTGATTCGTTTTTAGCTAGTTCAGCAAAATCTTCACCAGCTTCAAGCTTATCATAAAGCTTCTTAGCATCTTCTTCATTATCTGCCATGATTTGACTTAAGCTATACTTAATAAGTCTTTCCTTATTAGCATCGTAGAAGTCTTTGATTTCTTCTTCAGTAACTTTATTGTCCTTATAGAAGGCTTCTTCAAGCTTTTGTTGCTTATAATCTTTTTTAATACTATCTTTAATGAAGTCATCAGTGATATTTTGTTGCTTCAAGAACTCTTCATATTGTTCTTGTCCACCCATATCCTTGATAGTTTGTTCATATAAGTTATTTAGTTCTTCATCTGTAATAGCAATCTTTTTATTATCAATTTCTTGATTAATTAGTTCATCAACTATAAGTTTTTCAAGTATGTTTTCTTTAAGCTTATCTTTGAATGAAACACCGTCTTTATCAGTTTTCTTTAGTGCTTCTTCACCAAGTTGTTGCTTGTACATACGTTCATACACTTTATAGTTTTCAGTGAACTCTTTTTCTGATATTGCCTTTCCATTAACTGTTGCTACTGCACTTTCATCTGCCTTTTTGCAAGAAACTGCAAAAATCATTGTAAGTATCGTTAATGCAAGCAAAACAATTTTAAATTTTTTCTTCATTATATCTCCCCTTAAATTTTACTCATAGAATTATTATATAACCTTTTGAATATTTTTTCAAGCTTTTTTTATCTATTTGCTCATTTTAAGTAAAATTAATATATCTTTTATAAGCTTTAGCTTGTTTTCTCCCTCAATAGAGATTCTTATAACGTTCATATATCTCTTATTGATATAGAGTCTGTTCTTATACTTCTTATAAATATCGGCTATCCACTGTGGGTTTATGACCTTCTCGTTTAAAAACTCTATCCTAAAGTCGCCACTCACTTCGTTAATGGACGTGATTGAAAACTCTTTCGCCATTGATCTAATCTCACTAATATCGATTAAGTTTACTATCGGTTTAGGTATGTCAGCAAATCTATCAACAATTTCGTCTATAAGTTCGCTCTTCATTTCTTCATTTTCAACGGCAGCTATCTTCTTATATAAATCCATCTTAACATATTCATCCGGTGCAAAGTCATCCGGTATATAAGCGTCCACATTTATGTCAACTCTTGTATCGATATCCTCTTTCACCTCGTAGCCTCTAAGCTTCTTTATGGCAAGGTTTAGATACTTAATATATAAGTCGTAACCAATGGCTGCGATATGACCATGTTGTGAAGTGCCTAAAAGGTTGCCTGCGCCTCTTATCTGCAAGTCGCGCATAGCAATTTTGTATCCGCTACCAAGCTCAGTAAACTCTTTGATTGCCTTAAGTCTCGCTTCTTGCGTTTCAGTAAGTACTTTATTTTCTCTATAAGTAAAGTAGCCGTAGGCAATTCTGTTCATTCTACCTACTCTTCCACGCAATTGATAAAGCTGGCTTAGACCCATATTTTCAGAGTTATATACAATGATGGTATTTGCATTAGGTATGTCAAGACCAGTTTCGATTATGGTTGTCGATAGCAATACATCATATTTATGATACATAAAGTCTATCATCACTTTTTCAAGCTTCGCCTCAGTCATTTGTCCGTGGCCAATGGCGATTCTTGCTTCGGGCACTAAGTTTTGGAGTTCATTATACATAGACTCAATCTTTTCGACATTGTTAAAGACAAAAAAGACTTGGCCATCTCTATCCATCTCTTTAAGTATAGCATCTCTAACAAGGCTTTTGTTGTATTCCAAAACGTATGTTTGTATCGGGTACCTATCTTGTGGCGCCTCTTCTATGACCGACATACTTCTAATGCCTGAGAGTGCCATGTGCATAGTTCTAGGTATAGGTGTCGCTGAAAGTGATAGCACGTCAACGTTCTCTTTAAGTTTCTTTATCTTTTCTTTGTCTCTAACGCCAAATCTTTGCTCTTCATCTATAATCAATAGACCAAGATCTTTAAATTTAACATCATCTGACAATAGCCTGTGCGTACCAACAACTATGTCAACGCTGTGTGTCTGTAGTTCTTCAGCTGTTTGTTTTTGCTCTTTGCTTGTTCTAAAGCGCGACATCATATCTGAACGTATTGGATATTTATTAAATCTTTCGATGATAGTTTCGTAGTGCTGTTGACATAGTATGGTTGTCGGACACAAGAAAGCTACTTGCTTACCGTCCATGATGGCTTTAAAAGCGGCTCTAAGAGCAACCTCTGTCTTACCGAAACCAACGTCGCCGCATAAAAGTCTATCCATCGGCTTATTTGATTCCATATCCCTTTTTATATCGATTATTGCCTCAAGCTGTCCTTTTGTCTCTTCATATGGGAACGACTCTTCGAACTCTCTTTGCCAAGCTGTATCTTTTGAAAAAGCATAGCCTTCTTTTTCTTCTCTTATTGCATATAACTCAACTAGATCCTCAGCCATCCTTTCAATAGCTTTCTTAGACTTAGACTTTTGCTTTATCCAGTCATTTGTAGATAATTTATTTATCTTAACATCTTTGCTGTCCTTATCAGAAAACTTCTGTATCCTATCCATCTGAGCGATAGGTACATAAAGCTTGTCCTCACCTTTATATTGTATATATAAGAAGTCTTTCTTCGCGCCAAGCACTTCTAGCTTAACTATGCCCTTATATATACCTACGCCGTGGTCCTCGTGAACTATGTATGTCCCTTCTGATATATCTGAAATATCAAGCTTCTTAGATGATTTCTTCTTTCTAATCTTTTCCTTTTGAGAGCCATAGACATCATTTTCAGAAAGAATAATAAATTTATTCTCGCTAAAGACAAAGCCTCTCGTCGATGAGTCATTTCTTAATAATAGCTGAGATGATAAAAGTTTATCCTCAACCTCATTCTCTTGAATGAAAGCTAGGTCATTATCTTTTAATAGCGAATAAATTCTATCGTATCTTTCAATGTCCTTAATCGATAAAACAATCTTGTAGCCTCTTAACTTATAGTGTCTTAAATCATCAAGCAGTGCCTCGTACTTCGAATTGTACTTCGTTACTGAATTTAAATGCAAATTGTAAATGGCTTTCGGATTGAAATCCTTTGTGTTTAGTAAAATATTTGAGATTAGAGCCAATTTATTCTTTTTAATTCTAGCTAGTACATCAGTATAAGACATGATGGCATTAAACTCTTTAAGAAGTATCTCGCCGTTTTTATATAGTGACTCCATCTCTTGTGAGTGAAAGCTTAAGTATTTTTCATACTCATCTTCAAGCCTCTTGCTCTCATCTAAATATATATAAGTGTTCTCATCAAAATAATCAAAGATGCTACATTTATATTTATCAGGTATGTATCTCAATAGTAAAGACCTGTTCTTATCAAAGCTGTCTTCCTTTAGCATCTCAAAATACTCTTTAAACTTTTCATTCATTAAAGAGTAAGAGCTCTTGTTCGTATCTTTTGTCTTGTCAAAGTCCTTTTTTAAACTATCAATAATGCTTTTTTTGTATTCATCAAGAATTAAAATCTCTCTAGCTGGATTGATTAAAACTTCTTCAGTAGTTGCAATAGTTTTTTGTGTATCTTTATCAAATATTCTTATAGAATCAATTTCATCAGAAAAAAACTCTATTCTAAATGGCATTTCAGATATCGAGTCAAAGATATCCACAATAGAGCCTCTAAGAGCAAATTCACTTTTATTAGAGGCAATACTTGCTCTTTTATAACCAAGCTCAGTTAAAGAAGTAATTAAGTCATCAATATTAACGACTTGATTAGTCTTCAAGCTAAAACTTAGGCTCTTATAGATATCTTGACTGATTAGCTCTTCATCAAGAGTCTTTACATCCATTATCAAAACAGAGTTTTTGTCCTTAAGTACAGACATAAGTGTCTGTATCCTTGAATATTCAGTTTCTAAAGAGGAGTCGCTAACATTATAAAAAAGCATCTCTCTCTTTTTTAAATAATATACATTGGCATGAGAATTTTTTAAATCCTCATAAATTCTTCTAGCTCTTGCTTCATCATAAGTAATTATTATCGAGCTAGCATCTGTTTCATCTTGGATAGTTTTAACGCTAAGACCTATAGCTTCTTCTACAAGACCGTTAATAAATATAGGACTTACGCCGTCTTTGACGTCATTTACTATATCTTTGTATTGAAAAGCTAATAAACCTTTTTGTAAAATATCCATGTTCCACCTATTTTCCGTTGTACATATTCATCGCATAATCTTCGCCTTTATCTAGTATAGAAAGGCACGCTTTAGCTGCGTTTTTATATGTTTTTTCTATATCTACTTTTTCTTCTTTAGAGTATCTAGACAGAACAAAGTCCGCTAGATCAAAATGTTCCGGCTTGTTTCCAACACCCAGCTTCACTCTAGTGAATTTATCGTCGTTAAGCTGATAAACGATAGATTTTAAACCGTTATGTGTACCAGCGCTGCCTGACTTTTTTATTCTTATAGTGGCGAAACTTATATCAATATCATCAACTATAACTATAAGGTCTTTGATATCAAGTTTATAATATGCCATAAACTCTCTTATAGCTATGCCACTTTCGTTCATATAAGTCATTGGCTTCATTAAATAAAGCTTGTCGCCATTATAATTAGTATAGCCAAATTGCGAATGAAACTTAGCGTTATTAAGCTTTACATTTAGTTCGTCCGCTAATATATCTATAGTCTCAAAGCCAGCATTATGCCTTGTTCCGTCAAAGCGATCTCCAGGATTGCCTAGTCCTACTATGAGTTTCATTAATCAAATATTGAGCTTATTGATTCGTTGTTATGAATTCTTTCGATTGCCTTAGCTAGTTGATCAGCAATGCTTACAACTTTAATCTTGTCAGTAACGTTGCCAATGTTTAGTGGTATTGTATCTGTAATTACAAACTCTTCAAGCTTACTAGAGATAAGTCTTTCAACAGCTGGTCCAGATAGTACACCGTGAGTTGCGCAGCCATAAACCTTCTTTGCTCCGCCCTTTTCAGTTAAATATTCAGCTGCATGGCAAATAGTTCCTGCTGTATCTATGATATCGTCAACTAAGATACAAGTTTTGCCTTCAACATCGCCTATAACGTTCATAACTTCTGATACATTTGGCTTTGGTCTTCTCTTTTCTATTATAGCGATAGGCGCGTCTAGTTCATTAGCAAAATTTCTTGCACGAGTAACTCCACCAAGGTCTGGTGATACAACTACTACATCTTCTAGATTTAATGTCTTGAAGTATTCTGCTAAGTGCTTTATTGCTGATAGATGGTCTACTGGTATATCAAAATAGCCTTGGATTTGTCCTGCATGAAGGTCCATAAGAACTGCTCTGTCTGCTCCAGCTTTTTCGATTAGATTAGCAACAAGCTTTGCTGTAATTGGTTCTCTTGGTTTAGTCTTTCTGTCTTGTCTAGCGTATCCATAGTATGGGATAACTGCGTTGATTCTACCTGCTGAAGCTCTCTTACATGCGTCAATCATGATTAAAAGTTCCATTAGATTATCGTTAACTGGTTCATGAGTTGGTTGAACGATAAATACGTCAGCGCCTCTAACTGTTTCTTTGATGTTTACAGCTATCTCTCCATCAGAGAAATGAGTTACTTCAGAATCAATAAGTTCTGCGCCTAAGTGCTTGCATACGTCTTTTGCTAATTGTCTGTTAGCGTTTCCTGTTAATACTTTTAGTTGTCCTAGAAATGAATTCATTTTTCTTCCTCCATATTTTTTTTATTTTTTACCCAATCTATCTTATCAACTTGTCTAGCTCTCGCTATAGATAAAGAGTCTTTCATAACTTTTGTAATTATAGTAGATCCAGCAGCAACATAAGCATTCTCACCTATCTCAACTGGTGCAACTAGATTAGAATTGCTGCCTATAAAAGCGTTATCCTCTACCTTTGATCTAAATTTATCCTTACCATCGTAGTTTGCAAATATTACGCCGCAGCCAATATTGACATTGCGTCCAACATCTGCATCGCCTACATAAGCTAAGTGGCCAGCTTTAGTGCCATCACCTAGACTAGCATTTTTTATTTCAACAAAGTTGCCGACTTTACAATCTTTACCAATTTTTGAATTTGGTCTAAGATGTGCATTTGGTCCGACCTTTGTTCTTTCTCCTATAAATGAGTCTTCGATTAAGGAGCTCTCTATCGTAACATCTTTAGCTATATGTGAATTAACTATCCTAGTATAGCCATATATCTTTACATTGTCCTCAATTATTGTGTCGCCTTCAAGTATAACGTCTGGATATATCTCTACATCCCTGCCGATTTTAACATTTTCTTCTATATATACATTGGATGGATTCTTGAAGTAAACGCCTTCGAGCATCCACTTTGTAATTATTTTCTTTCTTACAATCTCTTCAATTTTTGATAAATCTAATTGATTGTTAACACCTAAAGCAATATTTTGATCATCACTTATATATGCATTTACCTTTTTACCTTTGCTTAGTAGATATGAAACAGCATCAGTTAAGTAATATTCTTTCTTCACATTATCGTTCTTAAGATTATTGATAGCATCCAAAAAGTCTTCGCCTTTGAAGCAATATATGCCTGAGTTAACTTCATTTATCTTAAGCTCATCATCACTCGCATCTTTTTGCTCAACTATCTTAGTAAGATTCTTGTCAGCGTCTCTAACAATCCTTCCATAGCCTTCGCACTCATCAAGCACAGCGCTTAGTATAGTCATATTGTTATCATTATCCTCGTGATATTTAAGAAAATCTTTTAGTACTTCTTCATCAACTAGTGGCGTGTCTCCAAATATAACCAATACATTGTCACCAGCATTTACATGCTCTTTAGCAAGCGACGCAGCATAGCCTGTGCCATAAGGCTCTCCTGGACCCATCTTTTGCTCAATGAACGAAATGCTCGTATCTGAAGAAAACTCCTCAATAACCTTGTCTTTGTTATTACCAACGATTAAGTAACTCTTGTCAAAGCCAGCTCCTTTACATGCGTCCAAAACATATTTTAGCATTACTTTTCCATTAATCTTATGCAAAACCTTAATCAATGATGATTTCATTCTAGAGCCTTCTCCGGCTGCTAGAATTATTGCTTGATTCATTATATAATTTCCCCTTTCCATTTACCGCTCTTAAATAATATGTATCCATATAGTGCTGTAAATAAATTCGATAAACTCATTGCAAGCCATATCGCTATTGGTCCCATCATAAATACGTATTTAAATAAAAGAATCATAGGTATTCTAAGTGCCCAAAGTCTGCCTAGAAGCATCTTCATAGCCATATCAGTTTTGCCTGAGCCTTGGAAGAGTCCTTGATAGACACTATATAGACCCATGCAGAAATTTGTTATCAGTATGAAAAACAAAAACTGTCTAGACAAAAACATTACATTTTCGCTTGCTTCTTTTAAAAATATCCCTAAGACTTGATCTCTAAATATCCAAACGATTATCGCTCCCGATATTGTAACGATATTTGACATATTACAAGCCTTCCTAAAAGCTAGCTCAACTCTATCATAGTTCTTGACACCTTTATTTTGCCCAACTATACTCACTATAGATTGACCAATGCCTCCCGGTGGCATCGATATGATTGAAGTTACTCTATTGACAGTAACAAAAGCTGTAAGTGTATCTTGACCGTATGACAAGACAAATACATTTAAGATGATAAAGCCAAGTGCCTCACCTGACTGACCTATACAAGATGGCAGTGCTATAGATAAAATTTTATTTGAAGCTTCTTTATCATATTTATAGCTTAAAAAGTTAAGATCTACTAATCCTTTTTTACTAGCTATGATTATAATCGCTACAGCCATAAAGGCTTGTGAAATTACAGTTGCTAGAGCTGCTCCCTTAATGCCCATATTAAAGCCTTTAAAACCAAGATACGGAACTTTTTCGTATATAAATATAGGGTCGCAAATCATGTTTATCACAGCAGAAATACCGCTTATAATTGTTGGCGTCTTAGTGTCTCCAGAAGATTGAAATATTGAGTTTGTTGCAAAATACAAATAAACAAAGGGAAAGCCTAAATAAAGAATTTCTAGATAGTCTTTACTCTCTGTATATAAATCTCCCTTAGCTCCCATAAGTCTAATTATTGAACCAGATGAAAGTATGCCTACAACAACTACTATGATAGATAGTATAAAGGTTAATATATATAAGTTTTCTCTATATACTTTTGCTTTTTCATAATCAGATCGGCCTATAAGCTGAGATATAATTCCAGTTCCAGCAATGCTTAGGCCGATACCAATTGAAATGAACAAGAATAGTATTGGCCAAACAAAACCTGTTGCTGCAAAACTTGTTTCTCCTATGCCGCTGACCCAAAATGAATCTACTAAATTGTATAATGTTTGTATTAAATTATTCAAAACTATAGGTGTTGCAAGCGTAATAATCGCTTTTCTCATATCCCCATGTAGTATTAATTGTTTTCTCTCTTCTAAATCTAAAGCCATCTTGCCCCCTATTTCTTTAGTAAATATATTAGCGCCCCCAAACCAAGTAATGAATATAAATATATAAATGGTGTATTTAAGAATATTAATAGAGCATTAAGTCCTGAAAGCACAGCTATTATTAGCATAGAAGCCATTCCTGCCCAGAAATATCCCTTTTGTCCATTCTTAATTTTTGCAACATCCATTGAGAATGGTATATTCTTAAGCATAAGCTCTGAAGCAATAATACATGATAGCATTATAAATATTATTGGATTGATGTAGTCAATAAACCAAGCATTTCTTATAAAGAATGACATTATCATCGCATTTATGAGTATTGGCACAAATATAAAAGCAAATAAGCCTCCCTTTTTCACACCATTTCTATATTCTTTAAGTCTTAGATTGCCTGTGATTAAATGTATTATTGATGCTTTATAATTTGTAGCATAATTTAAAATTTGCCAAATACTCATAGCCATCATTGCCGACATATAATTAATTAAAGTCACAAACCTCGCATGATCTTTTAAAGCTGTTTCAGCCATTGGGTCGCTACCCTTTTTAAACATAGCAAAATAAAATATCAATGGATAAACTATAATCATTAGTGATAAAGATCCGAGTTGAAACTTTAGTTTTTCATCAGAGCCCTTCATCCAAAAGACCATGTTTACCCCAGCCTTCTCCATATCGTTCTTAGCAAAGAATTTATTTGTAAGTCTTTGTAAAAAGCTTGACTTTTTATTTATAATTACTTTATCCTTCTTAGATAATATCTCTTCAAAATCCTTTGATATAGCTGTGTTTATAGCTATAAGAGCTACGAATAGTACTATTAATAAAACAGTGTAAATAATATTTACTGTATCAAAATTGCCATAAATGAGTTCAAATGGTCCTGTAAACCACATAGGTATAAATAAATATTTAAATGACTCACTTGTAAATACTCTTAAAGCTGTTTCTTTGTCAATAGTGTTGGCAATTATTTGAAAGCCTATCATTAATATAACAAAGATCAGTACTTGAACTGTTGTTATGATAGATTTTATATTAAGATTTTTAAATAATTTAAATAATACATAATAAAAAATGTATTCAAACATAACTAGGCTTATTGAAAGCATAACTACTTCTAAAAGTAGTATTAAAAACTCTTGTGGCCTTTTAACTAATGTAATTATTAGTGCCGGTCCAAACATAATTAAGCTTAGCTTTACAATGTATATAATTAGTGAGATTAATCTTGCTAAGTTTACTTCTCTTTCGCCAACAGGCTTATAAAGAAGTATATCTCTGTCTCTAGTATCTATAAGCACTTCAGTAAAGTCAACGACTATGCCTGCAAAGAACAAAAATATACCTACAGCAAAAAGAACTGTGTACCTTGTTTTAAGATCATCAACGCTATAGCAAAGTCCAGCTAAGATCAGGCCATATATCAAAAATAATATGTAGCCTTTCTTGAAAAAGCTATTGTTTTGAAAGAATTCACTTACTTTGCTCTTGCTTTCTTGACCCGAAAAGCTGTTGGAAAAGGCAGATGTCCTTCTATTCTCCATAATTAGCTTAGCTTTAAGTATTGCTCTAAGCTTGTCATAATCAACTTTTAGTCCTCTAAAAAGCGGCTTGAATAAGTCAAGCACCTTTAGTGAGAATAATTTAAACATCGCTCTCACCCATAGCCGCAACAAATTCTTCCGCTAATTCTTTATGATTAGTAAAACCAGTTACTTCATTAAATATATTTTCAAGTGATTCTTCATTGTCCTCACTATTATTAAGACTCTTCTTAATATTGTCAATGCTATCATTCAAGATAACTCTACCATTTTGTAAAAGTATGATCTTGTCAGATAGCTTTTCAACTACCTCTAAGATGTGTGATGAGTAAAATATAGTCTTGCCCTTATTCTTAAGTGTAGCAAGAATTTCTTTTATAACGAGTACAGAGTTTGCGTCTATACCGCTCAGTGGCTCATCTAGAAAGACTATGTCTGGATCGTGTAATAGTGACAAGACAAATAGATACTTTTGCCTCATACCCTTTGAAAATGATGATATTTGTGAATCCATCGCATCTTTCATATCAAGCACTTCAAGCATAGTCTTGGCCCTATTGACTGCACTTTCTAGATCAATTTCATATAGAGCTGCATTTAGCTCTATGTTTTCTCTTGCAGTTAAATTCTCATAAACTTCACTTGCTTCTGGCACGTAACCTATCCTCTTCTTGTAATCAAGTGAGTTCTTAATATTCTTTCCAAATACAGAAACATCTCCGTAGTAATCTCTATTTAGACCCATAATTATTTTTATAGTTGTTGATTTACCAGCTCCATTAGGTCCAATGTAGCCAATGATTTCGCCAGAATTGACAGAAAAGTTTACATCTTTTAAGATTTCTTTCCCGTCAAAAGCGTTAGATAAGTGCTCTACTTTTAATATTTCCATATTTCCTCCTGTGTTTGATAAATTAATTAGCTTTAACTAAGTCTACGATATAGTCTTTAAAATCCTTACCGTTAACTGTAACTGCTCCTGTTCCTCCGAAGATATCTACGCTTATTTTGAAGAAGTTCACTACTATAGTATCTCCGTCAATATATTTTTCTTCTAAGTGTCCTGGAACGAAGATAAGTGTCTTATCTGCATCAATTCCGTCTAGGTTAAGTTTTTTGATTGGCTCAACCATCATGTTAACAACGCCTAAGTCTTCTGTCATCCACATATTGTTATTCCAGAATTTCTTTTCTTCTTTTGAAGCGTCGCTTAAAAGTTCGTTATTTGATATAGCTGATAATACTTTTCTAACTGATTCTTCATTGAAACCTTCGCAGAATGTGTATTTCATCTCATCTCTTTCTGCTACGCTTCTGATGTAGTCTTCAGAAACCTTTTCTCTTTCTGAAATGCTTTGCCAAAAGAAAAGCATCATTTCAATTACTTCTGTGTTAATTTTTACTGACATATTAATCCTCCTTAATTTCGATGGAATCGTCATTAATAATTATTTTTCTTTGTCTATACAAAATGGCGATTGCCCTTTTAAATGATGACTTACTCATGTTAAAAACCTTCCTAATCTCGTCAGGATCGCTCTTATCTGCGTAATTCATCTTTCCTTTATTCTTTAGTAGTATTTCATAAACCTTTAGTGAATCACTCTTGTGCTCGTCATAAGCCGACTTCTCAAGCTTAGTACTTAGTATAAGCCTTCCGTCATCACGAACAGCCTGTACCCTAAACTTCATTCTTTCGCCTAGATCGTAGTCTTCGAAGACATCCTTCTTTTGAACCATGGCTTCATATTTGTCGTCAACTGCAACAAACAAGCCAAATTCTCTTGAAATATTATAAATAACACCATCTACAATGTCACCCTTGTGAATATTACTAGATCTCTCTAAAGTCTTTCTTATCTTCATAGTTGTCGCAAGTCTACCAGACTTATCTATATATAGCTTTACTAGAACCATAGAGTTAAGTTTTGGCTCCCTTATTGTCTCTGAAAATGGTAGCAAGACGTCCTTATCAAGGCCCATGTTTAAGAAGTAGCCTATCCTTGTCTTGCTAACTACCTTTAGCTCCCTAATCTCGCCTAGTTCTATAAATGGCATGCGAAAAGTAGATACAATCTCATTATCAACTGGATAGTTGAAAATTTTAACAGTATCTCCTATGTCATAATTCCTTTCATTAGACTTAATATGATAAATGTTTTTATCAAAGTCTTCAAGAATATATTCATCACCTTTGTGATTAATTACTTTTGCTTCAATTGTTTTTCCTAAATTGTTCATTTAATACCTCTACATAAAATTTCATGATAATTATATCATAAACAATAATTTTTTTCAATACAAGTCTAGTAAATATAAGAGTCTTAATCGATTGAATGAAATCATTAGCACATGAAAAACACCTCTATAGCTAGAGGTGACAGACTGAAGACAAACCCAGGAATTTTTTCCTGGGTTTGCTTATTTCTATTAAAT
>UQDI01000018.1 GCA_900539725.1 uncultured Eubacteriales bacterium | reverse complement strand
AACGTAAAAAGAGAGACTTAAATCAATAAGTCTCCCCAATATTTGACATAGAGCCAAAAAAATATGTGTAAATGTTAGTTTTAACGTAAAAAGAGAGACTTAAATCAATAAGTCTCCCCAATATTTGACATAGAGCCCTAATACATACAAAAATAAAGCTACGATTGCTCGTAGCTTTACTCTTTATCTTGGTCTAGTTAATATTAAAATTATAATCAAAACTATGAATATCGGTCCGAATACCTTTGCTGCTGCTAAAAACATAGCAGCGAAGTCACCTTTTTCAGTATCTTCTTGGTCTTTATTAATTAAATTACCCTTTTCATCATACTTACCTGAGGTCTTCTTAAGGTGTTCAAACGCGCGATCAATTTTCTTTTGAAAAAACATTACTTATCCAAGTTAAGCTTGTGATGACATGCAACAAAGTGTCCAGGTTTTACTTCTTCAAATACTGGAACTATTGTTCTACATTCTTCAGTAGCGTACTTACATCTAGTGTGGAATTTACAGCCCTTAGGTGGATTGATAGGACTTGGAATATCCCCTTCTAGAATTTGAATTTCTTTCTTAGAATCTGTAGTTGGTATTGCGCCTAGAAGTGCTTCTGTATATGGATGCACTGGTCTAGCATATAACTCTTTAGAGTCAGCAAACTCAACTATGTTACCTAAGTACATTACACCAACCTTATCAGATATATATTTAATAACTGACAAGTCATGTGAAATGAATAGATAAGTTAAGTGTTCTTTTTCTTTTAAATCAATCAATAGGTTTATAATTTGTGATTGAATAGAAACGTCTAGAGCTGATACCGCTTCGTCGCAAACGATGAAGTCAGGCTTTAAAGCAACACTTCTTGCGATACCAATTCTTTGTCTTTGACCTCCAGAGAATTGGTGAGGGTATCTGTGTATAAAGTAATGAGCTAGACCGCAGTCTTGCATAACTTTTACAACGTAATCTTGTAGAGCCTTATCTTTTTGTTTGTAGATATCGTGAGCTACTAAACCTTCAGATATGATTTGACCTACAGTCATACGAGGGTTAAGTGATGAGTATGGGTCTTGGAAGATAAGTTGCATATCTTTTCTCAAGTGTCTCATTTCTTCATATTCAAGTTCAGCTAGGTTTATACCAGCGTCTCTATAGCTTTCTGCTTTTTCATAATCAGGATTGCCCTTAACGTCTTCTCTAAGCGCATCAAGCTTTGCTTCAACATCTTTTAAAGCGCTTTCTGCTGAAGAATCTTCTTTACCATCTTTCTTTGCTGCAAATATCTTAGCGTTAAGTTCTTGTTCCTTTAATAGTAAAGATTTAACTTCACTTTCGTTATCATGATATATCAAAGCACCTGCTATTTGTGCAAGGTCTTGATATAAAAGTCTGTGTTTCTTTTCAGTATCTCTAAATTTGTTAAGAGCTTCTCCCTTTTCCTTGCCATCAGAAAGTGAGTCATAAGCAGCTTTATCCTTTTCAAGTTCAGCTTCAAGCTCTTTAATCTTACTCTTGTGACTAGCAAAACCATTTATAAGCTTATAAACGTATTTAGGGTTAACTTCCCATCTAGTTCTTCCGTAATAAATAGTTCTACCGTCAGTTTGTTTGTATAATTGTAGTAAAGTTCTACCAAAAGTAGATTTACCGCAACCAGATTCACCTACTAGACCTATAGTTTCGCCTTTGTATATATCCAATGAGATATCATCATTAGCTTTAACATATTGGACTTCCTTACCAACTTTTTGTACTGGGAAGTACTGTTTAAGGTTTTGTATTCTAAATAATAATTCTCTATTTTCCATTGGATCTTACCCCCTTTTCAGGATAGAAACATCTTACTTCGTGATTTTCTTCTACTTTAACTAAATCTGGTTCATAGTTGTCACACTTTTCAGTTCTATACTTACATCTAGGAGCAAATTTACAGCCCTTAGGTAAGTTTAGTGGATGCGGTACTGAACCAGGTATAGCATCAAGCTTTGTGCCTTGAGGAGTATCCAATCTAGGTATAGATACCATAAGTCCTTCAGTATATGGATGCATATAAATGCTCTTGCCTTCGAAAATTGTTTCTCTTGGTGCCTTTTCAACTACTTGTCCACAATACATAACAGCAACGTCGTCAGCCATTTGGTTAATAACGCCAAGGTCATGAGTGATAAATAGTATAGAAGTACCAATTCTCTTCTTTAAGTCATTCATTAGTCTAAGTATTTGAGCTTGAATAGTAACGTCAAGAGCAGTTGTCGGTTCGTCAGCTATAAGAAGCTTAGGTACGCAAGCAAGTGCCATGGCGATCATAACTCTTTGTCTCATACCACCTGATAATTGGTGAGGATATTGTTTAGCAACAGTTGCTGGATTTGGTATCTTAACCATGCTAAGCATTTCAACAACTTTTTCAGCTGCTTGTTTCTTATCCATACCTTGGTGAATAATGAACGGTTCACTAACTTGCTTTTCTACAGTAAATACTGGGTTAAGTGAAGTCATTGGCTCTTGGAATATAACAGAAACATCATTACCTCTGATGTGACCCATCTTATTCTTAGGTATATCAGTAATATTTTCTCCGTTAAACCAAATTTCACCGCTGTCAATATATCCATTACCATCAAGAAGTTTAATGATACTCATGGCAGAAACACTCTTACCACTACCACTTTCTCCTACTACTCCTAATGTTTTACCTTGTTCTACTGAATAGGAAACGCCATTAACAGCTTTGATTATTCCCTTTTTTGTTGTAAAAAAGGTATGCAAGTCTTTTATTTCTAATAATGCCATTAATCTTACCTCCTATCTTTCAGCTGATTTAGGGTCGATAGCATCTCTTAAGCCATCACCTATTAAGTTAATACAAATTACGCAAACACCTAGTATGATTGAAGGGAATACCCATCTCCACCAGTATCTTTGAATAATTATAGAGTTGTTAGCACCGTTAAGCATATTACCCCAAGTTGGATATGGTGCTGGAACACCAAAGCCTAGGAATGAAAGTGATGCTTCTGTAAGCATACTTGATGCAAATGATAGGGTAGCGTTAACTATAATTATGGATATAGTGTTTGGCAATATATGTTTAAATATAATGTTCTTTTCTTTTATACCTAGTGATCTAGCAGCAACAACATATTCTTGCTCTCTAATTGAAAGTACTTGCGCACGAACAAGTCTTTGAAGTCCTGTCCAAGATAGTAAACCAAGTATAATCATGATCATAAAGATCTTTTGGTCGGCAGTCATTGTTTGGCCAACAAGTGCTGATAGTATCATTGCAAATGGTAGGAATGGTAGTGAGCCTATCATTTCAGCAACCCTTTGTAGAACGTTATCAACCCAGCCGCCAACGAAGCCTGAAATACCACCAACGATTACGCCGATGATAGTTGAAATAATAACTGCGATAGCACCTATAGTCATAGATTTTCTACCACCGTTAAGAATTCTGTTCCAGATGTCTCTACCTAGGTCGTCAGTACCTAATAGGTAACCTTTATGACCGTAGCTGTGCATCTTGCCTGATTGATCCTTTACGTGTGTTTGATAGAAGCCTGTATATACTTCATCAACTTTTTTGCCTCTTAAATCAGCTGGAACATCTAATTGTCCTAATGAGTTTGATCCCCATTCTTGAATTGTATCATCTTTTAACTTAGCAAGGTATGAATATCTTTGTCCATAAATATTCTTAACATTGCCATCAATATTTTCAGGAACTTCCCACTCACCAGTAGTAGTCGGGTTACCCCACATATAAATTTTACCTGATTCTCCAACAGCAACGAATGTATTGTATGAAGATGCAAGGTCAACAACTTTTTCATTTATTTCAGGAATCTTTGATAAACCTGATTCTTGAGCACCTAAGTGAACAACTTTACCATCTTTAGTGATAGCGCAAGCTGTATTAGGGTTAGGAGCAATCTTAGCTATATTACCTTGATATTCATGACCTTCCTTGTAGTCATTAACTCCCATGTTACCCCAAGCGTATGTGTCTCCATTCTCATCTATAGCATAGGATACTTGGTCAGATGCAGCTATGTCAACAATCTTAGTGCCCATTAATTCTGCTGGAGCTTTAGCTTGTTGCAGTCTGTTATTACCCCAACCAAGAACTTTACCATCCTCTGTAAGTGCAATTACATGGTCAGTACCACAAGCTAATTTAACGATATTCTTTCCTTCTTTTTTAACTTCCTTAGGTATTTTTCTAATGTCTACTTTTTTTGAGATATTTGATTTACCCCAAACAAAAATCTTACCATTGTCATCAACTGCAGCACTAAATGTAGATCCTACGCTTAAAGCTTTGACATTCTTAAGTCCATCTGGAAGCGGAAGTATATCAAAACCTGGAGCAATATTTGCTTGTGTTGTTTCAACATATGATAAGTCTATAGGATTGAAAAGTGGTCCTATTAAAACTAATAAGAATATACCTAAGAAGATGAAAAATGCAGTCATTGCTACTTTATTTGAAATGAATGCATTTAGTATGGTTCTAAAAGGAGTTTGAATATCATCCTCAATCATAACATCTTTCTTTTTATCTTTCTTTTTAAATAATCCTTTTTCTTTTTTAGGAGGTATTTGTTTTGTGTCTTTTAAGTCTTTATTATCTTTTTCCATATTAACCTCCTAATTTTCTACTCTAACTCTAGGGTCAACTAAACCGTATGTCAAGTCTGTAATTAAGTTGCCTAATAGAGTTATTATAATATAGAACAATTGAATAGCAAGTGCTAAGTCATAGTCCTTTTTATTTAAAGCGTCTATGTAGAACTTACCCATACCATTTAAATTAAACATTGATTCAATAATTAGTGATCCTGAGAATATACTCATAAACCAACCAACTATAAGTGTAACTACTGGTAATAAAGCATTTCTCCACGCGTGCGAATAGATTACAGTCTTTTCTTTCAAGCCTTTTGCTCTTGCAGTTTTAATATAATCCATGCTTAAAGCGTCATCCATAGCAGCTCTGACATATCTTGTCATACCGCCTAGTGAGCCTACTGTCATGATTATAAGAGGAAGTGCAATGTGCTTAAGGATATCAAGTGTATCTTTCATACCTGTATAGTTTTTACCTGCAGTTCTCATACCACTTACAGGGAACCATTGTAACTTAACACTAAAGATGTAAATAAACAATAGTGCTGTAATAAATACTGGTATAGAATAACCTATAACAGTTAATACTTGAGTTACTTGGTCGAAAACTGAATTCTTTTTAACCGCACAAGCTATACCAAGTGGTATAGTTATGCCAAGACCTATAATTATTGCAAAAATGTTAATAAATATAGTAAGTTTTAAAGGTTCTTGTACAACATTAATAACCTTATCTTTATAAACTCTTGAGTCACCTAAGTCGCCTTGTAATAGTCTACCAAGCCACTTTCCATATCTAACTATCATAGGATCGTCAAGACCGTATTGCTTTCTTAAATCTTGATATCTCTTATTGTACTCTTCTACTTTTAATTGTGCCTTCATTGGTTCAAGCTCAGCTCTTGCCGGGTCTGAAGGTATCATATTATATAAGAAGAAAAGTAAAATAGACATAACAAAAAATACGAATACCATGTAAAGTATTCTTTTTATAACGTATTTTCCCATCATCATCCACCTTATCTGTATTTTTATAGAAGGCAATATTTCTATTGCCTTCCACAAAATGTTTTTTTAAATTTTAATCTTTACTATTCTGTTACCCATGCATCTAGTATTGTAGATGTTAAGCCCTTCATTTCTGAAGTTTCCCAATTCTTAAGTTTTGAGTTGTAGAAGTCATGGTATTGGTTAGAGTATAGTGGTAGGTCTGGAAGTAATTCATTCCATCTTGAAGCAAACTTAACAAAGTTTTCTTTGAAGATTTCTCTATCTTCTGGAGTACATCTAACCATATCGATAGCAGATTGTTCTAGATCCTTATCAATTATGAAGTTTGTGTTGTATCCCATATCAAGGAATTCCTTCTTAGTTGAATAATTATCTTTTTGGTCATAGTATGGAGTAAAGCCTGTAGCTAGGTTAAACATGTTATATGTTGGAACTCCATATTTAGCATCTTGTGCTTTGTCTCTGTATAACCAGTTTAGTAATTCGTCAAAGCTCATTGCGTCTCTTTGAATCTTGATACCTGCTTTTACAAGGTCAGGGTTTTCAGCTAGTTTTACAACTAGTAGGTCAGATACGTCGTTGTTTTCAGTAGATGCCCATTTGATTTCAAGTGGCATTAACTTACCGTCATCCATCTTCTTATATCTGATTCCGTCGCCTTCTTTGTATTCAGCGCCTGATTCGTTTAGAGTAAATCCAACTTGTTCCAATAATTCTACAGCCTTAGCTGGGTCATATGGATAAGAGTTAAGCTTTTCATCAAGTTCTTTCTTAGTTTCGATATAGAACCATTGAGCTGGTCCGAAAGGTCCGTTTACAACAGAACCGTATCCACCTGTAAATTGTTTAGCGAAATCGTTTCTGTCTAGTAAGTAAGCAAGTGCTTGTCTTACTTCTGGGAATTGAGTTGGTCCAACGTCACAACCGAATGCGATCTTACCATAACCTGCTCTTGGATAGTCAGTGTAAGCAAAGCCTTCGTCTTCTGTTAAGTCCATACCAGCGTTGATAGTCTTACCATCACCGATGTTTTTGATTATATCAACACCGCCAGTTTTTAAGTCGTCGATTTGAGTTGCTTGAGTTATCTTCTTTAAGATAATCTTTTCGATTAATGGTTTTCTACCTACTCTATCGCCTTGGAAGTTAGGGTTGATAACCATAGTTGCTAATTGTTGTGCTTCGTCATAATTTTCTAACATATAAGGACCGCTTGCAGGAAGAGTCTTTCTGTCTCTTGCAGCTTTAACTGCATTCTTGAACTCTTCTGTGTTAATATCTTCTGCAAAGTAACATCCATCGCCGTCATCTTTAATGTCTACTTTTTTACCTAACCAAAATTCTAGATCTTCTGGACCTGCTGCTACAGAGTTTAATTCATAGAAATATGGTGTATTTTCAGGATCAATAGTTGCTGAGAAAGTGTAATCATCAATTAGATGAACACCTGTAAATTCCTTCTTTTCACCTTTACTAAATGCGTCATAACCTACTAAGTCCATACCACCAGTGTTTTTAGCACCGCAGAAGTCTGGTCCAATAAGTCTTGAGCCCCATAGTAAGAAGCTTGCAACGTAATCTTTAGCATTGATTTCTTTACCGTCAGCATATTTAAGTCCATCTACTATAGTGAATGTATAAGTTTTTGATCCGTCTTCGTTTTCTTTTGTTTCATAGCTTTTAACGATAGAATCATCAATTACGTATTCACCTTCGTCAGTTTTGTCTACAGTACCATAACCTTGGATTAAACGTCTAACATCCGCATCTGATGCGTTGTTTTGCCACATTCCTGAAAAGTCTCCACTCATTTCAGTAGTAGTACCAATGATTAATTGGCCACTTGGTTCACTTGGCTTGTCAGCTGTTTCGTCATCTGCTGGTTCGTCAGCATTTTCGTCATCAGCTGGAGTTTCTGTTTCAGTACCTGGCTCTTCTGGTTCTTCATCAGTCTTCTTGCCGCAAGCAAATGCGAAAGCTGATAATACCATAGAAAGTACTAATAAAAACACTAATGTCTTTTTAAGTTTCATTAATATTCCCCCTTAAATTTTTTTCATATAATAACGGCTATATGTTACATATATATTACAACATTTTTGAAAAAATTGCAAGCTTTTTTTATAAAAATTCAAAAATGAGCTTGCAATTATTATTTATCTACTATTAATTTTCTTTGTAATTTATAATTTCTAAACCATGTGAAGTACCGATAACATCAGCACCTGCATTGATAAAGTCTAGTGCAGTTTTGTAATCAGAAATTCCTCCCGAGGCTTTTATTTTTATTTTTCCATCGAAATTTTCTTTTATAAATTTAACGTCATCCAATTTTGCTCCGGACTTCGTAAAGCCTGTCGATGTCTTCACGTAATCTACGCCATTTTTTGCCAATATCTTTGTTATATATAATATATCTTCCTTATTAAGGAAAGAAGTTTCTATTATAAATTTTAATATATGTGACTTAGTAATCTCTCTTAGAGCATTTACCTCTTTACTTAGATAGTCATAGTCTCTCATCTTGATTCTTCCGATGTTCGAAACAATGTCTAAATCGTTTGCTCCGTTTTTAATCGCATCTTTTGCTTCAAATATTTTCGCCTCTGTAGACGCATAGCCATTAGGAAATGCTATCACTGTAGTGAGGTAAATATTTTGCAAGTTTTTACGAGCGACTTGCAAAAACGATGGCGCTATACATATGGATCTGAACTTATATTTTCTTTGCTCTTCTACAAGCTTTATAATATCAGACTCGCTTGCGTCCTGTTTTAAATTTGTTTGATCTATAAATTTAGCTATACCTAACATTTATGAATTTTATACCTCCTTCTTCTTCATTTTACTACTACATCTTGCTACGTAATAGAAGCTACAGATATGAATTACAAATATCGATACTGTGTAGTAAGCCAAGATTTTTATAAAGCCAGATACAAAGAATTCTTCTGGCATTAATCTTATTAAAAGATCTGTCTTTGGATTAAGCTGCCACAAATCGTTTTTGAAGAAGATCTCATGAAACTTTATAAAGGCTCCTTGAAAGTCTGTCAGATACAAGATACCAAAGAATATTGGCACTAAATATCCTATAAACAAAGTGTTTCTTAGCTCTTTAAACTTAAATACATTAATTTTCTTCCAAGCATATAGCATTATGATGATTAAAGTTATTATTGCAGCTACTATCTTTATTGTGTTTATTGTCTTATATATGCCTCTTACATCTCTCATGTGGCTTATCTCTTTATCATTTAAACCTATAAGGCTTAGGTGTTCATCGCCATTAAGTCCCCTTAGGTATCCTGCTATAACTTTTGAAGCGACTAAGACTTCATCTTCAGTTCTGTCGATGTAATCAAAGCTATCCATGTTTTTTGCGCACATATATACAGCGTTTTCATCGTAGGAAACTGTTTGTATTGCTTGACATAATATAAGTGCTATTATATTTAAGGTCAATATAATAGCAACTGATAATTTCATATTCTTCATTTTAATCTTCTAAGTTGTGTGAAACGCTTTGAACGTCGTCTGATTCTTCAAGGTCGTCGACCATCTTTTCAAACTTAATCGCTTGTTCTTCGTCAAGTTTAACTGTTGTTTGAGGTATGTTTGATATATCGAAGTCGCTTAGCTTGTATCCTCTGTCCTTTAAGCCTTCAACAACTTGGTTAAAGTCTTCAACAGATGTGTAGATTTCGTAGCCTTCTTCATATGATTTAAAGTCTTCTGCGCCTAAGTCAATTGCGTCCATAGTTAAGGTATCTTCATCAACTGATCCGTCGTTTTCTATAGCGATAAAGCCTTTTTTATCGAATAGATATGATACGCAGCCTGTTGTTCCTAAGTTTCCGCCGTGCTTATCAAAGGCGTGTCTTACGTCTGAAGCAGTTCTGTTTCTGTTATCTGTTAAGCACTCAACGATAACAGCAACGCCGCCAATGCCGTAGCCTTCGTATATAACGTTTTCGTAGTTAGCATCGCCTTCGCCGCCTTCACCTTTCTTGATAGCTCTCTCGATGTTGTCATTAGGCATGTTCTCAGCCTTAGCCTTTTCAATAGCTGACTTAAGTGATGGATTAAATTCTGGATTGGATCCACCTTCCTTAACCGCTACCGTGATGTATCTAGCTAGCTTTGTAAATACTGATGCTCTTCTTTGGTCTTCTTTACCTTTTTTAGCTTTTATTGTTTTCCATTTTGAATGTCCTGACATTTTATTCCTCCTAATAAATGTTTTTAAAATAATCTATATCCACTCTCTTATGCTGAGTTGAATTATATAACTTTTTTATTCTTTCTTCTTTTTCTTTGGCAATGGCCTTGCCCTCGAAATATTTTTCAATATCGTCATACGAAACGCCGAGCTCGTCCTCATCGCTTTGGCCCTTCCATAGCCCTGCCGATGGTTTTTTATTTATGACTTCATCTGGCACGCCTAAAACTTTGGCAATTTCATATACCTCACTCTTATAAAAATCTCTAAGTAAATATATATCGCAAGCGCTATCTGCCCATTTGGTGAAGTAACCGACTAGGTACTCGCTCTTGTTTGATGAGCCGACTACCATGTATGATAAATTTTGTCCATATAGATAAAGATTTGTCATCCTAAGCCTTGGCTTTACATTGGATAAGCTCATCTTTGAAAATTCTTCTGCCTTGGCATTTTTAACAAAGTCATCGTAAGTACTTGTTAAATCAACTCTAGTAGTCTTTATACCGAGCTTTTCTGCTACTAATTTAGCATCTACTTCGTCTTCTTCAAGCGAGTGTATAGGCATCACTATGCCTAAGTGATCACCCTCAAAGGCAAGTTTCGATAGACCCGCAACGACTGCTGAATCAACGCCACCCGAAAGCCCGAAAACAGCCCCTTTTAAGCCGGTCTTGTCTCTTTTATCTCTTAGCCAAGATACCATGTCTTGGACTATCTTTTCATAATCTTTCAATTATTTCACTATCCTTTTATCAATATGCGCCTTTATATATTCATCCTCAAACTCATAATCAAGCTCACGATTGGCAAGATTTTTTAGCGTTTCTAAAAGTTCTTCGCTGTCCTCTTCCTTTATATATATGTCAGCGCTAATATTTTCCATGTACTCTAAATTATCTAGATCATAAACCGTATGTGATAGATGGTTCTTAATCTTGTCAAATTCTGCGTATGGGAATGTCAGTCTATACTTAAGAAAGCTGCCGTAGTCATAAATTTTGCCTTCGATGCTCTTCTTAAATGCGCCTGAGTAAGCTCTTACAAGTCCTCCAACGCCAAGTTTAATCCCGCCAAAGTACCTAGTTACGACGCAGACTATGTTTGATAGTCCCTCCACATCCATAACGCCAAGTATAGGTCTTGCCGATGAGCCTTGTGGCTCGCCGTCCTCATCGTAGCGCTTTATGGGTATGCTGCTATTAATAATGTAGGCGCTGACATTATGAGTCGCGTCCTCATATTTTTCTTTCATCTCGTTAATGAAGGCTATGGCCTCATCTTCGCTCGTAACATGCTTTGTATTTGCTATGAACTTTGATTTATTAATCAGGTCCTCGGCGCTTACTAGCTCCAGAACCGATTTGTACTCATTATTCGCAGACATATTCTATATATTTATTGTAATCTATTTGTGAAAGCTTCACTTTTATGTACATTGAAGCTTCGTCGTACTTTGTAACTTCTACTGCATAGCTCTTTTTTAGCCTATCCACAAGGGCGCTATCCTTGAAAGGAACCTTTATTGTGACTTCTTTGTGATCCTCTTTAAGTACTGACTCTATCTTATCTATAAGCTTTTTAACGTCTTCATCATTTTTTGCTGATATATAGATGATGTCATCTGTGTCATTTAAAGTGGCCCTTCTATGCTCATCAAGTTTATCTACCTTATTATATACCCTTAAGACTTTTTTGTCCATAAGCTCTAAGGACTTCATCAGCTCAAGTGTCGTCTCAATCTGTAAATCCATGTTCTCGTCAGATATATCGACCACATGAAGTATCAAATCCGCATATTTTAGCTCTTCCAAAGTGCCTTTAAAGGCTTCAACCAGCTTAGTCGGCAAATTCGATACAAAACCAACTGTGTCTGAGGCAATAAATTCTGATCCAGTGGAGAATTTTATCTTCCTAACAAAAGTTTGTAATGTGGCAAATAGCATATTCTTAGCCAAAACTTCCTTCGCACCACTCTCCGATAGCCTAATCATACTATTTAATATAGTTGATTTACCGCAGTTAGTGTATCCAATGATGCTTACATATGGCACATCGCTCTCATTTCTTTTTCTCGAGATATTGTCCCTAGACTTTTGAGCTTCCTTTAATTTATTTTTAATCCTATCGATTTGCTCTTGTATGTGACGTCTGTCAGTTTCAAGCTTTTGTTCGCCGGGTCCTCTAGTGCCAATGCCGCCTCCCTCTCTTGATAGATAATTATTCATACCAACAAGCCTTGGCAGTCTATATGATAGCTGAGCAAGCTCCACTTGTAGCTTTGCTTCAACAGTTTCAGCTCTTAGAGCAAAGATATCAAGTATAAGATTAGTCCTATCGACCACTTTGATGTCAAGTTCGTCCTCTAAGTTTCTTGTTTGAACGCCGCTTAGCTCGTCATTAACAACAAGTAAGTCAATGTTATTCGCTTCGATAAGCGTTTTGATCTCATTAAGCTTACCCTTGCCCATGTAGTAGCGAGGGTTTAAAACGTCTTTGCTTTGCTTCACTCTGACAATGGCTTCAGCGTCACACGCCTCAAGAAGCGCTTCAAGCTCATCAAGATACTCGTCAGTCTTTGAATCAAATTCAATTGTATATATAATTGCTCTCTCCATATAGCACCTCTTTTGTAATTATACCAAAGCCGTGATTAAATGTCAAAATATATTTATTATAGATAAATTAATAGCGTAGAAAAATTTATCTACGCTAATGACTTTTAATTTATAAAACTATTTATCACTAGTCCTATATATCCACGTCTCTGTAATCTCATCTACTCCGCTAATAAAAATATTTTTCAAGTGCATGGCGCTAGCATCCACATCATCTGCTTCAAAAAATATTTCTTCATAATTATTAAAAAGCTTCTCACAAAGGTTTTTGAAAAAGTCATCTGCCTTATCTAAATCGCTTGTGTATACATAAGCCACTTCATTATCTTCTACAAAGGCTAAATTTATGCTGCTCTCATCATTATAATAAACTTCTTTTGTTAAAATCTCTTTAAATTCTTCAAAATCTACTGACAGTGGATTGATGCTCTTATGTGTCTTCTTATAATATTCAAAATATATTTTTGCCAGCTCAATATATTTTTCATCGCCCTCTTTTGCCAAAAGCAAATTTATCTTAGCTGTCTCTTTTCTGATGAGATCATCTCTTCTAACACTCATGCTATAACAGGTCCTCACTCTCTTAAAGCCATTTTCCTCGATGAAGTCTTTCTTCTTAGTATCATCCCCATCTATCATCATCTGTAGCGGCGCATGATTTTCTTCGCTTATAGCTTTAAAGTTATCTCTATTTATATTTTTCATATTGTCTAAATCAAAATCTATATATATGTTTTTCTTATGAAAGTGATTCTTTTTTATGCTTATCATCTACTCACTCCTCCATTCACCAAAATTATATCACAAAGGCCAGATATATATTAAATTTTTCTTAAATTATATACCAAAATCTATAATATGTGGTATAATACAAGTATATATTATATTAGGAGTGATAATATGTCTAATAATAAACGAAGAAGAAAGCCGAGGTTTACGCTTAAGAAGCTCATAGTCATTACACTAATGACTGTGCTTATATCATTAACTCTATTTGCAGGCTCTGTTGGACTCGCTTTTGTTAATATACTTACTACTGCCCCTGAGATTGACCCTTATGCAATTAACAGTGGCTTTGAAGAGACATCTCTTATATTTGATAAGGATAATAATTTACTAGAAAAGGTAGAGACTGCCGAGTACAGAACTTTTGTTAAGCTATCGAAGGTGCCTCAATATTTGAAGGACGCCTTTATAAGCATTGAAGATGAAAGATTCTACGATCACCCTGGCGTTGACCCAAAAGGTATCATGTCATCTCTATATGAAAACTTTAAGGCTGGTGGCGTTGTACGTGGTGCGTCAACTATTACTCAGCAGCTAATCAAAAATACTTATCTTTCTAATGAGCAAACGCTTACAAGAAAGCTTAAGGAAATATATCTTGCCCTTAACTTAGAGACAAAGCTTAGCAAGGATCAAATACTTGAGTCTTACTTGAATATGATTTCTCTTGGCCAAAACTCCTATGGTGTACAAGAGGCTTCAAGAACATATTTCTCTAAGAATGTTGACGAGATAAATATCGCTCAAGCCGCTCTGCTTGCTGGCATTGTTAAGGGACCAAATATATATCAGCCTTTCTACAGAGTCAGTCCGCTTAAGTTTGATGAGGCGACTATGAGAAAGGTTGGCGAAACAGAAATATTAGGTGAAAAATACATCCTTGTATTTAACACAAAATCTGTTGAAAGACAAAAGGTAATTCTTAAAAAGATGCTTGAGCTTGAAAAAATATCTCAAGCTGAATACGGCGAAGCAATTAATTTTGATATAGTAGCAAGCTTAAAACCTAGTGAAAAAAAGCAAACTGAAATCACAAGCTACGCTAGCGACTACGTTAAGAATCAAGTCGTTGAAGACTTGATGGAAAAGTATCAAATTACTAAGCAAAAGGCTCAAGAAAGACTATTCACAGGCGGTTTAAGAATTTACTCAACTATTGACACCAAGATGCAAAAGGATCTTGACGAGGTCAACAGAAACTTCAACGGCATACTTCTTGGCGACGTATCAAGATACAAGGCTCCACTGCTTGTTGACAGAACCCTTGATAATGCAGGTAATATTGTTGATAAGAACGGCAATATGGTTTATTTAAAGAAGGCAAATCTACTTACTGATGATGGCTACTTATTTATACCAAAGGGCGAGTTTAGCATAGCTGATAACGGTGATTTAACTATCACTAGCCCAAGGGTCTTTGCATATAATAAATCAACTGATATACAAGACTACTACACTATTGACGATGCGAAGAACCTTCTAACTCACAGAGTTGGCGGTCTTGCAGTGCCTGATGCTTACTACTTAAGACAAGCTAAACACAGCTTAATTATTAAAGCAGAATTCTTTAAAAATAACGCTGAGTTCTATAAAGTTAATGAAGCTGGCAACTTATTCATAAGTCCAGACTATTTCTATAATAATAAGACTGGTCTAGTTCAACCACAGTCAGCAACTGTAGTTATTGACTACAAAACTGGTCACATAGTTGCCATGATAGGCGGTCGTGACGTAAAAGGCAATAGAATTTTGAATAGAGCTACTGACACGACTAGACAACCAGGCTCGTCTATAAAGCCTATAGCAGTATACTTACCTGCTCTTGACAATGGCTTTACAGCTGCATCACCTATACTTGATATACCGATGATTACAGCAGATGGAAAGGTATGGCCAAACAACGTTTATACTGGTTTTAAAGGTATCACAACTCTTAGAGAATCACTAATCTACTCCATAAACGTAAGTTCTGCTAGAACTTTGAAAAAGATTGGTATACCTACTTCTATAAAATATCTAAAGCTACTAGGCCTAATTGACGAAGAAAATCCAAGTAAAGATAATTTTGTAGAGGCTCGTGAAAACAAAACTCACAACGATGAAAACCTTGCTGCTCTAGCCCTTGGTGGTATGACAAAGGGTGTTAGCCCACTTGAGATGACTGCTGCTTATGCTGCAATCGCTAATGACGGCGTTTACATCGAACCGACTATATACACTAAGGTTTTAGATAAGGACGGCAATATAGTCCTTGATAAAGAGCCTAAACAAAGAAGAGTCGTAAGCCCACAAATTGCTTATATCATGAAGGATGTACTTAGATCAACTGCTTACGAACATACTGGCGGAAACGCAGTAGTAAAAGGACAAGCTACAGCTGGTAAAACTGGTACAACTGACTACAAGGCAGACTTCTGGTTTGTAGGTTTCTCTAATTACTACGCAACTGGCACATGGATGGGTAATGACTCTCCAAAGATTACTATACCTCAAAGCTCATGGCTAGCAGCAAAACTTTGGGGCCACATAATGACAAAGATACATCAAGATAAAGAAAGCAAACCTCAATTCGCTGAGCCTGAAGGCATTGTAAAGGCTTATGTATGTACTAAATCAGGTAAAAAGCCAAGTACACTTTGCTCCTCTGACCCAAGAGGCGTAGTTAAACAAGAGATATTTGCCAAAGGAACCGAGCCAAAAGATACATGCGACGTTCACATTTCGATGCAAGTAAACTCATCAAATAATAAAATTGCAACTGAGTTTACACCGGAAGAGCTAAAGATCACTAAGGTCTTCACTGCACTGAACCCAGCATACAATCCTGCTAAACACAATGGTATCATACCTAAGGACTACAGCTACTACCCTCCTATCGCGTCAGATACTCAAGAGGATTTGGATAAATATAATCAAGAGCATGGCATCGATCCAAACAACCCTGACAGCGGAACAGATTGGAACGAGATAATTACAGATGTCATTGATCATAACAATGGTGACAATGGCGAAAAAGAACCTAAAGAAAACGATACAAATCCTGATAATAATTCAAATAATGAAGGCGAAGTAAAAATATTACCATAGCTATAAATAGAAGAAACAAGGCTTAAATTAGGCCTTGTTTTTTTATGTAATTTATACTTTCGCCTTTTTATAAAAGAATTTACAATGATAATTAATTAAGATTATGGGTAATATATTAATAAGAAAGAATTAATTTTATTATGGAGATGAGCTTATGAAAAATCAAAAATCATTAAAAAGGTATTGGCTAATACTTGCTATAGTACTGATTGTAGCAGCTCTAGCTATATATTTTATATCTAAATCAAATAAAATAGATTACGCTAAAGTTTCAAAAGAGATAAAAGACTTTGCCTCACTTGAAGAGCCAAGCATTGAAAAGTTTGTAAAGAAGGGTTACGTAGATATTACTGAGCCGCTTGAACATGATGCTGGTATCAATCTTAGAAACTGTCTTTTAGCGTCAAGTGTATATGTAAAAACTGTAAGACTGGATGAAAATGATAAGTATCACGGCGCTATATACTGGAAGAACAGAGACGAATGGAAAGTAGGAAAGCAAGAATTTTCTACTGATGATGAAGATAGAATAACGATTTATGATGCAAATCCAGTGGTTCTTAAAGAAGTGCTAACAAAAGAAGAAGATGGATTAAACAAGGTATATGCGGTCACTATGGCAATAAATCCAGATGTGACTAGCGAAGAGATATATCTTTTCTCGTTCAAATAATTTAATATGCATATGAAAAAGTGCTAAGCCTTTAATTTTGCTTAGCACTTATTTTTTATTCTAGTATTTATTTACTATTTATTTTGTTTTTCTACTGCCTTTAGTACTTGATTTAGAAGTATTGTAGTTGTTATGCTGCCTACTCCACCTGGTACTGGTGTGATCTTTGCTACATAATCAAGAAGAGTGTCATAATCAGCGTCGCCACTAATCTTTCCTTCCTTGTCCATACTTACTCCGACGTCTATAATGATAGAGTCTTCATTGAAGTAAGACTTATCAAGCATCTTCGCTCTGCCAAGCGCTGTGAATACTACATCTGCGTTCTTGCATGCAGCCTTTAGATCCTTTGTCTTTGAGTGACAGATAGTAACTGTGGCATTTTCATTAAGTAGCATCATTGCAAGTGGCTTACCAACTACCATGGAACGATTGATTATAACAGCGTTCTTGCCTGTGTAATCATAGCCAGTTCTGCCAAGTATCTCTACAGCTGCTCTTGGAGTTGCTGGTTCAAAACTATCTTTCTTGCCTTCAAATATTGCTTCTAGATTAATTGGGTTCATGCAGTCAATGTCTTTATCTGGATTGATGAAGGCAGCAACTTTTTCTGCATCTATTTGCTTAGGAAGTGGTCTAAATACAAGTATGCCGTGTATCTTCTCGTCCTTGTTTAGCTTGTCCATAAGGGCAAGAAGCTCCTCAGTTGTCGATTCTCTCGCAATATTAAATACTTCTGAGTCGATATTTAAGTTTGCACTTACCTTTAGTATCGCCTTTTCATATGATATGTCGCTTGGATCTTCGCCTAGTCTTACTATAGCAATTTTAGGTGCAATGCCTTTTGCGCGAAAGTCCTCAATCTTTTTACTCATATCAGCCTTAATCATATCTGCTACGGGTTTACCCTTTAAAATATCTGTCATAATAACCTCCCTTTGATATTAATAGTTCTTATATCAAAACTATTTACTATTCATTAACTTAATACATTAATACCCAATTCACAATAATTATAATACTTAATTAATAATTTTATAAAAATAGGGAGACTACTCGTCTCCCCTTGTATAAGTTTAATTAAGCTCTTTTGCTCTTTGCGCCATGACCAAAGTTCTTTTCAAGTAGTCCCCATGTGTATGGTGCGATGAAAGTAGATGAAATCATACCTTCAACGATACCAACAAGTAGTGGAATACAAAGTGCTTCGATTACGTGACCACCTAGGATGTATAGAACAACAACTGCGATAAGTGTTGTAACTGTTGTTAATACTGTTCTTCTGAATGTTGTGTTAAGTGATATCTCGATTAGTTCAGCATTGTCCATCCTTGGATGCATTCTCTTATTCTCTCTGAATCTATCAAAGATAACTATAGTTGCGTTGATAGAATAACCTACGATAGTTAGTGCTGCTGCGATTAGTGATGAGTCGATTTGTAGGTTAAAGATACCATAAGCGCCGACAATAACTAAAACGTCAACGATTAGTGCAAATACTGCTGCAACACCATATTTCCATTCAAATCTAAATGTTATATAGATAAGCATTAAGATTGATGCGATGATGATGGATATAACAGCTTTTTGTCTTATTTCTCTACTGATTGATGGACCAGTAGTAGTATCTTCGATATTGTTTCTATCAACCTTGTATTCTTCTTCAAATGCACGGCTGATTTGGTTCTTTTGCTCGTTTGTTAAAGCAAGTGTAGACTTAATAACTATAGTTTCTTTATTTGCGCCTGCATAAACAACGCTTGCTCCACTGTCAACTTTGTTAACTATATCATAAACTTTTGCTTCTTCAATAAATTGTCCAGCATTGATTCTCATGATAGTACCACCTGAGAAGTCGATACCGTAGTTAAAACCATTGATGCAGAATCCTATGATACCTGCGATGATAACTATGAATGGTATTGGAGCAAAAAACTTTTTCAATTTGTTAAAATTAATCATATTTACCTCCTATGCTCCATATGCCTTTTTATTGTCATTAGCTGTGATTTGAGCAAAGTTCTTTAATAAGAATTTTGTCAATACAACTGCTGTCAATAATGAAACGACTATACCTATGATAAGTGTAATACCAAAACCTCTGATTGAACCGATACCATAAACATAAAGTACAACGCCTGCGATAATAGTTGTGATATTTGAGTCCATGATAGTTGAGATTGCTTTCTTGAAGCCTGCATCAACTGATGATCTTACTGTCTTACCATTAAGTAATTCTTCTCTAATTCTTTCGTAGATGATACAGTTAGCATCTACTGCCATACCTATTGATAGTAGTAAACCGCATATACCTGGTAGTGATAGTTTGATATGGAATATGATAAATGCTAGCATAACTAGTAATGTATATGCAACTAGTGAGATTGCTGCTACTATACCAGGGATCTTATAAACTATGATTAGTAGTATACTTATTAATAATATAGAAATTACTATTGCTTTCATTGAGTTGTCGAATGCGTCTATACCAAGTGAAGCACCGATGATTTCTGATCTAACTTCTTTAAGTTCGATAGGTAGTGCACCTGCTCTGATTAGTGTAGCTAGTTTTGATGCTTCTTCAACTGTAAATCCCTTTGATCCGCCTTCGATGATTGGCTTACCATCTGTAATAGGTGAATTTTGTACTATAGGTGCAGAAATAACTTCACCGTCTAGAACTATCTTAAGGATTTTCTTTTCAGGTGTTGTTTCATTGTATAGCTTAGTAGTTGCTTCAGCGAACTTTTGAGTTCCTTCTTCGTCAAACTCCATTGAAACTACTGGTGTTGATTTACCAAGATTATCTTGTGTGTAAACAACTTTTGATTCTTTAATGTTTTTACCTGTTAAAATTACATTGTTATCTGGATCGATAAATTGTAATTGTGCAGTTTTACCTATAGTTTCGATTGCGTCTTGTGCATTCTTAGCACCTGCTAGTTCAATTGAGATTCTGTTTGAACCTTCTATAGATATGTTAGGTTCAGAAATTCCTAAACCGTCAACTCTTTGTTGTATAATTGCCTTTGATTGTTCCATAGCTTTGCTAAGCTCTTCACCTGTTTTGTCTGTATCAGCTTCAAGAAGTACATATACCCCGCCAGCTAAGTCCAGACCTAAGTTAATAGAGTCTTTAGCGCTCTTTATTTCGTATCCAGCAAAGTTAAAACCGAATACAGCTACTAATGCAAAGCAGGCAATTAAAATGACTGTTATCACAATCTTAAGTGTGCTTAACTTTTTCATTTTGGCCTCCTAATCTAAATTTGCAATAACTGAGATTGCACATTCTATTCTTTTTCTTTCTAATTCACAGCCTATCTCGAAGTTTCCGTTGATATTGCCAGTATTGTAGTATGAATTAGCATGACAGCCGCCTGAGCAGTAGAACTTCGCCCAGCATTCTTGGCAGTCTTTTTTATTAAATACATTTGACTTTTTAAATTCTTCTCTTAAATCAGTTTTTGTAACGCCGTCAAAAACGGTACCGATCTTGAATTGCTCTTCACCTACAAACTGATGACAAGGATAAAGATCTCCCTTAGGTGTTACAGCAAGGTATTCGCAACCCGCTCCGCAGCCTATGGATCTCTTAATCAAACATGGTCCTTGATCTAGGTCTATCATAAAGTGGAAGAATAGAAAATCATCATCTTTTTTCTTAATCTTGATGTATTCTCTGGATAATTTTTCGTACTCTTCTTTTATTCTTTCTACATGTTCTGGTCTTATTGCATATGGCTCATTTTGGTCTGTTACAACCGGTTCCATAGATGTCTTCTTAAAACCATTATTGTAGAAATCTAATACGTCTTCTGAAAAGTCTAAGTTTTCTGATGTAAATGTACCTCTGATGTAGTAGTCCTTATCCCCTCTTTTTTCAACGAAGCGTTTAATCTTTGGAACGATTAAGTCATAAGAACCCTTTCCATTAGTAGTTGGACGCATTTCATCGTTAACGGATTTTCTTCCGTCTATACTTAGAACTACATTTGACATATTTTCATTTAAATAATCAATAATTTCATCATCTAATAAGACGCAGTTTGTAGTTAAAGTGAATCTAAAATTCTTATCGTATTCTTTTTCTAAGCTTCTTCCGTAAGTAACAAGCTCTTTGACAACATCAAAGTTCATTAGTGGTTCTCCACCGAAGAAGTCTACCTCTAAGTTCCTTCTATTGCCAGAGTTTTGAACTAAAAAGTCCAAAGCTTTTTTACCTACTTCGACGCTCATAAGCTCTCTTTTGCCCTTAAAGTCGCCTTGTGACGCAAAACAGTACTTACATCTAAGGTTACAGTCGTGTGAAACGTGTAAGCAAAGAGCCTTTACAATGTTGTATTTACTTAAGTCTAGTTCAGTCTCCTTTATAGGCTCAGTAAATAACAAACCTTCTTTGTGTAATTCTTCTACTTCCTTAAAAGCAGTTTTAATATCACAAGCTTCATACTTATTAGATAGTCCTTTTAAAGCTTCATCTAAGCCTTTGGACATATAATCTACTAAGTCGTATACAATCTCATCTACTACGTGTACAGCACCACTGTATATGTCTAAGATTACATACTTATCATTAAGATAGAACTTATGTATTAAATTAATATCGTACATCAAAGCCTATTTATGATTTTTCTTATTTTCGCACTTTTGGTTACCAACTGTGCAAGATGTCTTACAAGCTGATTGGCATGAAGTTTGGCATTCGCCGCATCCGCCGTGCTTAGCTGTTTTTAATAAGTTTCTTTTGCTTAAAGTTTTTACAAATTTCATAATATCCTCCCTTTGTATAAAATATCGTGGGCTAAGGCCCATCACAAGAAAAAACCGATGCTATTTTGCACCGGCTAGATATTCTTTAACAAGATTTGTAACTAATGATCCATCTGCCCTGCCTTTAACTTTAGACATAACAGTCTTCATGACTAAGCCAAAGTTAGCTCCTTTGTCTCCAAGCTCTTCGCAAGTTTCATTGATTATAGTTTTAATCTCTTCTTCAGAAAGTTCCTTTGGTACGTACTCCATAAGAATTTCTATTTCTTTTTTAGTCTGTTCAACTAGGTCCGCTCTATTACCTTTTTCAAATTCTGGTAGAGCGCCTTTCTTTTCCTTTATTTGCTTTTGTATTATTGCTATAATGTCTTGGTCACTTAGTTCTTTTCTTTGATCAACTTCGCTTTGTTTTATAGCTGAGTTAACCATCATGATAGTGTTTTTAATGATCGTATCTTTATTTTTCATAGATTCTATATATCTACTTTTTAATTCGTTTTTAAGGGACATCATACACCTTCATTTCTTTCAAATAAATTTAAGTTAAAACTTTTGATGTTTTTTCCTTCTAGCTGCTTCAGATTTTAATTTACGTCTTACACTTGGTTTTTCATAGTGTTCTCTTTTTCTAACTTCTCCTAAGACGCCTGATCTTGCGCATTGTCTTTTGAATCTCTTAAGTGCGTTATCAAGTGATTCGTCTTCTCTAACTCTAATTTCTGTCATAGTATCCCTCCCCTCATAAAACAATTACTATCATTTATGACTAAGTTACAAATATTATACAACATATCTAAAGCTTTTTCAAGTTTTTTTTGCTATTTTTTGCTATTTTTCTTGATTTTAACCTGCTGGCCAATTAAGTTTTCTGCCGCCTATTAAATGCATGTGTAAGTGCTTGACACTTTGTTGACCGTCTTCACCTGTATTGATGACTAGTCTGTAACCATTGTCAAGGCCCATAGTCTTAGCTATGTCCTTAACTTTAAGCATCATGTGAGCTATGACTTCATTATCATCGCCTGTAAGTTCATCAAGAGACGCAATATGCTTTTTAGGCACCATAAGCACGTGCACTGGGCATGTTGGGTTGATGTCCTTGAAGCAAAGCATCATATCGTCTTCATAAACTTTCTCAGAAGGAATAGATCCTTCTATGATCTTACAAAATAAACAATCCATAAAATCAAATCCTTTCTACTAATACTCCGTCTTTAAATCTTTCTACTGCTTTTACTTTTATTATATGGTTATGAAGATCTTCATCTGTCTTAAGATAAGCTCTGATGTAATTTGATGTGTAGCCTTCAAAGTACTCATCTTTTTTCTCTTCGAACAAAACTTCAAATTCATCGCCAATAAATTTATTTATAAATATATGCCTCGACGCCTCTTGATACTCTTCTAAAATTTCTGCTATGTCTTTCTTAACACTCTCAGCGACTTGTCCAGGCATGTCGTAGGCCTTAGTCCCCTTACGTCTTGAGTATCTAAAGACATGAACCTTTAGGAAATTTACCTTTTTCACTATGTCAATGGACTCCTTAAAGTCATCGTCATCTTCCCCAGGGAAACCAACTATGATGTCTGTAGTGATGGCAGCGTCTAGCATTGCCTTATATATCTTCTCTGTATTTTCTATATAGTCCTCTCTCGTGTACTTCCTATTCATTAGCTTAAGCACTTTGTTTGATCCGCTTTGTAAGGATAGATGAAATTGATGCTGCAAGTGCTTTAGATGAGCAAGTCTCTCTACCGTTTCATCCTTTAATAACTTTGGCTGAATTGAACCAAGTCTTATTCTTTCTGCGCCAGGCACTTCATCTATCATCTCTAATAACTTTATTAGATCAATGCCATCATCTTCATAGTCGGTAATCTGTATACCTGTGATGACAAATTCTTTGTATCCGTCTTTAGCAAGCGTTTCTATCTCTTTAATAATGCTATCTGCCTTTCTCGAGCGCACTCTGCCTCTTGCGTATGGTATTATGCAATACGAGCAAAAATTATTACAGCCGTCCTCTATCTTAATAAAGGCTCTAGTGCTATCGAAATTTTTATCAAAAAGCAGTTCCTCATAGTTTTTGTCGATATTATCCTCAACATAATTTTTCTTCTCACCAAGCTCTAAATACTCTTCTAAGTACTGAACTATCTTGTTTCTGCCTTGTGTGCCGACTATGATGTCCGCTATATCCATCTCTTCTATCTCTTTAGCATTAATCTGGCTGTAGCAGCCACAAATTATTACGACTGCATCAGGATTTTTCTTCTTGACCTTTGATATCATCTGCCTTGACTTCGAGTCCGACTTGTTTGTAACAGTACAAGTATTGATTACATAGACATCAATATCGTCAAAATCTTCCTTGACCTCGTAGCCCTTTTGCTCAAAGGCATTTTTTATCGCTTGAGCCTCATATAAATTTACTTTGCAGCCCAAGTTTTGCACATAAACCTTCATCATAAAAGACCACTTCCGTTATATTCATAGTAAAGCATAGTTAGTAGCGCTATTGGCGCTGTCTCTGCTCTAAGTATTCTCTTTCCTAGGCTAATGGATTTGTAGCCGAAGTTCTTAAGCTCATCTATTTCACCTATATCGAAGCCGCCCTCAGGTCCTACGACGATGGCGATATTCTTTTTGTCTTTGATATCATAATTTTTTATGCTATTATCAAGCTCATCTTCATAAGCGATTAAAACTAAGTCAAAGCTATCTAAAATTTCTTTTGCTTCATCTAGCTTCATTGCATCAGAAACATTTGGGATAAACTCGCGCTTTGACTGCATTGCTGCGGCCTTCGCGATATTTCTATATCTTTCCAGTTTTTTATCTTTTATATCTTTTTTCTTGACAATAGACCTCTTCGTCTCGATAGGAACTATGCCATAAGCACCCATTTCTATAGCTTTTTGTATTATAAAGTCCATCTTATCAGACTTTACTAATGATTGAAATAAGGTGATTTTTAAATCTGACTCATATTTTTCATTTATCTCAGAAAGTATTTTAAGAGACAATTCATCCTTTGTATATGAGTTAAGAACTGCTATATAGCCATTGCCATCGATGTAGACTTCGACTTCTTCGTCATCCTTTATCCTTAAAACGTCCTTGAAGTGCTTTATATCTTCTTTTGCTAAGTATAAAAGACCCTCGTCCTTTTTTTCTGCGAAAAATCTATGCATGTTTAGCTACAATTGAAGTCCATTCGTTTAGGTCTTCGACGTTTAATATATCAAAGCCATTTGCTTCAAGTGAGTCGATAACCATGGCGGACTTAACTTTTAATATGCCTGATGAAATGAAAATTCCGTCTTTATTCATAAAATTGTGTAAATCGCCTGTCATAGTGACTATTACTTCTGCAAGTATATTTGAAACGACTATATCGTATTTATCATTAACCTTTGAAAGCAGGTCGCCGACTATGAATTCTGCGTTAGTAACTTCATTTAACTTTTTATTTTCATTAGCAATATATACGCTCATCGGGTCTATGTCAACGCCTAGGACTTTGCTCGCGCCTAATTTTGACGCAGCAATTGATAGTATTCCGCTGCCTGTACCTATGTCAAGAACCTTCATACCAGGCTTCATGTACTCTTCAAGCTTCTTTATGCATAAAGATGTTGTCTCGTGTGAGCCAGTTCCAAAGGCCATACCTGGCTCTAATTTGATGATTTCTTCCCCATCTTTCTTTTCATACTCTTCCCAAGTTGGCACTATGACTATGGTTTTGTTTGGTTTTAAAATCTTAAAGAATTTCTTCCAATTGTTCTTCCAGTCACTATCATCAATTATTTCCTTAGAAAATTCTCCACCAAGCTCTTCGATGTAAGCCTTAATCTTGGCTTCTCTCTCATCATTGTCATGAATATCATCTAGGTATATAGTAAATCTAATAAAACCTTTTTCTAATTTTATAAGGTCATCATCGTAAAGGTCCCAAGCATTTTGCCTTTCTTGGAAAATCTTTAAATCTTCTGGATCTTCGATTGCCATATTGTCAATGCCTAGGTCTGATAAAAATATTTCGACCTTTTCTTCATATTCTTTTTTAAATTTTAATTTAATTTCTCTAAAATTCATATTAACTCCTAAAATTTTTCTTTTATTTTTTCAAAAATATTTTTCTTCTTTGGTTCGTAATCAAAATTCATGTCTTTAAAGTGCTTTATTAATGATTCTTTTTGCTCGTCATTCAAATTCTTTGGCACATCAACTTTGACTACAACGTATAAATCGCATCTATAATTCTTGTGTAGTGGATATAGTCCCTTGCCTGCAATTTTAAATTTCGTATGGCTTTGAGTTCCCTCAGGTATAGTTAATTTAACCTTGCCATCAAGAGTATCAACTTCAATTTGGTCACCTAAAACCGCTTGTAAATAATTTATGCTAACGCTTGTGTATAAATCATCGCCGCTACGTTTGAATTTTTTATTTTCTCTTATGTCGATGTAAACGTTTAGATCACCGTTTGGTCCGCCATTCTTGCCAACACTTCCTTCGCCTCTTATGCTAATTACGCTGTCTTCACGAACGCCCTTTGGTACCTTAACAAGAATCTTTTTCTTCTTCTTTTCATTACCACGTCCATGGCAGTGTGGACACTCTTCTGTAATTATCTCTCCTGTACCATGACAGTCAGGACAAACCTCAGTTTGAACGAAGACGCCAAAGGCTGTTCTTCTCTCATTTCTAACTGTTCCTCTGCCTGAACAAGTTTGGCAAGTCTTTTTGCTGTTCTCATCCTTAGCTCCGCTTCCGTGGCAATGTGAGCACTCTTCGACTCTCTCTATCTCAATCTCTCTTTGAGTGCCATTTAAAACATCTTCTAGGTCTATAGTAAGGTTATATCTTACATCCTCTCCGTACATTGGCCTTTTGCTTTGCGACGCAGATGACGAGAAGCCACCAAAGCCACCTCCAAATATATCAAAGATGTCACCAAATATATCGTCAGTGAAACCACCGAAACCGCCAGATCCAGTGCCTCCATTTTGAAACATAGACTCGCCATATGTGTCGTATTGCTTTCTCTTCTCAGCATTGCCTAAGATTTCATATGCGGCAGATATCTCCTTAAATCTTGCTTCGGCCTCGTCATCACCTGGATTAAGGTCTGGATGATACTTCTTTGCAAGCTTCCTATATTGAGTTTTGATCTCCGCTTCAGTCGCAGTTGATTCTATCTCTAAAACTTCGTATAAATCTTTCAAAACTTACACCCTTTCTAAAATGTAAAATAATTATCATATACATTATATTATACCAAATATGTGTAAAAAATAAAAGTATAATAAATCTCTTTTCTATATGTAAAAAAGAAGAATGAAGGCACTCTCCATTCTTCTTAATCAAATCTAATAAATCTTATTTATCGTCTTCGTCAACTACTTCGTAGTCACCATCAACTACGTCATCATCGCCATTGTGTTCTTCAGAGCCTTGTGCGCCTGCTTCAGCTCCAGCTGCACCTGCTTCTGCACTTTGTTTATATAACTTTTCAGAAACTTTATAGAAGGCTTGTGTTAAATCTTCTGTCTTCTTCTTCATATCGTCATAGTCTGAGCCTTCGCTTGCTTTCTTAAGATCAGCAAGTTTTGCTTCGATGTCTTTCTTTTCATCTTCAGAAATTTTGCCTTCAAGGTCCTTCATAAGCTTTTCAGTTTGGTAAACCATTTGATCAGCGTTGTTCTTTATTTCGATATTTTCTTTTTTCTTCTTATCTTGTTGAGCAAATTCTTCTGCTTCTTTAACTTTTTTATCTATATCATCTTTTGATAAGTTAGATGAAGCTGTGATAGTAATCTTTTGTTCCTTGCCTGTACCTAAATCCTTTGCTGATACATTAACAATACCATTCGCATCGATATCAAATGTTACTTCGATTTGAGGGATTCCTCTTGGTGCTGGTGCTATACCTTCTAGTTGGAAGCGACCAAGTGTAGTATTGTCGGCCGCCATCTCTCTTTCGCCTTGAAGTACGTGTATATCAACTGATGTTTGTGAGTCAGCTGCTGTTGTGAATATTTGTGATTTCTTTGTTGGAATAGTTGTGTTTCTTTCGATAAGTCTTGTAGTTACTCCGCCAAGTGTTTCTAGACCAAGTGATAGTGGTGTAACGTCTAGTAATAATAAGTCTTTAACTTCACCTGTTAATACACCGCCTTGAATTGATGCACCGATGGCAACGCATTCATCTGGGTTGATGTCCTTTTGAGGATCTTTACCGATGATTTGTTTAACAGCTTCTTGAACAGCTGGGATTCTTGTTGAACCACCAACTAAAAGCACCTTATCGATTTCACTAGCACTAATACCAGCGTCTTTGATAGCGCTTCTTACTGGTTCAGTAGTTTTTTCAACTAAGTCATGAGTAAGTTCATTGAACTTTGCTCTTGTTAAGTCCATATTCAAGTGAAGTGGACCAGCTGCTGTAGCAGAGATGAATGGTAAGTTGATATTTGTTGTCATTGTAGTAGAAAGCTCTTTCTTAGCCTTTTCTGCTGCTTCTTTTAATCTTTGTAGACTCATCTTATCTTGAGTTAAGTCTACGCCATTTTCCTTTTTGAAGTTATCTGCTATATAATTTATGATTCTTTGGTCAAAGTCGTCTCCGCCAAGCTTGTTATTACCTCTAGTTGCTAGTACTTCAAAAACGCCGTCGCCTACTTCTAGGATTGAAACGTCGAATGTACCTCCGCCTAGGTCATATACCATGATCTTGTGTTGGCCGTGCTCTTTGTCCATACCATAAGCAAGTGCTGCTGCTGTTGGCTCGTTAATAATTCTCTTTACTTCAAGGCCTGCTATCTTACCAGCGTCCTTAGTAGCTTGTCTTTGAGCGTCTGTGAAGTATGCAGGAACAGTGATAACTGCTTCTGAAACTGTTTCGCCTAAGTAGCTTTCTGCGTCTGCTTTTAGTTTTTGTAATATCATTGCTGATATATCTTGTGGTGTATAATCTTTTCCGTCTATGTCAATCTTGTAGTTACTGCCCATCTCTCTTTTGATTGATGATATAGTTCTGTCTGGATTTGTGATCGCTTGTCTCTTAGCTGTTTCCCCTACTAATCTTTCTCCGTCTTTCGTAAATGCTACTACTGATGGAGTAGTTCTGTTACCTTCAACGTTAGGAATGATTATCGCTTCTCCACCTTCCATTACTGATACACATGAGTTTGTTGTACCTAAGTCAATACCAATTATTTTTCCCATAATTTATTCCTCCTTAATATATTTTCTTATTTATTTACTATAACCATGGCATGGCGAATAACCTTGCCATTGTATTCATAACCTTTTAATAAAACTTCTATGACTTGATTTTCTTTGTATTCATCGTTGTGGCCCATAGATACCGCTTGATGATAGTCTGGGTTAAAATCCTCACCCAGTGCCTTCAATTCAACTATGCCCTTTGCTTTAAGAGCATTTTTCAATCCTTCGTAGATAAGCTCCATGCCTTCTTTAAACGATCCGCTCTCGCCCTCGTGTTCTAAGGCTCTCTCGAAGTTATCTATAACAGGAAGTATTTCATTTGCTATGCTTACAACACCTATCGATACCAAGTCGTCCTTTTCTTTCTCTACTCTCTTCTTGTAATTTTGAAAGTCCGCTTGTAGTCTTACAAGTTTTGTTTGAAGATTATTTATTTCAGATGCTAAGCTATCTTGCTCATCAGAATCAGCTTTTTCTTGAACTTCTTCCGATTCATCTACTGCTTCTTCATTTATAAGCTTTTCTTCTTCCATTTCTTCATTCAGTTTTTTGTCTTTTTCCATTTAATCCCTCCTAAAATAAATCATCATTATAAAAATCATCAAATATAGAAAGAACTTTTTTGTAATCAATTCTCATTGGAGCGATTAAACCAAAAGTAACTTCATTATCCAAGATGTTTACATTCTTAAGTACTAGAGCAATGTTGTCGAAGATGTCGATTTCATTCTCATTACCTATCTTAATGACAAGATCCTTATCCAAATTTTCATTCTCTAAAATATTAAGTAGGCCTCTTTTGTCTTCTAAGAGTTCTATAAGCTCTCTAGCCTTGTCAAAGTCAGAATACTCTGGATAATTTAAGATCTTATTTATTCCTTCAAGGAATATCTTGTCTGCGCTATATGTCTCGTCTTTTTGTGAAAACTTTTCCACAACGCTCTCTAAGATGGTCTTATAATTAACTAGACTGTCTTTTTCATGCTTCAATGAATTGAAATCAAGTGAGTTTATGGACTTGCCAGCAAGATTCTTATTTAAAATCTCCTTAAAATAAGCCACTTCCTCTTCACTTATCTCTTCATTAAGCGTAATTAATGTCTTGTCAATGGCAAAGTTCTCATAGACAAAGATAGCAAGTATTTTGTTTTCGTCGACTTTTAAAAGCTCTAAGCTCTTTAGCTTTGTCTCGCCTTTGTGCCTAATATAAGCAATCGATGTAAAATCAGTTAGGCTTGACAATAGCTTTGACATCTTTCCTATCATACTATCTAAGTTCTTCGACTTGTCATTTATATCATCTAAGAAAATTTTCTTTTCTGTAGACGAAAGTTTTTCGAAGTCTTTTTGAACTACCATGTCAACATACAAGCGATATGCTTTTTGTGATGGCACTCTTCCGCTAGAAAGATGAGTTTTTATTAAGTAGCCCGCTTCTTCAAGGTCTTGCATCTCGTTTCTAATAGTTGCCGAGCTAAGACCTATGGACTCGTTCTTGGCGACAAGTCTCGAGCCAACCGGTTCACCAGTTTCATTGTATGAGCTGATTATAGCTTTTAAAATCTTTAATTTTCTCTCATCCAATTGATCACCTTCCATAATTTTTGTTAGCACTCTTCACTGGTGAGTGCTAACTCTATATCTATTATACCCAAAATAATAAAAAAATCAAGCTTTTTTCAAAAATATTTACTTTTTTGCAAATTTTTTGCAAAATATTGCTCTAAATGCAAAAAAAAGACGATAATGTACTGCCCCCTTAAATCCGGACACGGAAATAAGGGGGTATTTTAATGAAAAAA
>UQDI01000017.1 GCA_900539725.1 uncultured Eubacteriales bacterium | reverse complement strand
ATTTAATAGAAATAAGCAAACCCAGGAAAAAATTCCTGGGTTTGTCTTCAGTCTGAGAGAGACCTAATAAAGTCTCTCTTATATAAAGTATATAAAGTATCTAAACTATTTTATTACTGTTACTTCAGCTATATCTCCCGTCTTAAGCGTTATCTTTCTATCGCCTAAGCTGCCTTCAACATCCTCAAGAAGCATTAGATATATTTGTCCCTTAATATCTTCTTTCTTTTTGATGTCTTTAGTAGCTTCGTCAATAAACTTAATCTTGATATCGCTATTGCCATCTTTATTTAAGAAGGCCTCGCCGCTATCTTGATTAAATATCTTAACTGTACTAGGCAATTTGAAGTTTTTACTCTTTAAATCAAAAGCAAATACAAGTCTTCCGTCAGCATCCTTCATTGGAACGAAGTATGAAGCATCATCTGGATTATATATATAAAGTAAATCCTTTGTCTTAAGTGCCTTGTCAACGATAAGTTTTGAGCTTGCTTCGTAAACGACTTCTTCTTTGCCGTCTAGGTAGTAGAAGATAATATCGTAGTCGCCATTAGGAAGTTTATTTGTCTCTTCGTTTAATTCTACTTCTTTACCGTCCTTCATGACTTTAATCTTAAGTTCATCGCTTGCGTCCTTTGCTGCGACTGTATTGAATAGAGCTGCTTCAGCGCCTTCATATGTCTTGAAGAAGTCTTCATCTATCGCTTCGCCTTCAAGTGCTCTATATATACCTAGGATGTTTTTGAATCTCTTCGCTTTTTCTTCTGGTCTATACTCAAGTGTTGCTGCATATGTCCTTCCCGCGAAGTCGTAAGAGAATCTGATTCTGATCTTTTCTTTGTTGCTTGGCTTTCTAAACTTAACTATCTTATTAGAAGCGTCTCTAATAACAAGGTCTTGATTTGTTTCGCTTGTGATATCAACCTTCATTGCGTGTGAATTAAGTCCTGTGCCGCAAGGGTATATAGCGTAGACAAGTCTTTTTACCTCGTCCATAGTCATGTCGCCCTTCATATCGAAGCTTACTATTTCGCCTTCAATATCTCTAGAATTGTAAATAAACTTGATTGGTAAAATCTTTGCTATTTCAGTTTTAAGTTCTTTTTGAGCCTTATTAATGGCGTCCTTATTCTTAGCAGCGACTGCTTTTTGAAGAGCATTCTTTTTATTAATAAGAGTCTTAAGACTTGCATCGTTTTTTACTATCTCTTCTGCTGTTTTTATGCTTTCATTAGCATCTTTTATAGCTTTTACGTCTTTGTATAATCTTGTAACTAAGTCTTCAAGAGCTTTTTTCTTCGCGTCAAGATCTTCCTTAACTAGCTTTTCACTTGCTAATAGTTCTATCGCTGAATCGATAAGAGCTGCGTCATCTTTACTTAAGCTTATTTTATTTGCCTTGACAAAGTCTTCTGCCTTTGAGATTTGTGTGTCTAGATCAAGCTCTGATCCAAGTCTTTCTTCGATGCCATCAAGCTCGTCCCAAATTTCGTTTATCTTATCAGTACTTATCTTGCCATAGCCATTTGCAGCTCTCTTAGCAAGAGCTAAAATTTCTTCTATAGCTAATCTTTCTTCATTCTTTTCATTTAAGCCAAGATCCTCGATAAGGCCTTCGTAGTATTTTACTTCTTCTGCCATATCTTTAAGGTCTTGAAGAGCATAATCATAATCTTCTTTAACTTTGCTTGCGTCGTCTAGAGCCTTATAAAGCTTTTCCTTTTCATCTTCAGTCTTGTGGTCTTTGTATCTCTTAATAAGTCTCATTAATGTATACGACTTATCTTCAAGATTGCTCACTCTACCATGACTAATCTCTTCTAAGTTCTTAAGCGCTTCCTTCATCATCTCAGCTAATTTTGCGTCTTCGTCCATCAAATCAAGAAGCATGTTGATAGCGTCATCAAGATCATATTGCATTGCGTCTAATTCGTCATGCATTGGCTTTGCTGTGATAAGCTTTTCTGCGTCTTCAATTAAGGCATCTACATCGGCATTCTTAGCGTCTTTATTAAGGTCTTTTAGATAATTAGTCGCTTCTTTTGCTTCTTCAATAGCATTTTGATCTGCATAAAGAGCATTTATTCCATCTTCAAGAGCAGTCTTTGCTCCTAATAAGTCCTCTTTGCTTGCGTCATCATATTTTAAAATCTCTTTTGCATCATCAAGAGCTGCCTTTAAATTTTCTAGAGCTCTTTCGTAATTATCCTTGTAATAATCACTGTCTAATGCCTTAAGCATGGCGTCTGCCATATTGATAAGGTCTTTAAGCTTTTCTACTTCGTCACTTGCTGCTTCTACCCCAACTTCTTCGCTCTTAGCCTCAGCATTTTCTTCTTTGATAGCATCTATCGCAGCTGAAAGCTTTTCAGAGGCGCTTTCAATTTCACTAAGGATAGCTTTTTTGTTATTTAAAACAAGTTTTGCGTTTGCATAAGCAAGGCCATATGCCTTTCTTAGCTCTTCACTTGCCCCATTTGCATAGCCCATGCCATTCATTAATAGGTTCTTTAGCTCAGACTTGTCAGCGTCTTTATAATTAGCTGGGTACCTTTGTGGCAAACCAAGTCTATTATAAATAACTGCAACTAAAGAAGTAAATTCAGCTCTTGTAATATTGTCATTTGGCTTGAATGTGCCGTCTTGGTAACCGATAAGAAGGCCAAGTGCGTTCAAAGCGTTTATATAGCCAGCTTCTTTTACATCATCAAGGTCAGTGAAAGCACTTTCTCCGTCCTTCGCGTCTATACCATAAACAAGGGCAAGCATTGCCACTGCCTCGCTTCTAGTAATCAGCGCCTTTGGCTCAGCCTTATCGGCTTTGTCTTCAATAAAGCCTGTGTAAACAGCTTTTTTATATTCTTTGTAATAAGCGTCGTCCTCTTTTATATCAGTAAAAGTGATTTCACTTTCTTCGATAACGCCAGTTAATCTATTGATTGCTTGAATCACTTCAGCTCTGCTAAGCTTGTCATTTGCGCCAAAGCTACCATCTTCACGCTTGTCAAATAGTTCTAGCGCTCCGCCATCGTCTATATAGTCCTTTGCCCAGTGTCCATCAAGGTCCTTGTATGAGGCTGCCACTATATTTATAGAAAAGATTGCGACTAGGCTTAGCGCAATTATTATAGCTAATTTCTTTTTCATGCCCTGCCTCCTTATTTAAGCTTCTTAAGCGTAATACTTGGGTCTAGTCTATAAATGATTATATACTTTTCATTTACTCTAGCTGTACCCACTTCACTTATAGAAACTTTAAATTTATTATAACCTGGTTTAAGTTTTACAGTAAACTTGTCTTTGTTAATGTATCTAACTGCATCAATCCTGTCTATATCGAACTTATCATAAGTCTTTCTATAAACTGTTTCGATGTATTCGTTCTTGTCATCATTTGTCACTCTATCAACAATAACGTCTGTAGTCTTGTTATCATCAGATAGTGAGTACTTTATAGTCGCTGTGTCACTAGTGATACTTCTCTTGTCAATAGTGTAGTTAAATGTTGCAGGGCTCTCATCAACTGAAAGTGTTGCAGCTGTGATAGTCTTTTTGCCAGACTTATTTTCAGCTTCTACTTGTAATTTAAGATTGCTAAAGCCACTTACCATATCGATGGAAGTCTTAAATGTTAGTGCTAGGCCATCATATACAACGCCGTCCGCATTACTTATCTCGCCTGTTTGTTCAAGTTTAACTTCATTTGTAATATCTTTTTCAACTAAAACTTTTTTATTTAGATCATCAATTATTCTAAGTGTCAATTTAGCTAAATCGCTCTTATCAGTAAAGGCTACAGCGCCTATAACATTAAGCTTACCATCTTCAATCTCAGGCGCATCTCCTTGATCGTTAAGAGGTCCGTTCTCACTAACAGTCCATGCGTTTGCCGGTTGTGTTAGGTATATGGATGGATAGCCATTGCCTTGAGGAAGGCCCTTTGCATCAGCTGGCTTTATTTCATATATCCTCGAAGTAAATGTAGTATCCTCTTCAAATCTATATGGCATGTAATAAAGTCTTGCGTCTTGATCGTATTCAAACTTATCGGCGTATTCTTCGCCATTGATTATGGCTGAGTCGATGCCGTAGTCCTTGTCATTTTCTGGTAATTGTATTTGAACTTCACCATAAGAACCTTTTTGAACGTTATAAACATTCTTCTTCCACTTGCTCTTTTCAAAGCTTGTAGTCTCTGTCCAAAATTCAGCGCTCTCGCCTATAAGAGTAAGCTTAACAGTTTCGTCTGACTTGTAATTAGTGTCAAGCGCCTTGTCTTCAGCCCAGTTGCCTGCGATGTCCTTAACGTATACACATAATTTTTCTATATCAGCAATGTCATCAACTTTTAGATAAACTGTATTTAATTTATTTGAGTCTTTAAGTTTTTCAAGTGACTTAATAACTTTTTCATCTTGCTCAGTCGCTCTTGCTTCGTCTTCTGTATAGAAATCAGTGTTGCCATAGTAAAGGCCGCTCACTTCATTATACTTGTGATTATTGTATATAGGATCTCCATCGTCATCTTTGCCAGTTTCTTTAACTTGTTCAACGCCGATAGTGTCTATGCCTATATCGTCTGATACGCTTAGCTTAACATATTTAGCATCGCCTTCGCTAATGATTTCAGCCGATTTGATTATTGGCTCGTTGTCATCAAAGTAGATAGGTACTGAAACTTCTTGAATATTTTCTTTTTCAGTATTAAGTTTGCCCTTTAAAACGACTTTAGCAAAATCATTTTCATCAAAATCTTCTTTGAATACACTAATCCAATTTTCTCCGCCGTTTTCAGCTAATCTTGACTTAGCAAAGTAGCTTAAGTCTATAAGATTATCCTTAAGAATATTCTTAGATCCATCTTCAATTCTTGCCTTGATATACTCAGCATTTCTTAATAAGCCAAATCTAATCTTGATTTGTTCAGATGAATTATGATTTGTGATGTAAGTCATATTGCCCTTGTATTCGAATAGATTTACCTTGTTATCAACGCCTGCAGCTTCATCGCTTTCTTCTGTGTAATCAAAAACGTCGCCCATAGCGTCATTTGTATCCATATTTAAAATGTTTGGTTTTAAATCATCGCTCCATTCGTGACTGAATACGTCAAATAGTCTTGGCTTAGACCAATCGCCATAGAAGCCTAGATAAGGTACTGTAAGAGTCGCATCCTTTTCACTATCTTCTGGAATAAATCTTAAGAAGCCTTCTACGTAATTATTTAAATTAATATCATCGTTTGCAAAATTAAACTTAACGCTAAACTTTATAGTGCTAGCTGCCTTTGCCACAACTGATTTTTTATCAATACTAAAGATCATATCTCTATCAGTCTCAGTTGATACAAGACCAAAGTCTTTGTCGCTCACAAAGTTTTCTGTAAGCATAGCTGGTTCAAGTGTATATTTTATATCTTCATCAGAATAATTTTTAAGAGTATAATCTATAGTAAACTCTTTGTCTGTAAAGCTCTTTAACTCAGCCTTGGCATCAAGCATCCTATCATTCTTAGAAGTCGCCTTAACTGTTACTTTTGCCTTCATTAAATTATCTAGGTCTATAAGACCAGCGCCTTGTCTTCTTACCGGATAGTATGTTTCTTCGTCCTTTTGAGGAATAGCTGTGTTCATAAGAAGAGTCTTAGTTAACGCCTCTCTCTTAGAAGCGTCTTTTGCTTCTTCATAGAAGACAGAGTCTCTATCCTTGATAAATTGCATAACAATGGCAGCCGCACCAGCTACATGAGGTGTTGCCATCGATGTACCGCTCATTACTTGATATTTATAATCTTGATCGATTGAGTATATATCAGCGCCTGGAGCAGTAATCTCAGGCTTCATAGTAAGATCAGGTGTTGGTCCCCAGCTTGTGAAGTCCGCCATCTGTCCTGCTTTTGGATTGTCTTGAACACTCATTTCTTTATTAAATGAAATGTTTAGACCGCTATCATCAATATGCTTAAGAATTTTTTGACCATCCGTATTGCCAACTATGATGGCAGGGAAATTTACATCGTTAAAGCCAACCATAGTCATAGGCTCATCATCACTATTGATAACGATTACGCCCTTTGCTCCAGCATCTCTAGCGTTACTTGCCTTTTCATTAAAAGTGCATTCGCCTCTATCAACTAAAACTAAAGCGTCTTTGATCTTTTCAGGCTCAATCTTATTGATATCATTTGCCTTGCCCTTATTGGCATAGACAAATTTATTAAATGTATAATTTTCTGGAGTAATTTCAGAACCCCAAGTATATTTGATATTCTTTATCTCATCATTATTTGATCCTAAAGAGCAAATTAAATACTTAATATTTGTGATAGCTGCAACTGATGTAGTCGCCCAGCCAGTAGCAGGTGCACCGGCCATACCATAATCAGGGTTACCCTCAAGAGCCTTCATAGCGCCATCAGCATCAAAGTATGAAGTGCCTTCATTACCGTTAGCAACAGCAACTAAGCAGCCTGCCTTGATAGCGTTTTGCATAGCAACTTGAACGATGTCATCATCAGCGATAAAGCCAGCAGGTGAACCAAGTGAAAGGTTCATAACGTCCGCGCCAAGCTTATAAGCGTCTTCAATCGCCTTGCATTGAGCGTCTGAATAAGTGCTTGAATCAGTTAAAGATGTTGAGAAAACCTTCATGATGATTAGCTGCGCATTAGGTGCAACGCCCTTTATTGGTGTATCAGATAAATTATTGCCATTCTTATAGTCATCAGCTTCATTCGCGCCAATAGTTCCGGCAACGTGAAGACCGTGCCTTGAGCCGTATCTATCTTGAAGAGCATCCAAATCAGCTGTCTCGTCATGATAGTTATAGACATAAGGTATCTTCGCGCTCACGTACTTACCCTTTAAGTCATATTTTTCTTTAAGCTCATTTACTTTTTCCTTTGTAAGAGCAATTTCGCCAAGCGCTTCGTCATCAAGTCTAAAGCTGTCAAGGTTTTGAATGTCAAAGCCAGTGTCAAGCACAGCTACGACTTGTCCCTCGCCCTTATACTTCTTTGAAGCCCAAACCTTTGGCGCCGATATCATAGATATAGACGCATACATCTTAGGCTTGTCGCCCTTATCAGTCTTAGGCAAAGTGTATTTTTCAGATATATGAACCTTCTTAACACCCTTTATCTTTTCAATAGCAGCGATATTTTTCCTCTTTGTATAAATAGAAAAACCGCTCACAAAAGTATCAAGTGAGTACAATTCTTCAAAATCAATCTTAGCCTTACGCATAAGAGCTTTGACATTGTCCTCAGACTTTTTAATCTTGTTTAGCGCGTCCTTTGTCTTGCGAGTGTTGCCAAAGACCTTGGCACCCTTCTCTTGCATTACAAGAGGCGCCTCGTCAAGCTCAACTACAAGCCTTATGCTTTCATTCATAGACTTAGCATCGCTCTTAGCCTCTTTCGCATTTGCATTTTTACTAAGAATCTTTCTTTGATGAATAGGTCTTTTTCTTTCATGTATTGCTTTAACTATAGCTTCACTACCATTCACATTCTTTTTAGCAAAAGTGATTTGCGAAAAGCTTGTGCATAGCATCATTAGTGCTAATAATAAAGCAAAAATCTTTTTACCGTGTTTCAAGAACATCCCTCCTCGTGAAATATAGTCTTGTCTATATTATACTACAATCTTAAAGCTTTCAGTAAACAATATACAATTGTGAAGAAAATATCTTTTTTGTTAAAATAAAATAAAATTAGAAAATATTTCCAAAAATTTACGCATAAAAATAGACTTGCCTAAACAAGTCTATTACACATAGATATTTACATATACATATTATATACCGCGTATTGCTTTTTCTACTGCGCTTTGCTCTTCTTCTGAAAGAGGCGCTTGGCTCTCTCCATTCTTAATCATCTTGCCATAGCTAACGCTTTGCTCTCTTCCGTGTATAACTGAAAGCAAAACGCCGTTATTGAATTTATCTAAAAGGCATATCGAGAAGCTTAGCTCTGAAGCGCTATCTTGAAAGGCGTTGTACTTGACGTAGCCGAGCTTTTGTACGCAAAAGCTAAGGTTGGTCTCAAGCCTATTGAACCTATCTTCATTAAGTATCATGTCTCTGTGTATGTCTTTGATGTCTTTACCGAAGGTAGCTAAGAGCTTTTCGACGCTGATGCCGTCCATGCCTTGTGTAAAGGCGTCAAGTCTTTCTTTAAGCTTCTTCTGCTTCATCATCTGCATGACAATTAGGACTATGGCCGCGATTAAGATCAGAGCCAAGCCCATAATTATGATAAATGCATTGTCAATTATGAATTTATTGATATTTTCCATCGTCCGCCTCTTTTTTAATCTTTTTTAATCTTTCGATTGCGTAGATGATTTCGTCTTCTGTATTAAAGTAAGAAAAACTAAATCTTACTGCACCTTTTTTTATCGTGCCAATGGTCTCGTGCGCAAGTGGCGCGCAATGAAGACCCGGACGCGTTTGTATATCGTATTCATCGTCAAGGACATAGCTTAGTATGGATGAGTCGACTCCATTCATGTTCATGGAAACAACTGGCGTCTTTCTCGTCTCATCAAGTAGTCCGTATATTTCAACTCCGTCAATGGTCTTAAGCCCATCAATAAAGGTCTTTGTCAAAGCTTCTTCGTGCTTCCTAATATTGTCTATACCTTCATCTAAAATAAATTCAACGCCTGCTCCTAGGGCTATGATGCCGTGGCCGTTTGGTGTACCCGGCTCTAATTTATCCGGCATGTCCATAGGCTGATACACCTCATTTGATCTAGAGCCTGTTCCGCCCTCAAATGTGTGCATAACTAGCTCTGGCTCTCTTGTATATAAAACGCCTGTGCCTTGCGGGCCGAATAAGGATTTGTGTCCAGCCGTTGCTAGCATATCTATATCAAGCTTTTTTAGGTCTATATCAATGATACCTGCTGATTGGGCTGCGTCTATGAGTATAATTATATCTTTATTAATGGCTTTAACTGCTCTTGAAATTTCATCTATGTCCTCAACTGTTCCCAGTAGGTTTGATGAGTGTGTCATTACAAGCATCCTAGTGTTATCTTTGATGGCTTCTACTATCTTCTCTTTGCCAACTTCACCAGTTTTTTCTGCCTGAACAACTGTTAAATCTATGACCCCCATTTCCTTAAGTGTGAAGAGTGGTCTTAGAACTGAGTTATGCTCCATAGATGTTGTGATTACATGATCTCCCTTTTTAAGAGTGCCTTTGATGGCTGTGTTTAGTGCGTATGTCGTGTTCATGTGAAAGCTTAGATTAAGTGGATTGTCTATGTTAAATAGTTTTGCTAAACTTAATCTTGTCTTCATGATCTCTTCCATGGCTCTAAGAGCTAGCTTGTGACCGCTCCTACCAGGATTAGCACCGTAATCTCTAAAAGCTTCATCAAATTTTTTATATACGCTCTCTGGCTTTGGGAATGTTGTTGATGCGTTGTCAAAATAATGCATATAATCACCTCTTTTTTAATTATATCACAGCTGAAATCATTTTTCAATCACTATGAATTTTACAAAGTAAAAGAGCCTCTCTTATGAAAGGCTCTCGATATAAATATTACTTTGTAAATATCTTTTTAATCTTAGCAAAGAAGTTTTCTTTAGGCGCTTCGTCTATTTTATCTCTCTCAAGCTCTTCGTAAAACTTTTCTCTCTTTTCATTTGCTTTTTGCATGAAATAATCTTGAGCGATAAGCGCTTCGCCTTCTACCCCTGGTTTGATGTAGTCACCTGAGTTAAGAAGTATCCTTCTCTTGGTATTGTCCTTAAGCTGTATATCTAAGTAGCTTACAAGTCTTGCCCTTGCCTCTTCGTCGTATACTGGGCAGGCTATCTCGACTCTTTTCTCTGTGTTTCTTGTCATAAGGTCTGCGCTTGAGATATATATCCTCATATCACTACCTCTGCCAAATTGGTAGACCCTTGGATGCTCTAGGAAGCGTCCGACTATGGACGAGACGCGAACGTTCTCAGTAAAACCTTTCACATTAGGTACTATGCAGCATATACCGCGTATAATCAAGTCGACAGTGACAGAATTTTGTGAGGCTTCGGCAAACTTTTCCAAAAACTCATAATCGGTTAGTGAGTTCATCTTGCATCTAATGTAGCCGTCCTTACCCTTAGCTATCTCCTTATCCATCTCCTTAAGTAGTCTCGCCTTAAGTGTCGATGGCGATTGTAGTAGGTGTAGGTACTTGCCATTGAGCTTAGCTAGCGACATATTTCTAAAAAAGTCATTCGCATCAAGTCCTATCTCTTCATTAGCCGTCATGAGTGAAAAGTCAGTGTAAATCTTCGATGTGTTTTCATTGTAGTTACCGGTACCTATTTGCGTAATGTGCTTGATATTCTCCCTATCGTCCTTATATGTGATTAGGCAAAGCTTGGAGTGCGTCTTGTACTCTTCAAAGCCGTACATTATATTGCAGCCCGCCTTAAACAATTCTTCTGAATAATTGATGTTGTTTTCTTCGTCAAAACGCGCCTTAAGCTCCATAAGTGCAGTGACTTCGATACCATTGTCACAGGCTTTCTTTAGGTATTCGACAAGCTTCGAGTGCTTAGCAAGCCTGTATATAGTTATCTTTATGGAGATGGTCTTGTCGCTCTCAGCCGCTTCCTTAATCAAGTCGAGGAAGGTATCGATATCGTCATATGGGTAGCTTAGTAAAAGGTCCTTTTCTTCGATGCGTTTAATGATAGAGCCGCGCTCTAAGGAATATTTTTTAAATGGAGTAAAGTCTTCGTAAGAAACTTTTTTGATGACGGAGCTCGGAATGATGTCCTCAAGACCATAGACGTACTTCATATTGATGGGACTCTTTGTCACGAGTATCATCTCATCTGTAATCGCTAGCTCTTCTTTGAGAAAATCAGTGATGCTCCTTGATTTTATGTTAGAAATTTCAAGGCGAAGTACCTCTTGGCGCGTCCTCTTCTTGATGACCTTTTTCATAAAGTCTTTGTAGTCGGCAATCTCTTCTTCGATATCGGTATTTGTTTCGAAATCAAAGTTTCTTGTGACCGCAACTAGCGACTGCTCCTTGATTGTATATCCTGGGAACATGGTTGGAACGTAATGCTCAATCACTTTTTCTACTCTGATGTAGTTAAATTCATCACCCGGCAGCGATAAGTAGCGCTCGAATATGTCTGAGATGGCTACAAGTCCATGCGCAATATTGCCATCAGCATCCCACATCTCAGTCACTATATATAGCTTTTTATTCTCTAAGAACGGAAGTGGATGTGCTGCGTCAACTATTTGCGCGGAGATTAATGGCTCAATCTTACTAAGGTAGAAGCTTTTTACATAGCTTAGCTCCTCTTCGTTTAAGGACTTCATGTTCTTATTGTGCATATTGTACTTCTCCAGCTCTTTGATGACGTCCTTGTAGACCTTATCTCTCATCTCGTAGTAGTAGGGCATTGTCTTGTAGATGGCATCGAGCTGCTCCTTAGCTGTCATACCCGACTTTTTGTCGATGAACTCTTTTTTGGACTTCATCATATCAAAAAGTGATCCGACTCTAACCATGAAAAATTCATCCAAGTTCGATGTGAATATCGATATGAACTTGAATCTCTCAAGTGGCGGCACGCTCTCATCGCTCGCCTCTTCAAGCACTCTTTGATTAAATTTTAGCCAGCTCAACTCGCGGTTTTGCATGAACTCTTCCATTGCTTCACTCCTTAATTATCTTATCCTTTAAATAACCTTCACGCACGCCAAGTTTTGAGACGTTGACCTTTTCTATGCCAAGGTACTTTAAGAGTCTATATAGCATGATGGCTCCTGGCACTATGCTGTGAAGTCTTTCAGGCACAACCATGACAGTCGTGCGAATTACTTTTTTGTTCTTATCTATCATCTCATAGATATAGTTTTTTACATCGTCAATAGTATATTCTTTATCGTCGTCGTTATCGAGCTCTTCGAAGATATTGCCAAGCGCTCTCGCCGTTCCTCCTGAAGCGACTAGCTTTGTGCATTTGTATGTGGAAACGTTTTCAGCCAGCATCTTGTCGATGACGTTTATCATCTCATCGTACTCTCTAACGCTTGGTATGGTATTTTGAACGTAGTCACGGAATAATGATAGGGATCCTGCCTTTAAAAATGCCATGTCTTTAATCTCTTTATTCTTTAGGTAGCAAAGCTCTGTCGAGCCGCCTCCTATGTCTATGGTGTAGTAATCATCAAAATCGTATGCCATCTTCATGCCTTCAGCTCCATAGAAAGCCTCATCGTCTTCCGATATCAAATCAATGTTTAGATCAAGCTCTTTCTTGACTTTCTTCACTATATCCTTGCCATTGTCCACGTTACGAAGCGAGGCCGAAGCAAAAACATATATCTCGTCAATCGGTAGGTAATCAAGCAGCATCTTTTGCGCGGATAAGACCTTCATCAGCTTTTTGATGCCCTTGTCGCTAAGCTTACCGTCTTCGACTAAGCCTGCAAGGCCTGCCATGTACTTCTTAGAGAAGACTTCCTTTTGTATATTGTCCTTGTTATAAACGTTTAGGCGTATTGAGTTACTGCCTATATCAATTAGTGCGTATTTCATTTTTTCTCCTTATAATAATCATTGTAATACTACTTTGTTAAGAAATTGTAAAGTATGTAATATTTTTCAAAATAAAAAGCAAAAAGCCCTTCACTTGAAAGGCTTTTATCATATATCAGTCTTTTAAATTTTTAAAACCATAACCCAAGACTTCAGATGCATTCGAAACTGAAATGAAAGTCTTTTGATCAAGATCTCTCAAGAAGTTCTTAAGCTTTAAAAAGTCTTTTCTATCAAGAAGAACCATGATAATGTCTCTGGGCTCTTTAGTGTACATACCATAAGCTTTGTAAATGGTTGCGCCTCTGTCAAGCTCTTTGATGATGAATTCTTCGATAGGTTTAGTGTCTTCAGCAATAATTTTGACCTCTTTATTCATATTCATGCCTTCGATAACGAAGTCTATAAGGAAACCGTTAACGATAACACCGAATAATGAGTAAATACCAATCCTTGCGCCGAAGGCGTTACCAGCAAGTAGAGTTATAACTACGTCTGAAATAAGTACGCCCTTACCTAGATCGATGCCGATGAATTTATTAAGTATCTTCGCGATGATGTCTGTACCACCAGTTGATGCGCCTTGATTAAAGACTATCGCCATACCAAGTGCTGTTACAAATACACCGAAGAATAGTTCTACAAAGGTATCTCCTGTCAATGGTTGGAAGTTTGGCATTAGCTTTTCAAGCAAGTCGAAGAAGCCTGATGTAAGTAGCGATGCAATGATGGTTTTAACACCAAATTGCGAGCCAATTGTTAAAAACGCTAGTATAAATAGTCCTATGTTGATAATATACATCCAGTTACCTACACCAATCTCTAAGTAGTGATTAAGAACTACAGCAAGACCGTTTGCTCCACCTACTGATAAATGAGCTGGGTTGAAGAAGAAAAACATCCCTGCTGCTACGATGAAGGTACCAAATAAAATTAATATGTACTCTCTGACCATCTTTGTGATCTCTTCTTTTGTTAATTTCTTTTTAATAAATTTTGCCAATAAGATTACCCCCTTCATTAACATCCATACAATTATACCACAAGATAAAAAGCTTAGTCAATAGCAATGTAGACGAAAAAGTAAATATTTTTTCTTTTTGCAAAGACATATCTTGAGCTTTTTTTGACAAATTTTCATACAAAAATATCTATGGAGGTTTTTGCTCCCCCCCCATAGATATTTACAATAAATATTTTACATCTAAAATTAAATATTAGTCGTTTTGCCTTAATAAAAGTCCCAGTTCTTCTTCATTCATCTTTTTAATTGCGCTAAGTGATGAAAGTGGTCCCATCACTGTGCCGATTGCAAATACAGAAATAAATATTATTGCAAGTGTTAAAACTTTTGGCGCAAGGAAAGGCATTTTAAAGCTTAGACTAAACCAAGTTCCAAATAAAATTGAAATAACCAAGCCTAGTGCACTGCCACATGCAGATCCTGCAATATTTATGGTAAATATTTCCCACAAAATAATATTTCTCAAATGTTTTTTGCTTGCTCCTAAAATTCTTAGTGTGGCAAATTCTCTCTTACGTTCTTTGATTGTAATTGAATAAACAAGTGTGAGTACAAGGAAGACCAAGAGCCATACTAGAGCGATTAAAATATAAACATATTTAATCATATCTTGAGTTGATGTGCTGACCTCGTTCATCATTGATTGAGAAAGAAGAGGATAAACGCCCTCGCCCTTAAATACGCTTCTAATTTTATTTTGTATTTCAACTGGATCAACGCTTTTTTTAAGCTTAATCATTACACATGAAATCATATTTTCATGGTCCTTGTCTTCAAGCTTAAGAATTTTTTCGTATTCCTTGGCAAGGCGTCTAGCTTCATCAAAATTTACAAAAACTGTATTGTCAAAGCCCATGCCTGTTTTTGCCAGTCTGCCTCTTATAATAAATTCCTGATTGAAAAATTTAACGTGTTTGTGCATATCGCCAACAATATTGTTACCAACCAAAATTTCTCCTTTTTCTAAAGGAAGTTTGGCTTGAGTTTCTAGCCAAGGTTTTACTACAAAATCTGTATCTGAATCAAAGCCAATAACTTGTATTGGAAATGAGCAGCAACCAGCAGAAAGAGTTGCAATAAATAATTGCGGGCTTGCAATTTCAACGCCATCGATTGCTCTGATTTTTTCAACAACTGACTTGTCTAAAAAGAATGTGTTTGGTTCGCCACGAAGGATTGCGCCTCTGATTTTTGAATCATAACCCTCAGGTACAACTATAATATCTGCGCCCATACGATTGGCAAGTGAGTGCATACCATTTCTAAGTGACAAAATTAAAAAGCTAGATAAAAATAGAACGAGGGTTAAAATTGCTGTTAAAATTATAAGCGAAGCACTTCTTACGCTTTTGTTTTGAATATTTTTAAAGGCAATTTGTTTAGAATCTAATCTCATATTGCCACCTCATTTAATTTACCGTCTGTCATTTCAAGAAGGCGAGACCCATATTTTAATAAATCATTGTCATGGGTTACTATAATAATAGTTGTGCCTTTTTCATTAATTTCTTTTAACATATTCATAATTTCTATTGTAGTTTTTGAATCCAAATCAGAAGTTGGTTCATCTGCAATTAAAATTTTCGGTTCGTTCATGAGAGCCCTTGCGATTAAAACTCTTTTTAATTCGCCACCAGATAAATTTTTGCAAAAATCATTTTCCAAGTCCAAAATGCCGCACATATCTAGTAGCATCCTAGCTCTTTCGACTCCATCTCCCTCACGTTTTTTAAAAAAGTAAGGAAGTCTTACATTGTCAAGAACATTTAGGGTTGGTAAAGTTCCAAGCGATTGAGGGACATAACCTATAAATTCATTCCTATATCCGCTTTTTTCTTCATCGTCCATCTTAGATAGATTTTTTCCTTCCACCAAGATATCTCCAGATGTTGGCTCAATAATTGCAGATAAAAGAGTAAGGAGTGTTGATTTGCCACTCCCACTTTTACCAATTATATTTATAAAATCTTTTTCTTTAACATCAAAACTTACATTATCAATCGCGAAAAAATCTCTCTCCCCACGTTTAAATGATTTGGATAAATTATTTACATTGATTAGATTCATTGCAAGGCCTATTTAAAAATATAGCAACAATGCTAATAAGAATATAAAGTCCGACTAAAATATAAATCATAGGCATAGTTTTTGCTCTGCAAGCCATTTCAGGTTTCATGCAGCCGCCAATTAGTTTTGCAGGTAATAATATTGCATATATACCAACTATTACATTAGATATGGCTAGGGTAAAAAACATTTGCTTCTTAGATTTAATAGCTGTATAAATAAGGCCTAGGACGGTCATAACGCCACCAATACCTTTTATTGCTTGGCCCATCAAATGACATTTCATAAATTTTCCATCTGGCATTGCGGGACATACTGGAGCAAGTGTGCCTGGCGTTAAGAAAATTAATACGCCAAATATTATAAATAAGATTCCGAAAATTTTATTTTTATTCATATTTACCTCCCGATTTGTTTAATACCAATTTTATTTTGCATCTTTCAATGCATCATTTACAGCTTCTGTGAAAGATTTAAATGTAACAGTTGCACCAGAGATAGCTTCGACATCTTCGATCCTACCTTTTTCAATTAAAAGCTTTGGATATTCCTTTGAATTTTTAACTGCTTCTTGTGCAATCTTGTAAAGGCCTTGGTTTGTTGCGCCTTCTTTGGCCTTTCCATAGTTTTCGTCTTTTTCACTTCCATCAGCTAGCAAGTTTTTTAAATTTGCTTCAACAATTTTTCCATCCTTGATGGTAATATCTGTTGTAACCTTGCCGCCCCATTCATCAGCTTGGCTTTCTCCGTGGTATGTGCCATCTTTATATGCATCACTACATGAGTCATCAGCACGAGCATCGTCAGGCTTCTTGGCGCATGCTGTCAACAGTAAACTAAGCGCCAATAGTAATAATAAAGTCTTTTTCATATTAAACCTCCAAAACTGGTCTTTGTCTTTTTTGTTTTTCTTCTCTAGCAATTCTTCCATGCTCTAGAAAAACGATTCTTTCTGCCTCAACACCAACCTCTTGATCGTGAGTAACAACTACAATTGTTGATCCGCTGTTATGAAGTCTTTCTAAAATATCCAAAACAAGCATTTCATTCTTTTCGTCCAAATTCCCTGTCGGCTCATCTGCTAAGATAAGGGAAGGATGGTTGATGAGAGCACGGGCGATACAAACACGCTGTTGTTCGCCACCTGAAAGCTGATTAGGTAAGTGATTGTGCCTATCTTTTAATCCAACGCTTTCAAGGGCTTGCAAGGCCTCTTCCTTGTCTACCATTGAGTGATAGTATTGGGCCATCATAACATTTTCTAAGGCAGTTAAATAGTTTACCAAGTGGAATTGTTGAAAAATTAGTCCAATCTTATCTCTTCTAATCTCGGTTAATTCCTTTTGAGTTAATTTTGAAACATCAATTCCTTCAAGTAAAACTTCACCTATAGAAGGCTTATCCATACAGCCGATGATATTCATCATTGTTGTTTTACCGCTACCTGATGGACCCATGATTGAAACCCATTCGCCTTTTTCCACATTTAAGTTTATTTTATCTAGTGCCTTTAAATCTCCGTATATCTTTGAGATATCTTTTAATTCTAATATATTCATTATTCCCCCCTCAATACAAGTGCTGGATCAACTGCAGTTGCAGTTTTAACTGGTATAATACAAGCCACAATTGTAATTGCTATTGATACAATGATTGTAATTGGAACTAGAGCCCATAAAAAATTTACGCCTCTTGCAAAAACTCGTCTTGACACTTCACTTGCAAATAAATATCCAAGTAAAGAACCAAGGGCTCCGCCCATTAGTCCAAGTAAAAATCCTTCGCCTAAGAAATCATAAATTATTGATTTATTGTGTGCGCCCAAGGCTTTTTTAAGAGCAATTTCTTTTCTTCTTTCAGTTACAACAGCCATCATTGTTGTACTAACGCATATCATCATGATAAATAAAACAATAATTGTAACAATCCATACAAGGGCTTGAAGTTTTTCAAGTACCACGCCTTGTGATTCTGTAACTCTTTTAACAAGTCTGGCACTAACAGTGCTATCGATTTCATTTATTTTATTTGCAATTGCTTGAAGCTCTTCACTATTTGCATCAATTGAACATTCGATGATATTGATATTTAAATCGCCCATAATAGATCTAATATCTTCAATAGACATAAATATTAAATCTTCTTCTTTTCCGCCAGTCGTTACAATTGAAGCAACTTTAAAATCACTGTCTCTCATTTCTTGTGAATTTTCTTTTGGAGTGCTCAGTACAAAAGGATCGCCGATTTTTAGGCCAAGTTTTTTTGAAATTTCATGACCAAGCATAACTGTCCTTTTTTCACTCGGCCAATCACCATCAACCAGCCAGAATGGACTGTTCTTCTTTAAGCCGTCAAAATTTGTAGCTGCAATTACAAAAGGTTGCTCATTGATTTTTGCATTTTGATAAATATAAGGAGCAATTCCCACAAGTTTGTCACCTGCAAGTTTTTTTATTTCATCAATATGATTATCTCCAATCTTATCATCTTGAGATTTTGGAATAACAATCATATTTGCTCCATAACTTCTAAATTCTTTTCCCAATTGTCTTGGAATATCGTAATATATTGTAACAAGACCTGATAAAATCGTTGCGCCCATTGCAATTGCTAGAAGTGCAGTTAGCATACGAGCCTTTCTTCTTGCTATCGATGACTCAACCATCTTCCAAAAGAATTGTACATTTTTTCTTTTAGCCTTTTCCATGAAGCACCTCCGTTGGATTAAGTTTTAGCAAATATCTAATGGCTGGTATGGAGCCTAAAACAATTACAAGTAAAATCAAAATAATCACAATAGGTATTACCATCGGTGTAGGCGGGATACCAGAGCCAAAAACTGTTATACCAATGATTTGAGTAAGACCAAGTCCAATAAAATATCCGACGGTTCCACCCATAATACCTGTGCTAATATTTTCAGCTAAAATTCTCGTAATAATTCTCGTGTTATTTGCACCAATTGCTTTCTGCAGTCCAATTTCAGCGCGCCTTTCCATGACAGATGCTGTTACCAGATTTGAAATCGCAAGTGCTGCACCAATTAAGCTTAGTGCGGTAATTAAAACCATTAGCAGAGTTGTCTTGTTTAAAATATCGCCTTCGCTTTCTGCTACCTGCCTAATAGGCTTTGCGATTGAGTCAGTCATAACTTCTTGAATTTGATAACAAATCGCACTTACATAAGCTGTACAGTACCAAACCTCCCATTCCTTAATTGTAAGAGACTTTGGATTTCTTGCGGCTTTTCTTGCCAAATCGTTATCAGGAGTTGTTAATGCAGAAACTTCTACGCGAGAAACTACATTTGATACCCCATCCAATTCTTGAGCAATTTTTAATGGTAGATAAATGTGTGAGTCTTCATCACTACCTGAATCAAAAATACCTGCGATTGTAAATTCTTTTGTTTTAGAAGAACCTTCGATTTTAATTTTATCGCCAAGCTTATAATTGTTTCTAAGAGCAAAGACAGTGCCAACCATGACTTTGTCTGTATCTGCATCTTCAATCCACTCGCCATCGATATTCCACCAAGTTTTTAATTTTCTCATACCTGTATCGATGGATTCGCCAGTTGGAAGATCCATGTGATAATAAAACCATGTTCCTACAACTCTTGTAGATTCTCCATCAACTTTCGCATTGATATTTAAATATGGTGTGTAATCAACGATATTGAAAGACCAAAAGATGGTTTTTATTAAGCCAAGTTCATCTTCTTTCAAATAATTTTTTTGACTATCCTCGCCAATTCCATAAATATCATCAAGCATGGAAGATTCTTTTGGGACAACATTTATATTCGCCCCATAAGCTTTTAATTCTCTGTTGACCTTGTCTCCAATACCAAGCATTGTGTTAAGCATAGCGGTTGAAAGACAAGTGCCAAGCATTACTACAAGTGCAATCAAGACCATTTTTTTCTTCTGCCTAAAGATTGCACCTTTAATCATTCTAAAAAACATATGTCACCTACTTAAATACAAAGCTGTTGGCATCAAGATCTTGCATGTTGATTTTTATTTTTTCATCGTGAACAATGTATGGTATAGGGATTGGATTACATCCGCCCTTAAAACCAATTGTACCACGATTCATAATAACATCACACAATTTGCAAATGACATCGTTGCCACGCTCATAATAACCTGATGGCCCGCAAATTTCACAAGCATCAAGCACAACTCCATATGAACCCTGAGATTTTTTAATTAAGAAAAATCTCATGTGAACTCCATCAGATGCCGTGTATTGATAACGGTGGAGTTTCATATCTTCAAGTTCTGACAGTGGGATAACAATCATATCGTTGTCAATTTCATACTCTTCGGGTTCTGAAAGCTGAATTTCGCGTCCAGAATAAGCCCTTAAATAAGTTAAACTAAAAACGTTAATAACGATTAAAATTAATAAAAATTTTGCCAAATTTCTATTGCATCTCATATGATATTTCTTTTTTCTCAATTCTGCAGGATTTTTAAAAGTTTCCTTAACCTTAATATTATTTAAATATAAGATTATTGGCAGGATTATTAAAAAAATCATTAGACTAAATCCGATGTAATGTGCATGGTTTATTACCCAAGCAATTGTGTTAAACACACTTGCATTTCTCGGTATAATGTCAACTGCGTATAGTCTTTGAAGAACAATAAATATTTGATTTATTCCCCAAATTGATAATGAGATCATTAAAATTTTATCCCTGTAAATTTTGTCAACTCGTCTAACGATTTTGAAAATTGCAATACTCGATAAAATCATCAGAACAACTGCAAATACATAACCAATGATTCTGTATAGAACCATGGTGGATACAGCAGATTCTCCATAATAAACAAAATTGTTTAGCTGAACAAAAAGAGCCGGCATATAATAGAAAAATGACGCTATGATATAAATGGACAAAAAACTAACAAAAATATTTTTATATATACTGGATTTTTCTTTTAAAAAATAAAAAATGATAATTCCAATAAAAGCAATTACTATTGGTACCATTGACCAAAATGACAAAGCGCTTCTGTTGACAAAATTTGGAATTTCTCTAATGACTGAAGAGATAATTGCCGCAAGAGTGCCTACAAAGACTGTGCCAAAAATAATTTTATATTTGCTTTTGAAGTTTTCTGTACTTAGATATCCAAGCGCCAGACCCATTATAAATGAGAATCCTACGCCAGCTTCCATTACTTTAATAAATATCTTTAACATAATTCCTCCTATGTACAAGGAGGAAATGGCTAAAAGCCATTTCCAATATTTTTTACCACTTTGGACCTGTCCATTCAAATTCTGGCCATTCAATAACGATTGGCTCTGTCCAGAATCTTCCTGTTACACCTGTTTCTTTGTCAACGTGTAATAGATAGTCGTTTCCTGGAGCAGAAATTTCAAACTTAACATTGTATGTGCCAAGACCTTCTTCAAATTTTATATTTGCACCATAGTGTGGACCATCTGATGCGTTCATTGGCATGAAAGCAACTTCTTGAACCTTGTCTGAACCTTTCTTTTGGATATATGCTTTAACATTTAACCAAGGAACAAAGTCACCTGCGCCGTAACCAAGAGTTGTACCTTCATCTGTAGCTGAAATATCAGCTTCGATGTGGCAGTCAGCTTCTTCTTTTGATAATGAATTACCTGCTGGTTCCATATCTACTGGTTGGAAATAAACACCAGCAACTGCTAGAGGGCCTGATTCTTGTTCGTCGCCAATTGGGAATTCGTCGAATCCTGCGTCTTCACCAGGAGCTGCAACGTCTTTGCTGTCTTCAGTTTTTGTGTCTTCAGTTTTTGTGTCTTCATCTTTTTTGTCTTCAACCTTAGCTGTATTATCATCAGCTGGTTTTGGTGCTTGATTACATCCGTAAGCTGCAACTGTCATAATTGCAAGTGCTAGTGCGAATAATTTTTTTAATTTTGAACTCATAATAAACCTCCTATTAGTTCTTATTTGCATAATCTCTTTCGAGCTCTGCTCTTTTAATTTTGTTACGTTTAATTTGAACGATAACTGTTACAATAGTTATTACTATTAAAATAACTTGTGGCAATAGAGTTTCTACCCTATCATAAATTCCTAAGATGTCAATTGTAAATCCATTCATCCATGGAATTGTTGTCCTTCTGATCACATCAGCTTCTTGCAATTCGTAAACTCCTTTTCCCATAAATGAAACACAAAGTACAAACATCAAGATTGATGTGACTGTGAAGAATGGTTTTAATGGAAGTTTTACACTCATCTTAGTGATCAATACATATACAATTGCAAGTACTACGATTGCGCATGCTAAGCCGCCCCACATATATGCAGGATTGTTTGAAATATTATCTCTCATACCTTGGAAGAAAATAATCAATTCCGCGCCTTCACGGGCAACTGCTAAGAATGAGCTGAATACTAAAGCCATAGCACTTCCTTTTGTAATTGAACTTTCGACTTTTGATTGGATGTAATGATTCCAAACTTCAACTTCAGATTTTGATAGCATCCAGTTTGATACATAGAATAAAACAATAACAGCCAAAAACATTCCGCATCCTTCAAAAATCTCTTGGCTAACACCACTGCTGTCAGCGCCAAATTTCTGAGCAATCATATTGAATATAATTGCAAGAATTATTGAAGCAACAATACCTAAAATCGCGCCGATATAAACGCCTTTTACGTATTTTAAATTGTTTGTCTTTACAAGATAAGCAATAAGTGCTGCGACAATTAGGATTGCTTCAAGACCTTCTCTTAAAGTTAGTCCTAAAACGCTAAAGAAAACGCCCCAGCCAGAACCGGTTTTACCTCTCATACCGTCAAGTGTCTTTGCATCTTCGTGTAGATATCTAATTAGTACTTCAACTTCATCTTTAACAACATCGATATCTTCATTTTGACGCATAGATTTTCTCGCCAAATAAAATTGGTTCTCGACAGTTGATCCACGCTTACCAGAAATTGTTGTCATAACAATTTTTTCAAAGCCTAATTTTTCATAATATCTAAAATAAGCTTCGTTAATTTTGTCATAGCCTTCCTTGCCTGCATCTGGACCGCCTGCTTCATAAATTTTAAGGGCATCCCTTAAAACGACTTCCATGTCCTTACTTACATCTTCCCAGTCTTTGTATTTTTTATCTGCCATATCTGCAAAAACATTAGTAATGGACATCAAAAAAACTAATGCTGTCACCAATAAAATGCTTAGTTTTTTCATAGTTCCTCCTTTCGAAAATATTTGGCAAATACAATCGCCGTTTAAAAAACATTTCTCAGCCAATATTTAAATTAGCTATAGCTAACTTTTGTTAGCTATAGCTAATATTATACTCTTCAATATGTTTAAAGTCAATACCTTTTTTAATAAACCTATAAAAATATTTTATATCATTAAATTTTTATAAGAATAAAAAAAGTGAGCGAGTGCCCACTTAATTATAATAATTTTTTTCTTATTGTTGATGACAGATAGTCAAAGAATATAATCATGACTGAGCTGACTAGAAGTAGCGAGCCAACTCGATTCCAATTGCGCCACGAGATGTTCATCGATAGTAGTGTACCGATACCGCCTGCGCCGATAAGACCGAGCACTGATGAGTTTCTGATGTTTGACTCGAGCCTATATAGAACGAAGCCCAAGAAGCTTCTGTATGTCTTTGGATAAATCATTTTCGTATACATGGTAAATGGACTTAGGCCAAGCGCCTGCATAGACATGATTGAATCAGCTGGTATGTCCTCGATGTATTCGAAGTAAAGTTTACTAAGCATGCCAGATGTGTAGACTGTAAGTGCGAGCGCGCCTGCAAAGGGACCCGGTCCCAGCCCTCTGAAGAAAATTATGGCTGAGATGATTGGCGGGAAGGTCCTGATTACATTGATAAGTACTTTAAATAGCACTGAAACTTTTTTCGAAGGAGCGATGTTCACCGCAGTAAATGGAGTAAAGATAAATGATACGATGGCTCCCATAAGCGAAGCGAAGATGGCGATGGCAGCTGACTCAACGGCCGCTGGCACTGCCCTTGATAGATAAGCAAAATCTGGATCAAATATCTTTCCTATGATGACACTACCTTGCTTAAGACCAAGAAGGAAGCGCTCGTATGTGATATTGATAGAAAACTTTATTACAAGGAAGAGTGCTATTAAAAATATTGCGAAGAATATCTTCTTAAGTATCTTGCTCCTCTTATATGAAGCTAGGTCATTTACTTTGATTGGGCTCTTAACATCGACCTGTCTAAGCTTTTGGCTCACAAGGTCTATAAAGAAAATTAAAATAAGTAGCATAAAGATGATTGACGAGACTCTATCATAGTTCATGTGATTTAACTCTAGCCACAGTCTTTGTCCTATGCCACCTGCGCCAACTAGTCCAAGTATCGACGCGCTTCTAATGTTGCTCTCCAAACATAATAAAAATGTCGATACAATAAATTTTCTCATCTTAGTTAGAATTATCTTGTAATAGATTTTGCCCTTGCCAATGCCAAGTGACTTGTAAAAATCAAAATCGTCCTTGTCCATGGCCTCTATGTATTCTTTTATTAATTTTGTTGACATGAAAAATGAAATGATGCTAAGTGCCAATAGTCCTGAAAAGCGACCAGCTGAGAAAAAGCTCACAAGTAACGCCGCCCATATAAGTGATGGAAGTGTTCTAAATACTGAAAATACTGCGCTTAGTACTTTTGAGACTATTTGCGAAGGGCTTGTATTGTATGGCAGGAAGAATGTTATGATGCACGCCAAGAAGACTCCGAAGGCCGATGATACAAAGGCCATAAGAAATGTTTCGAAGACCAGGTCCATAACCGAGGCGATGTAAGCAAAATCAAGTGTAAACATCCTCCTGACTAGGTCAAACATATCTGGCCGACCACGCAAAAAAGAGCTTAAGGAAAATTCTGATCCTAAGCCTGACGCTATAAGCAAGGCGAAAAATGCCAATGCTAGTAAAATTTTCTTTCTTCTCTTTTTAGATAAATAAGTCTTTAATTGAGTCATAATTTAGTTCATCCGCACTCCTGTCGAAATATACTCTGTGGTCCTTGATTGCAATCACACGCTTTGCGTACTCAAGCGATAAATCAAGGTCATGCATACTAATGATGATGGTCTTATTGTAATCAGTATTAAGCATCTTAAAAATGTCCATGATGGACCTCTTTGTCTCTATATCAAGTGAGGATATAGGCTCGTCCGCGAGGATAAGGTCTGACTTTTGAAAAAGGGATCGAGCTATGGCTACTCTTTGCTTTTGTCCGCCTGATAGGTCTTTGGCAAGGGCATAAGTCTTTTCTTTAAGCCCAACCATCTCGATGGCTTTGAGTGCATCACTATACTCATCGTCAGTGAACTTCGATAGCATTGCCTCAAAGAACTTTTTCTCGCCAAGACGCGCTAGTAAAACATTATCAAGAACTGAAATATTCTCAATGATGCTTGTGTCTTGAAAGATGAAGGCTATCTTTCGTCTAAGCCTTCTTAAATCTTTCGCGCCAAGGCTGTGAACGTCCTCGCCCTTGTATAAAACGCTTCCTTTGCTAAGTGGGTTAAGTGCGTTTATCGCCTTTAGTATAGTTGACTTACCTGCACCTGATGGGCCTATAAGCGCGACAAAGTCTCCTTCGCTTAAATCGAAAGAGACGTCTTTTATCGCATCAATATTTTTTTCGTATTGTACTGATATATCTTTTACTTCTAATATCATTTCTCTAAATCAACGTTCATAATCTTTGCTGTGTCGATAACGTTTTGGAAGTCATCGTTTGACGCTTCGACAAAGCCTGTTAGGTTGAATATCTTTTCGCAGGCTTCTTTGCCTTCGCCGCTTGATAAATCATTTTGGAAGACTTCTTTTATCTTTTGCTTCATATCGTCACTTAGATCCTTGCTTGCTGCAACGCATACATATGGGATCTTCTCAGTGTATTCAAGCACTTCTAGTCCTTCAAGTCCATCGAAGTCCTTCATAAGCTTCTTTTCAGCGCCTTCATATGTTGCGCAGACGTCAACGTCGCCGTTTAAAAGCATTTGAACAGCCTTGTCATGGCCACCAGCAAACATATATTCAATATCTTTTTCAAGATCAAGTCCGCCCTTGACAAGCATTGCACCTGGGTAGATGTAGCCTGAAGCGCTCTCTGGGTCAACGAAAGCAACTTTTTTACCCTTAAGTGCTTCGTATCCGTCCTTTTCATACGCTTCTTTGATGCCAGAATCTTTTCTTACTAATAATTCACTTCTATAATAATTTTTGCCGTCCTTGTTAAGTGCTGACAAAAGCACTTCTGCTCCGCCGTTCTTATTTGCAAGTACATAGGCAAATGGTGGGATAATTGCGAAATCAACTTTGCCTGAGCCAAGTGCCTCTACTACGCCAACATAGTTTGTTGATGTAAACATAGAAACTTTTTTACCAAGCTTATCTGTAAGTATATTTGTTAGTGGTTCTGTTAAGTCTTCTAGCTTATCTTGGTCAACTAAAGGTACGAAGCCTAGTTGAAGCTCATCCTTTTCCTTTGGCTTACAAGATACTAAAGTCATAAGCATAGATAAAATAAGTAGTGTTAAAATAAATTTTTTCATAATGTCCTCCTAAATTTCTGTAAAATCTCTGATGATGATGTCGCTATATTTAGAAATATGTGACAAATAGTCCTCATTATCAAGTACGCCAACCGTTACAAAGCCTGCCTTCTTCGCAGTTTTTAAGTTTTTCGGTAGGTCTTCGAAGACTATTGTGTTCTGCGGCATAATATTGTATTTTGCAATGCACTTTAAATAGATGAGTGGCGACGATTTATCTGAGCCGATGTCAGATAGAGTCACTATGTCATCAAAAAGCGTATGCATATCAAACTTTTTAAGCGTAGTAATAAAGATGTCCTTCTCATTCGCTGTCGCGATCGAAGTTTTAACGCCTTTTTCTCTGAGTCTCTTTAAGTAATCAATGATGCCCTTCTTCGGCACTACATTGTTCTCAAACTCTTCCTTTGCTAGATGAGTCCACTCACTAACGACTTCTTCTGTCGTCATATTTAGTGCGTAGCGCTCTATAGTGTATTTTGCAGCGTCCGTGAGCGTCTTGTGCATGATATTGTCAAAGTAGTCGTCAGTTAAGAAAAGCGAGTGCCTCGTAAAAAATCTTAGGTCAACGTTCTTCCATACATTCATTGAGTCAAAAACAGTTCCATCCAAGTCAAAGATGGCTGCTTCAAAGTCCTTAAGCCTCATCTTTCACTATATCCTTGATGTATTTTAATACATCTTCACGAATATCACTTCTTAGAGCAAAGTCAAGATTAGCCTGTATAAAACCAAGCTTGCTACCAAGGTCATATCTGTGGCCTTCAAAGACATAAGCGTAGATATCGTCTTCTTTTAATAGCATGTCAATAGCGTCAGTTAGCTGTATCTCGCCGTTCTTCCCTGGCTTAGTATTTTTTAAAAGCTCAAAGATATCGTTTTTCAAGATGTATCTACCAAGGACAGCTATATTCGATGGAGCCTTGTCAATATCAGGCTTTTCGATTATGGACTTTACCTTATATAATCTTTCATTCACTTTTTCATCATAGGCGATGATGCCATACTTAGATGTATCTTCTTTAGCTACAAGACCAACACCTAAGATGGATTTGCCCGTCTCGTCATAAGCGTTCATCAGCTGCTTTAAGCAAGGCTCTTTCGAGTAAACGATGTCGTCGCCTAAAAGCACTGCGACATCTTCCCCGCCCGCAAAGCTCTCAGCACACAAAATTGCGTGGCCAAGGCCAAGCGGCGCCTTTTGTCTGATGTAGTAGATATTGACCATGTCAGAGATTTTGTTGATCTCCTTAAGTATCTCAAACTTGCCAGACTCCTCAAGAGACTTCTCTAGCTCGATGTTTCTGTCGAAGTGATCCTCGATAGAATTTTTATTTCTTCCCGTTATAATCAGTATATCCGTGATGCCCGATTCGTAAGCCTCTTCAACTATGTATTGAAGCGTCGGCTTATCAAAGATGGGTATCATCTCCTTTGGCGATGCCTTAGTCTGAGGAAGCATCCTCGTTCCAAGCCCCGCCGCGGGTATTATTGCTTTTCTAATCATATATCCTCCTACTCTACTGTAACGCTCTTTGCCAAGTTTCTAGGCTTGTCAATGTCGCGTCCTAATGACTTCGCTGTATAGTAGCTCATTAGCTGACCAAATAAAACGCTGTAGATTGGCGTAAAGACCGTGAATGTTCTCTTCAAAGTCACTATGCCCTCGCCCTCATCTTGATTTGTCACGAGTGTGGTATCAGCGCCTCTCGCAACTAGCTCTTCCAAAGTAGTTCTTGTCTTATCAAATATTTGTCCTTCGTTTGCAAAGGCAATAGCCGATGACTTTTCATCTATAAGAGCGATACTGCCATGTTTTAGCTCACCTGCTTTGAAGGCGATTGAGTTAATGTAGCTAATCTCTTTAAGTTTTAACGAAACTTCAAGAGCCGCAATATAATCAAGGTCACGACCTATGAAGAATATCTTTTCCTTATCCTTAATCCTCTCAGCGACTTCCTTGGCAATAGGCTCAAGCCTTGTTATTTCTGAATCCATTTCCCTAGATATCTTTACTAATTCATCTACAATTTGGCTGTACATGCCGCAGTCGTATCCTGCTAGGCCATCTCTAAAGTATATGCCAAGTAAATATATGCATAGTATTTGCATCATAAAGGCCTTGGTCGATGCAACCGAAATTTCTGGTCCAGCAAAGATGTGTACCTTGTAGTCAGCGATCCTGTCAAGCGATGAATTAATCACGTTTGTAATGGCAAGTACTGTTGCTCCGCTTGCCTTTGCTTCTTTCACAAGGCCCATGACGTCGGCTGTTTCGCCTGATTGGCTGATTGCTATTAGAAGCGTCTTCTTACCAATGAAGTTATATGAGTATCTTAGTTCGCTCGATGTTTCAGCGATGATCGGTCTTTCTATGAACCTTTCAAGATAGTTTTTCGCAAGTAGACTTGCGTGATAAGCTGTGCCGCAGCCTGTTACATAGATATTATCAAAGTCATTTAGATTAAGTCCCTCTAATTCATCAAAGTAGACTTTGCCGTCACGAATGTGCCTATCAAGTAATTCCTTAAACTTCTTTGGCTCTTCATGTATTTCTTTTAACATGAAGTGCTCGTAGCCATCTTTTTGAGTTTCTTCTATATTAATGGTCGACTTTTGAATTTCTCTTTGAACTTCTTTATGAGAATTGTAAATCTTGATGCCATCAGCGTTTAAAACGCCCATATCACCATCTTCAAAGTAAATAATTTCATTACTTAGGTCGATGGCAGCCGAGATATCACTTGCAAATAGATATTCACCATTCTTAACGCTCATTAGTAGAGGGCATCCATTCTTAGCAAAATATAAATTTTTAGTCTTTTTATCCAAAACTAAAATCGCGTAACTGCCTTTGACATCTTCAAGTGCCTTCATAAAGCTATCTACGTTATTTTCCTTCATATGTCTTGCAATATACTCGATAAGAACTTCTGTGTCAGTTTCGCCCTTCGGAGTAAAGTCTGGCATGGACTTTTTTAGCTCAAGATAATTTTCTATGACGCCGTTATGAACTATGGCGTAATCACCCTTCGTATTAAGGTGCGGATGCGCGTTCGTTTCAGTCACACCGCCATGTGTCGCCCATCTCGTATGAGCGATGGCTATGTCAGAAATATCTTTCGGACAAGCCTTGTCAAGCTCCTTTATCCTGCCAACTCTTTTATATATCTTTAAATCATTATCTTTAATGTAGGCAATGCCAGAGGAGTCATAGCCCCTGTACTCAAGGCTATAAAGGCCTTTGATTGCGTACTTTATTGCATCATTCTTGCCATAGTATCCAACTATACCACACATAATATCTTCCTTTCAAAAAAGCATTTATAATATTACTCGTGCGCAAATCTTTTTCACGCATAAACATCTATATTAATTATAACATATATTTATGAAAAAATATAAAATTTTTACAAAAGAAAAGTGATAGCCGTAGCCATCACTTATCTCGTCATTAAATATATTAAAAAGCAGGGTAGATTTCTCCCTTGTAAGTATCTTCAATAAACTTCTTGCAAGCATCTGATTGGAATACTTTGATAAGCTTTTGGAACTTATCTTTTGTTTCATCACCTTTTCTAACAGCGATGATATTTGCGTAAGGACTATCCTTATCTTCAAGTGCTAAAGCGTCAGCTGATGGGTTAAGTCCTGCGCCAAGCGCGAAGTTTGTGTTTATAGCTGCTAGTGCTGCATCCTTATAAACGTTTGGTATATTTGCTGCTTCAATTGGAGTAAATTTTAAGTTCTTTGTGTTTTGATCAATATCTTTTTCAGTTATGTCTTCCTTAGTATCATCTTTAAGTGTGATTAAGCCATTCTTTTCAAGTAATAGTAAAGCTCTACGTCCGTTTGATGGGTCGCTTGGAATAAGAACTTCGTCTCCGTCCTTTAATTCATCAAGAGATTTAATCTTGTCTGAATATAATCCCATTGGTTCGATGTGTACTGAACCAAGATTTTCTAAGTTAAGTCCTCTTTCTTTAGAGAAGTTTTCTAGATATGGTATGTGTTGGAAGAAGTTTGCATCGATGTCGCCTTGGTCAAGTGCTAGGTTTGGTTGAACGTAGTCATCAAATACCTTTACTTCAACATCTAGTCCTTCTTTTGCAAACTCGTCTTTAAGTGCTTCAGTAATTTCTGCGTGAGGTACTGGTGATACACCTATGATGATCTTATTGTCATCATCAGTTTGCGCTTCTGTCTTTGTTTCAGTATTTGTTTCTGCGTTATTTTTATTTGTGTTTCCTGTAGAGTTATTGCAAGCTACAAGGCTTGTTAATAGTGTTAATGCTAATAGTAATGTAAATATTTTTTTCATTTTATTCTCTCCTTAATTTTATAAATTTATTTTTTGTTTACTTTTTTGTAAATAGTGTTTCCTGTAAATTGTACAATTTGTACGATTATAACTATGAGTGCGACTGATACCCAAAGTATGTCAAGCTGATTTCTTTGGTAGCCGTATCTGATTGCGATGTCGCCAAGGCCGCCGCCGCCAAGTGCTCCAGCCATTGCTGAGTAGCCAACCAAGTTGATTATGGTAGTCGTTACGCCAAGTATAGCTGCTGGCACTGTCTCTTTTAATAATACTTTGACTATTTCAAAATTGCTTGCACCCATTGATTTAGCTGCTTCTATAACGCCTGCATCGACTTCTAGGAAGTAGCCTTCATATAATCTTGCTATGAAGGGTGCCGCTGCAAATGTTAGTGGCACTAAAGCCGCCTCAGTTCCTATTGCCTTGCCAATAATAAATCTTGATAATGGCGCTAGAACTATGATTAGTATGATGGCCGGCATGCTTCTAAATATGTTTATGATGCCATTAGTTATTGTGTATACAAATTTATTTTCTCTTAAACCATTTGGTCTAGTCACATAAGTCAATATACCCCATGGAAGTCCGATGATTAGAGCGATGAGTGCCGGCAATATAATCATGATTATAGTTTCAGGAAGTGCTGGTAAAACTATGTCCATTATCTCCTTGAACCTCATGCTATCACCTCCGATACTTCTGCACAATTAGCTTTTAAGTAAGAAATAACTTTTTGTGCCTCTTCGTCTGAGCCGCGAAGCTCAACGACCATGTAACCAAGCTCTTCATCCAAAACGTTACTGATGTTACCGTCAATGATGTTGATGTCAACGTCAAAGGTCTTCATTGCGTTACTTAATACAGGGGTCTTAGCTGTGTCTTTAGAATAAGAAAGTCTAATCAATTTGCCAGTGAAAGCGCTGTAGTCAAGCTCTGTATCAGGAGCCGCCTTCTTGATAAAGCTTTGCGCAAGCTTTGTCTTTGGATTTTTGAAAAGCTCTGTAGTAGTGTTTTCTTCTATAATTCTTCCATTTTCCATAAGAGCAATTTTGTTCGAAGCATCCTTTGCCGCTTCCATCTGATGCGTTATCATTATGGTAGTCGTATCAAAGTCATCTCTTGCTCTTTTATATAAATCTATGACCATCCTAGTGCTTTCTGGGTCAAGTGCGCTCGTTGCTTCGTCTGAAAGTATAATCTCAGGCTTAGATACAAGGGCTCTTGCTATGGCGACTCTTTGTCTTTGTCCGCCAGATAATTCACTTGGATATGCCTTCTCTTTATTAAGTAGGCCAACATAATCAAGAAACTTTCTCGCTTCAGCCTTTTTGTCTCCCTTGAAGCCATTTAAGTTTAAAGGGAAAATCACATTGTCTAGAACTGTGTATTGACTGAAAAGATTAAAAGTTTGAAAGATAAAAGCGATTCTTTTTCTTAAAGCTAAGAGCTCTTTTTGCTTTAAGTTAAAGATGTTCACTCCATCTATGATTACTTCGCCACTGTCAGCTTCCTCAAGTCTATTGAGTAGTCTAACTAAAGTTGACTTGCCTGCTCCAGATAAACCTATGATGGCCAAGATGTCTTTCTTTTCCGCCTTAAAACTTACACCATCAACAGCGTTAAATTCTTTGCCATCTACCTTGTAAGTCTTAATCAAATTTTTTGCTTCTATCATAAGCTCCTCCTTCCTTGGATAAATCCAATAAAAAAACTCTTTACCAAAAGATAAAGAGTATCGTGAAAAAATCGTCATCTCTCGGTATAACCGCTGGAATTAGCACCTTGATTAAACAGGTTGCCGGGCTTCATAGGGCCAGTCCCTCCGCCTCTCTGGATGAATTATATTGTGTTTAGATTATACAGGTCATTTTATATTAAAGATGTGATTTGAATCACAAATATTGATTTTTTTATAAAAAAGTGTATATTATTATAAGATTTCTTTATAGATGTAAAAAGCGAGCCAAGTGTGTACTGCCCCCTTAAATCCGGACACGGAAATAAGGGGGTATTTTAATGAAAAAA
>UQDI01000016.1 GCA_900539725.1 uncultured Eubacteriales bacterium | reverse complement strand
CCTTCTATGTCTTATATATACCCAACAAATGTGTATTTTAAGAGGTTTTAAGCAAAAAAAGTAGGCATAATTTTTAAAAAATATGCCTACTTTGTCAACAGTCTGATGCTAGCTAAATTAATTTAGCTAGCATTGCTTTTTTGAGTGATTTGTCCCGAATTTTATACAATACCCGGGACAAATTTTTTCATTTTTTATATACAAACCATTGTATACATCAGACCATAATCTTTTTTGTCGCGTCTATACGAGTGAAAGTGCTCGTCTGTGACTGTATCTAGGCTTGAGACGTATATATTTTCTTCTTTTACTCCCATGCTTATCGCGTCGAGCTTCACTACTTTTCCTAAATCTATTAGGTAATGCTTCTCATCTTTTTTAAAAATAATGTCTTTGTATTTAAAATTCTTCTCGAATACATTTTTTACGTCGTCCATCACTTCGAAGGATGTCTTTTGTATATGCGGTCCGACATAAATTTTTAGCTCTGATGCATTTGATCCTAAAGAGAGCATCTTCGCGATTGCTTCTTTAACTATGGAGTTTGCTGTACCTTTCCAGCCTGAGTGAACGGCTGCGATACGCGCATTGACGCTATCGTAGACTATTACGGGCAGGCAGTCTGCACTCTTGATCACGAGCACATCACCTTTTTCGCCTATAAGTCCATCTGTTTCGTCGTAGAAATTCAAATCGCCATTGCCATTAACGTAGACGATATTGTTCGAGTGCACTTGGCGTGTAACGTTTATGCTGCTATAATCAAGTCCTATATGCTCAAGTACTTTTGGAAGCTCTTTTACAAAGTAGTCTTCATCTCCTTTTATATCGATGGGTTTAAGGCTCATGATGTTTGTGACGCCTAGGTCATTTAGGTAAGTGCTTATCAAATATTTTTCGTCTATAATCTTATAATCTTTCATAATTTTCCTCATATGTAAAAGAAGCACCAATTAAGGTGCCTCATGTATTTTATTCAAAGAATGCTTTATAAGCTTTGTATGACATGTATGTGTCGAACTTTGAAGTAACTTCGTTTGGTGCGTGCATGTTTAAAACTGCTGTACCGCAGTCAACAACTTCTGCGCCGTACTTGCTTAGTAGGTAGGCGATAGTTCCGCCGCCACCTGCGTCAACTCTACCAAGTTCGCCTGTTTGCCAAGCAACGCCTGCTTTGTCAAAGATATCTCTTACATCTCTTAAGAATTCTGCGTTTGCATCGTTGCAGCCGCCTTTTCCGCCTGATCCAGTGTACTTAGCTACTGCGATACCGCCGCCTAATACAGCTGTGTTGTTCTTTTCATAAACTGAGTCGAAGTTAGGGTCATAAGCTGCTGTTACGTCTGATGAAAGTACCCAAGAGTTCTTTAGGCATCTTCTAACTGTAAGAGCTGAGTATTCGCCTTCTAGTGCTGCTAACTCGTGTAGAGCGTTTTCAAGAACGTAGCTTGCCATACCAGTGTTGCCTTGTGAGCCAACTTCTTCCTTATCCATGAACATAGCTAGAGCTGTGTGCTCGCCTTGCTTCATGTCAAGTATTGCCTTAAGTCCTGCGAATGCGCAAACTCTGTCGTCTTGGCCATAGCTGAAGATCATGGATCTGTCTATACCAAGGTCACGAGCCTTGCCTGCTGGAACTACTTCGATTTCGGCAACTTTAAAGTCGTCTTCTTCTATACCATATTTTTCGTTGATGATTCTCATAACATTGGCTTTAACGCGATTTGATTTGTCTTTCTTATCGTCATCGTCGTCATCGTCATCTGCCAATGGTATTGAGCCCATAAGCACGTTTAATTGTTCACCAAGTATACCTTCAGCAAGTTTCTTTTGCATTTGTTCACGTGATAGGTGGATTAGTAGGTCTGTGATTGTAAATACTGGATCGTCATCGTCTTCACCTATAGATATATCTACTCTCTTTAAATCCTTTGTATAAACAACGCCGTGTAAAGCTAGTGGGATTGTAGTCCATTGGTACTTTTTAACTCCGCCGTAGTAGTGAGTCTTTAAAAAGCCTAGTTCGCTTGCTTCGTATAGTGGATTTGGCTTAAGGTCAAGTCTTGGGCTGTCTATATGAGCGCCAACTATTCTTAGGCCTTCTTCAAGTTTCTTTTCGCCCATAACGAACATTAAAACTGATTTTTCCTTGTTATTTAAGTAAAGTTTGTCGCCCTTCTTTACCTTTGTTCCGTTTTTGATAGCTTCTTCTAAGTCCTTAAATCCGTTAGCTTCAGCTATGCGTATGATTTCTTTAACTGCTAGTCTTTCAGTTTTTGCTTTTGTTAAAAAGTCTTTGTACTCTTCGTTGTAGCTTGTAACGTCCTCAAGCACATCGTTTGAAAGGCTTAGCCATGAAATTTTTTCTGCCATTGTAATTCCTCCTTTTTTTATATTATAACATAAAGGCGCACAAAATTCATCCTTTTTGGGTATAAATATTAAAATGCTGATGGAGGTTTTTTATGTTAATTAAAAATATTAATTTTATTGATACAATTGCAAATGGCATAAGATGCGTCGATATGCTTATTGAAGATGGCATAGTGAGTGCCATCAAAGAGCGAATTGAAAAAGATGATCCCTGCGTGATCGATGGCGAGGGTCTATATATTTCACACGGGCTAATAGATACGCACGTGCATTTTAGGGACCCCGGTCAAACATATAAGGAAGATTTGACTACTGGATCAGCGGCTGCAAAGCGAGGTGGCTACACAGCTGTGCTTCTTATGGCAAACACCAAGCCAGTCGTTGACAATACTGAAACGCTTGAAGATATATTAGCTAGATCAAAAAATTTAGGCGTAAAGATTTATCAAAATGCTACCGTGACTAAGGGCATGCTGGGCGAGGAACTTGTAGATATGGATGCGCTTCACAAGGCGGGGGCCATTGGGTTTACTGATGATGGCAAGCCCATAATGAAGGCGAAACTATTATACGACGCTCTGATTGAAGCAAAAAAATACGATGCGCCAATCAGTTTACATGAGGAAGATCCATTCTTTATTAAAAAGGCGGGCAAAAACGAAACAGCTCCAGCCATTGCCGAGGCAGTTATGGTGGCGCGCGATGCCTATCTAGCAGTAAAAGCGGATTCAAAATTAAACTTCCAACACATTTCATCTGCGGATGCACTTGAAATCATCAGAAATTATAAAAAATACACAGATAAAATATTTGCAGAGGTTACTCCTCATCACTTTACATTAACAGAGGATGCTGTTGAAAAACACGGCACTTTGGCAAAAATGAATCCGCCACTAAGGACGGCTGCCGACAGAGAGGCAATCATCCGCGCTATCAAGGACGGTACCATTGACATAATTGCGACTGATCATGCGCCTCATGCGGCGGAGGAAAAGGCTAAGGACTTCTTCAGTGCTCCGAGCGGCATCATAGGCCTTGAAACAGCTCTGCCACTTGCAATAGATGAGCTATGCCATAAACATGGTATTGATCTAGTAAAAATTATAAAGATGCTGACTGTCAATCCCGCAAGGCTTTATGGTCTTGAAGAGGGCGTGATAAAGGTCGGCTCGAGGGCTGATTTAGTTATTTTTGATATTAAGGAAGAGTATATATATGAAAAATCTTCATCTAAGTCTCAAAATTCGCCATTCATAGGTGAAAAGTTAAAGGGAAAGGTGAAGTACACAATAAAGGACGGAAAGGTGGTTTACAGTGAAGACGATAGGTTTAATTGTTAATCCAAAGGCTGGCGTCGGCGGCTCGGTTGCCCTAAAGGGCTCGGACGGCGAGGCTATATACGAAGAAGCGATAAAGCGTGGCGCGAGTGAAAAGGCGCATTTGAGGTGCGAAGAGGCCTTCAGCCATTTACTTGATATAAAGGACGAGTTCAAGGTTTATACAGCTAATCACAGGCTCGGCGAGGACGAGATGAAAAAGCTTGGACTGAACTACGAGGTCGTTTACGAGACAGAGGCTAGTACTACGGCGGAAGATACGAAAAAGGCTTTGAAAGAGATACTTAAGAAGGACGTCGACCTGATTGTATTTGCAGGGGGTGACGGCACAGCTCGTGACGTTTACGACGCTGTGGGCCTTACAAAACCTGTAATCGGCATACCGGCAGGCACTAAAATGCATAGCTCCGTCTTTGGCGTTTCACCAAAGTCAGCTTCAGAAGTCATCAGAGCCTTTTTATTAGATGAATCCTACGAGATAATTGAATCAGAAGTCATGGATATAGATGAGGAAGCGTTCAGAAACGAAGTTTTGAACGTGAAGCTTTATGGCGCGCTAAATGTAGTTAACAAGGGAAGAATGATGCAAGTCGGAAAGAGCCCGCAAAGTGCATCAGAGAACGCAGATCTTGAGTCCATCGCTCAATACGTCGTTGACGAGATGAAGGACGACACCTTATATATAGTCGGAAGCGGATCAAGCATACGACCAGTTATGAACCTATTGGGCCTTGAAAATTCTCTGCTTGGCGTCGACCTTGTATATAATAAGGAGCTCATCAAGAAAGATGCGAGCGAAAAAGACATCTACGAAGCGCTTATGAAGTATCCGAAGAGAAAGATTATCGTAACTATCATAGGCGGACAAGGCTACATCTTTGGACGTGGCAATCAGCAATTCTCCTCGAGAGTCATAAGAGAAGTTGGCAAGGAAAATATTATAGTCATTGCGACACAATCGAAGATCAATAACATCGCTGGCGGCAACTTGCTTGCAGACACAGGCGACGACGCGACAAATGAGTACCTAGCAGGCTACTATAACGTCATCGTCGACTATAATTACATGAAATTAATAAAACTTGTTTATTTGTAAAAATTATTAGCTTTGCGAAAATATTTTGTAAAAAGCCTTGACAAATTTTATAAACATAGTATAATATTCTCTGTGATAAAAGAAAGACTAGAATAAACAGAGGAAGAGGAGAGTATGAGTAAATTGAAACGCAAATGGAGAAAGAGTAAGTCACTCGCAAGAACATTCGCAATGATACTTTGTGTTGTGATGGTTTTGTCGATAGTGTTACCGATTTTAATTAATAATTAGTAAGAATATTTGTATTAGCTTGTAATATTATATTACGAGCTAATTTTTTATTGTTTCGCGCTAAAATGAGCCCTTGAACTCGTTCCCTCCTCAGCAATGCTCGAGTACATTTGTACACTCCGCTTGCTTCGTCAGTCCACGTCGTCCAATCATCTCATTTTATCTGCGAAACTTGTATTGTGTGTACAAGAAGAGGACCTCGAAAACCTTGGTGATTCGCACTTGAGCCCTTGAGCTCGCTAGATGATTTATTAGAATTTTAAAATTAAGCATTTAAGCAGCTTTCACAAATCCTATTTCCCAAACTCTAAAAATATTTGACTTTGGGAAGTACATGTGCTATGATTAACTTAGCAGGTGATATTATGAAAATCATTAAAAGAGAAAAGTACTTAGACAGGCTTATAGGTCTTAAGAATACGCCAGATATAAAGATTATCACAGGTATGAGGCGTTCTGGTAAGTCTGAGCTTCTTAAAAACTATATAAAGTATCTTGAAGAAAACGATAAAAATGCAAACATTATCTATATTGACCTTCAATTACTTGAAAATGAAGATTTGCTTGACTACAAAGAGCTTAATCGCTACATCACGGGCCATTATCAAGAGGCTAAAAATAATTATCTTTTTATAGATGAAGTGCAGCTATGTAAACATTTTGAGAAAACTATAAACAGTCTTCACTCGCAAAAACTTTTTGACATCTACTTAACAGGATCAAACGCATTTTTGCTAAGTAGCGACCTAGCTACACTTTTTACAGGTAGATATATTGGTATAGAGATATTTCCATTCTCATTTAAAGAGTTTATGGACTACTTTGAATACGAGGACGTTGACAAAGCTTTTGGGGCATATATTGACATGGGCGGCATGGCTGGCTCATATGTCTACACTAATGACGAGGACAGAAGGGCTTACCTAAAGAGCGTTTACGAGACAAGCATTATGCGAGATTTGGTTCAAAGGCACGATATAAGGGACAAGGTGCTGCTAAAGAAGCTTGGCGATTTTATGCTTTCAAACATCTCTAATCTTACATCATTAAGGAAGATTGCAGATACTTTGAAAAGCGACAAACAGTCTGTTAATCACAAGACTATAGCTGATTATGTCTCGTATTTGTGTGAGTCATTTTTGTTTTACAAGATGAATAGATACGACATACAAGGCAAATCTTATTTAGCTACTATAGAAAAATATTATTTAGTTGACCATGGTTTTAGATCGGCTATACTTGGCACCAAAAACATGGACTATGGCAGGATATATGAGAACATGGTTGCCATCGAGCTATATAGAAGGGGTTACGAAGTTTATGTGGGAAAACTTTATGAAAAAGAAGTAGACTTTGTAGCGATGAAGGCAAGTGAGAAGATATATATACAAGTATCAGATGATATAAGTACTGAAAAAACTATGAAGAGAGAGTTAGAGCCACTTCTTTCGATTAGAGATGCTTATCCAAAAATTATTATCTCTAATACAAAACATCCAATGACGCTTATGGAGGGGGTTAAGGTGTTTGATTTGGCTAGGTGGCTAATAGGTGACGAAGTTTGATTTCGCGCTAAAAGGATCCCTTGAACTCGTTCCTTTTTTGGCAATACTCAACTTATTTCGCATTAAGTTGAGCCCTTTTGCTAGTTTCGAATTTTTTTGTCGCTGTGGAGTGCGCATTTGCACACCTCACTCCAAAAAATTCTGTACAACGCAAAATCATCTCAACTTTTCTGCGAACTAAGCGTTTGAGTGACTTTGTATAGTGTTATTAAAATTCACATCGTCCAATCATCTCGTTTTATCTGCGAAATTTGTATTGTGTAAGTACAAGGCGATGCTTTGTATTGGTCTCGAGAACATTGGTGATTCGTACTTGAGCCATTGAACTTGTTAGATTGATTATAGTTAAAGAACTTAGTTAGTACTAGGTTCTTTTTTATTTTCACAATCAAGCAATCAAGCAGCTTTCACCATTTCTATTTCCCAAACTCTAAAATTTTTTGACTTTGGGAAGTAAAAAATCCATTTGCGCGAAAAACAAAAAATCATTCTTTAGTATTATTTTTATTTTACTCCAATTTCTACAAGCAAGGCCATTAGCATAAAGCTGATCTATCTATAAATTTATGAAGATAATTTCATAATTATTATCTTGAAAAATCATGCTGCTTATACTATAATTAGTATGTAGTTATAATTTTTAAACAATATATAGATAGGAGGACTTATGTTAAAGGTAGAAAAGCGTAATGGCAATGTTGTCGATTTTGAGCAAGACAAGATCAAGATTGCCATCGAAAAGGCGATGAAAGAAACTGAAAAAGGGGTCGATGAAGAGGTTTCATCAAAGATCGCGAGTGAAGTATTTGAAGGTGTTAAGGACAAGGACCTTGTCAACATAGAGGACATTCAAGACTTAGTTGAACTTGCTCTAATGAAGTATAGACCTGAGGTTGCGAAGAAATACATTCTTTACAGACAAGAAAGAACTAAGCTTAGAGAAAAGGGCTGGGACATGAGTGCTCTTCAAAGGGACATCTACGAGAAGAAATATCGCTACGATAGCGAGACTTTCAACGATTTCCTTACTAGAGTTAGTGGCGGCAGCGAGTACATCAAAAAGGCAATCAAGGACAAAAAGTTTATGCCAGCAGGCAGGATACTTGCGGGACGCGGCCTTGACAAGCTTGGCAGGAAGATCACTTTATCAAACTGCTATGTAATGCCGAAGGTCGAAGACAGCATCGAATCTATCTTTGACACAGCAAAGTACCTTGCTAGAACTTATAGTTATGGCGGCGGCTGCGGTGTAAACATCTCAAAGCTTCGTCCAAAGGGAGCAAGAGTCAATAACGCAGCGCTTACTACGACTGGATCCGTTTCATTTATGGACCTATTCAGCTTAGTTACTGGCCTTATAGGTATGCGCGGCAGACGTGGCGCACTTATGCTAAACATGGACTCATCTCACCCTGATATAGAAGAGTTCATCAACGTGAAGAATGACCTTGACAAGGTGACTTACGCAAACATCTCTGTCAATGTTGATGACGAGTTCATGAAAGCAGTTAAAAACGATACAGAATACGACCTACACTTCACTGTTGAAGCCAATGGTCAAGAGATACACAAAAAAGTTAGAGCGAAAGAATTATTCGAAAAGCTAGCCTACAATAACTGGAATGACGCAGAACCCGGCATTTTATTTAAAGATAGAATTGATTCGTGGCACCTAATGAGCGAGTTCGACGATTTTGAGTTCGCAGGAGTAAATCCATGCGCAGAAGAGCCACTACCAGCCTTTGGCAGCTGTAATCTATCTTCAATAAATATCTCAAACTTCGTTAAGTATCCATTCAAAGAAGACGCTTACTTTGATTTTGAAGATTTTAAAGTAGCCGTTAAACATGGCGTTAGATATCTTAATGGCGTTCTAGACGAAAACGCAGAGCTTCATCCACTTAAGGAGCAAAGAGAAGTAGCTAAAAACCTTAGACAAATCGGTTTGGGACTTATGGGTGTCGCTGACATGTTTATCAAGATGGGCATTAGATACGGCTCAGACGAATCCATTGACCTAATCAAAAAGATCGGTAAAGTTATGATAAATGAAGCGCTTAGAGAGTCAGCTATGCTTGCGAAAAAAGACGGACCATTCCCAATGTATAGAGAAAAAGAATTCTTAGCATCAAAATTCCTTCAAAAGAACGCCGATCCAGAAGTAATCGAATTAATTAAGGAACATGGTATAAGAAACTCACAGCTATTAACAATGGCGCCAACAGGCTCAATCTCAACACTTCTTGGCTGTTCTAATGGTGTTGAGCCGATATTCCAAATCTCATACACAAGAAAGACAGAAAGCTTAAATAACGAAGACACTTACTACAAAGTTTATACAGAAATCGTTCGTGAATACATGGACGCACACGGCATCAGAGACGAAGAGGACCTTCCTGACTTTATCGTGACAAGTAAAGACCTTGATTACAAAGACAGAATACTTGTTCAAGCAGCTTGGCAAGAGTTTATCGATGCATCAATATCATCAACATGCAACGTTCCAAACGAGTTTACAGTTGAGCAAGTCGAAGAGCTTTACATGTTTGCGTGGGAAAAGGGCCTTAAGGGCGTAACTATCTATAGAGATGGCTGCCAAAGAGCTGGTATATTGATCTCGAACAATAAAAAATCTACTAAAGACAAGATAGACGAACTACAAGGCGAGATCGATGCACTTGCAAAGAACGCACTTGCTGAAAACCCTGATGTTTGCCCAATGTGCGGCGGCAAGATGAATCACTCAGGCGGATGTAGAGAGTGCCAAGACTGTGGTTATAGTCCTTGCTCAATCTAAGTTAATTTAATATATTTATCAGAGGATCCCGATTATTTTCGGGATCTATTTTTATGTCTGTATCAATTAAGATAGAGAGATTTTGTTTGAACTGATTAGTAAAATGTGATAAAATACTAATTATAAGCAGTGATAAAAACGCTTTGCGAGCATAATCACAAAAGCATCTAATTATTAAGAAGTCAATTAATAAATAAGTGTAATTGCAATAAGGAGTTACTTATGTTTACTTTGTTAAAAGCAAGAAAAAGTTCAATATTAAAGATAGTCATCATATCAATCATTTCATCAGCTCTTTCCATATACATGAACTATGTTTTGCAAATGAGCGTAGATTATATTATGCTTGGATCTATGAAGCTATCAACACTTATGCTAAACATTGTCTTCATGTCATTAGCAATATTTTTTTGCGACCAATTTTTTGAAGAGTATATTATTTCTAGAGAAAAGCTAGAGTTATCATCTATACATAGAAAGAGACTTTTATTTAATTCACCACTGAAATTCAGAAACAGAATACTAATGTATTCACTTGGCGGCAGGACAAACCTTGACAGAAACCTTGCAGATATGGTTTCTTTAGATGCTGATAATCTCTACACAATTGTGTACTATGGCCTAGAAATTATTTTGTTTTCAATTTATTTATACATTGCCGTTACATATAAGATTTTATTAATAATACTTATTCTAATGCCATTTGCACTAATAACTTACTTTATAAGTAAAAGAACAGATGCTTTAAACGACGAAATATCAAGCTTGAGTGGGCAAAAGGACAGCATCTTTCTTAACAGCATAAATAATATTGACTGGATTTATTACAATGGTATAGAAAAGATTAGCAAGAATGTCTACTCAAAGAATTTGAATACTATTCTCAAAAAAGAGAAGAAAGTTTTATTTTTCGAAGCAGTCCTGACTCTTCTAAGAGAAACTCTTAATATAATCGTGGTTCTACTTGTGCCTCTATACTCAGGTTATTTACTTTTACAAGGAGATATTACTCCGGGTGGTTTTTTAATTTCAACAAACATTTACAGCAGATTTTTATTGCCAGCTTGTTTATCAATCTTAGAAATGATAAATAGTAAAAGTGAAAATGCTAGTAAAATGAATGAAGTGAAAACTGTAACAGAGCTTGTAAAGAAGGAAAAGCCTTATAAATTTATAGATAGTGACGAAAATTTATTATATGCTGTTGAAAAAGGAGAATTTTCATATATTGATGGAAAGATAATAACCTTTCCAGCCATGAAATTCAATAAGAATGGGTTATATATTTTTAAAGGCAGTTCTGGCAGCGGCAAGTCTACGATTTTAAATGTATTATACAACGCCTATGATATGGGAGAGTGGTCTTCACAAATTAATACTCAAATATCAAGATCAAAGGACTTCACAAAAATTGCAGCGATTTCACTAAAAGATGGCGTTTTTCTAGGAGATTCTATAGAAGAAGTTTTAAATATTAAGGATAAGGCTAAGCTTAATGATTTGCTTAGATCCATGTCTATGCCAGAGCTAGAAAAGATTTATGATAGAGAGGATTTTAATAGTCTATCTGGCGGCGAAAGGGATTTGCTTCTTATCATAAGAGCACTAGTTAGTGATCCTCTACTAGTCTTTCTTGACGAGCCAGGTGCATCTCTTGATGCTAAGAACAAAGAAAAATTATTTGAATTTATCAAAAAAGATTCGAAAAAAAGAACATATATCCTTGCTTATCATGATAATTACCTCGATGAATATGCAGATAAGCTTTATATTGTAAAAGATGCGAGCGTCAAGGAGAGTCAAAATGAAGATGATATATAAGCTTAGCAAAAGCATCAAAGCCATAGCAGTATTTATACTTGTATTTTTCTATGAAATATTTTACGTATGGACTATAAATAACACAATTGAATACACAGTTGATAAGCATGTAAAACTAATTTTTGAAAAAGGAATCAAAAAAGAATTTATCTTGCTTGTCATACTAATGCTTGCTTTGACAGCTATAAGACAGATTTTACTATACTTAGTAAAGCTATATAATAAAAATCTCGCTACAAAATTAAGATTTAATGTATATTCATCCATGACCGACCATGCATTTAAAGAAAATATTAAGAAAGACAGACTTTACGCGCTTATTTCAGACAACTTAGAAAGTGTAATCTCTGTGTTTGCTTCATACATGGATTATCTATTAGTCATTGCAGCAAGTATAGGAAGTGCAGCCTACATCATCACTTTAGATATCAAAATAGCGATGGTCTTAGTAGTGATAGGGCTTTCACTCTTAGCATATAGCTTTATTTTTAAAGATAAAATATATAAAAAAGAAGATGAACTTTTAGAAAAGAACGAAAATCTTAAAGAATACAATAATTATATCTATGAAACAGTTTTGGATAGGGCAAAATACTCTGATACAAAATATGAAGAAGAATATGACAGAAGATTTAAAAAGTATAAACTAGCCTTTAAAGATGCAAATATGGCAAGCTTAAAATATATGTTCATGCCATATATCTTAGGTTTTGCACAAACATATCTACCGATAATAATTATATATTTTTGGAAAATTGATATTACACTTGGAAAGCTAATGGCACTTCTTCTAACTATTACAAGCTTTATGGGTATTTTCAGAAATACCGTTGATTATATAGCAGAATTAGAAAAAAAGAAAGCAGCATACAAAAGCATAGAAATGTTTTTAGGAATTAAAGATGAAGAAATATCTGAAGAATACATTGAAAAGACAGGCTCAGCACTAGAGATTAAAGATTTAAAACTAAAACTAAGTAGTCATGAACTTTATCTGGGCGATATGAATATTTCTAATAATGGCTTGTATATAATAAGCGGAGAAAAAGGTATCGGCAAAACAACGTTCTTTAAAGCGATACTTGGAGATAAAAATATTGATTATAGTGGTACAATAAAACTTTATGGAAAAGATATCAGAGAGTGTTCAAGAAATTATATTTCGAACTGTCTTGCATATATGCAGCAAGATTCGCCAATTATAGACGGCGACATGAAGACAGTTTTTAGAAATATTAGAGCTAGCTTAACAGAAGAAGAGATGATAAACATATTAAAGAGCGTTGCAATAGTCCCAGATGAATTTCAAGCTAGTGATTATCATGAATTACTAAATAAATTTATTGAGCAAAATCAAATTTCCGAAGGACAAAGGCAGAGACTATCGCTTGCGTACACACTAGCTATGGACAAGGACATAGTTATATTAGATGAGCCGACATCTCATTTGGATAGAGCCTCAAAAGAAATTATTATTGATACATTAAAAAAAGTATCTAAAGAAAAGCTAGTTTTGACAATATCTCATGATGAAGAACTGATAAGTAATGGTGATAATGTTTTTAAGTTTAATATATCTATATAGGATCCCGATTTTTTTCGGGATCTTTTAATTTGCCTGCGCTTATGGTCTTGCCACGCTTATGGTCTTGACACTATAATCATTTTTCTCATCTCATCAAAATTACTAAGTCTAGCAAAAATGCAAAATAAGTAAAATAAATATAGCTAGTAAAATCACTTTCTCTATTAAAATTGCTTTCTATAGTAAAATCGCTCTCCAGCCATAATCAAGGCAAAAAAAGAGCCACACTCTCGCATGACTCTTCAAGTAAATATTAATTTTTCTTTTCTAATTTATTCTTGCTCTCTCTAAGCAGCTCTGACAGCTTTTGCAGCTCTCTTTGTAAGTGCTCTTTCTCTTCGTCTGTGTAGTGGCCATCGATAACGCTCTCAACAAAGTTAACTCTGTGAGCAACTACTTGGTCCAAGACGTTTATACCTTTTTCAAGTGGGTAGATGCGTATGACTCTTCTGTCGTGTTCATCTTTGCGCCTTTCGACAAAGCCTAGCTTTTCCATCCTATCGATAAGGTCGGTTACGGTTGAAAATGCAAGGCCCATGGATCTACTTAAGTCGCCTATGCTGATTGGATTGTCTTTTTCTTTGACTATAAATTGAAGTGCTGAGAATTGTGGTGGTGTCACTGATATCTCTGACAAAACCTTTCTACCTTCGACTCTGACTGCAAAGTCGGCTCTCCTTAAGAATAGTTCAATATCACGAATAATCTCGTCCATCGTATCCTCCTTCAAGTGTTTACAATAGTATTATTATATTATTATACAATAAAGCAGCTACTTTGTCAAATTTTCTTTCTTTGAGCAGCTTTTGCAGCCTACTTGACCGAATAGATGGTTTACTTTTATTGCATTTACTGGGCAATGTCTTACGCAGTCGTTACACCTGATACACTCTGGTGAATTTGGGTTCTCGTATGTCTTTATGCCAAACTTACAAACTTTCTCGCATTTTTTACAATGTATGCATGATGAGTCGATGGAGAAGTTATAGAAGCTTATCTTGTTAAATAGGCCATATATAGCGCCTAGTGGGCAGATGAAGCGGCAGAAGACTCTGTATGAGAATATACTTACTAGGACAACTACTATTAAAATAGTAAGTTTTGAAAAGAATAATGTTCCTAGCATGCTTCTTAGATCTGCATTTTTAGCGATTAATGGAAGGCCTCCTTCTAGTATGCCTTGTGGGCATATAAGTTTACAGAAGTATGGGTTACTCATTCCATAATCATCCTTTAGTAGTAGTGGCATGCCTATTACAAAGACTGCTAGCACGACGTATTTTATGTAGCTTAGGTACTTAGCGACTTTTGGTTTAATCACAAGCTTCTTTGTCTTGATCTTGTATAAAAGGTCTTGAACTAGTCCAAATGGGCATAAAAAGCCGCAGATGAATCTACCTAAAAGTATTCCGAATAAGAATAAAAATCCTAGTACGTAAAAAGCTATTGCGTGTGCGGGCGAGCCGATGGATGCTTGCAAGGAGCCTATGGGGCAGGCTCCAAGCGCAGCAGGGCATGAGTAGCAGTTCAGTGTTGGTACACAGTACTTCTTCAAATCGCCTTGATATATTTTGCCTTTTAAATAATTTGGAAGTATTGGATTGGATGCGAAGAAGAATAATACTTGCGACATCCATCTTTTTGATTTTTTAACTATCTTCATAATTCTAACCCAGTCCTATGCATTCAAAGCAGATGTTGGCTGCTTTCTTAAAAACTGTCAAGTAGTCAAGTCTTTTCACGCCTATGAACAAGAATGCTATGGCCATGGCTAAGAATACATATTGTGTTGCTTTTTTCTTCTTCATTTTATTTCATTTCTTTTGGAACGAATTGTTCGCAAAGTTCTTTGAATTGTTCGTAGCTTTGAGCGCCGATGATAGGTGAGCCAACGATATTACCTTCTTTATCAAGAACGAATGTTGTTGGGTAACCTGTTACAGCTGCTAGGAACTTGTCGTTCATTTCTTGTGTTGGGATTAGGTTTGGATAAGCGCAGCCCTTGTCTTCAACGATTCTCTTGCCAAGTGCGATAACGTCTTCACGTGTTTGCTTCATTGCTTCGCTCATGCCTTCTTTTTCAGGCGCTACGTCTGATACAATGCCTAAGAAACCGATTTTGTCTTTGTATTCTTCATAAACTTTAGCTAGGTCTGGCATTTCGGCTTTACATGGTCCGCAGAATGTTCCCCAAACGTTCAAGATTGTGTATTCATGTTCAGCTAGGTATTCTTTAGCGGAGAAGTCTTTGCCGTAGATGTCTTTTGTATCGAAATCAAATTTTGCAGCTGCACCTGATTCGCCGTCAACGCTAAGTGGTTTAGCTACTTTGATAGATTTTTTAACATTGTCAAGGTCTTCGTATAGCTTGTCGTAGATCTCTTGATCTTCGCCTGTAAGTCCTTCAGCCTTGTTCATGTATGACCAAACGTAGTTGAAGCCGTCAGTGCTTGCTAGCTTTTCGTTATTGTCAAAGCCTGTTAGTGCCTTTAGGCCTTCGTCGTCCTTTGGCATCTTGTCATCAGCTATAACATTTATAGCCCACATCTTAGAGAATTCATTGATAACTTTATCAAGTTCTGCTTTTTTATCTTCTTCACTAAGTGTTTGATCCATAAGTAGTTTTGCGTATGCATCTGCTTGTTCAGTACTAGCAAAGCTTGATTTAACGCCGCCGTAGACGTCGCCAGCGTGGTCTCTCTTTTCAAGTAGTTCGTTGTAAACGTGGATGTTTTCGAAAGGCTTGCCCCAAACTTCAGGGTTTAAAGTGTACTTAACACCGCTAGTCTTGATGGCGATAGTGCCTTTGTCCATGTCTTCTTCATTTGATTTGATCTCACTTTGATCAACAACGTAATCGTTTCCTGATGACTTATTGCAGCTAAATAAGAATAAGCTTGTCATCATTAATAAAATTAAAAGTTTTTTTAGATTTTTCATTTTTCCCTCCATAAATTAAAATGATTTCTTCGAATTACAAAACAATTATACAATATAAATTTTTTCTTTACAAGTCAATTGAAGCAAATAATGTTTACAAAATAGTAACAATAGCACAATTTTAAAACTTCTTTCATATTTTATATGTATATTAAAGACTATTCTTATAAAATAAATTCACTATCGTTTTAGTTTAATTAATTAATGAAATGGGTAAATAGTTCTTGTAAAAAGATATCCATTGTGATAGAATATAAGCGTAAGCTAATAATAAAAAAGGAGTGATTTTATGGAAAAAGGAGTTAGAGTTTATTCAGAAATTGGTAAACTTAGAAAAGTTATCCTTCATAGACCTGGTGAAGAAATCAATAACGTATCACCAGATACTATGCAAGAATTACTTTTTGACGAAGTACCTTATTTGGATCAAGCACTTAAGGAACATGATTACTTTGCAAACATATTAAAAGAAAGTGGTTGCGAAGTTTATTATCTAGAAGACTTAGTTGCTGATGTAATTAAGGACAAAAACCTAAAGGAAAGCTTAATCGAAGAATTCTTAGACGAAGCTGACCTACACACACCAAACGAAAGATACATCATGAAAGACATCCTGCTACAACAAAAGTCTGAAAAGGACATGGTTATGAAGATGATCGCTGGTACTAGAATGACTGAGCTTACTAAGAGAAGCAAAGAAACACTTGCTGACTTCTCTGACGCTGACAGATATTTCTTAACAGTACCAATGCCAAACGCTTACTTCACAAGAGACCCATTCGCAAACATCGGTCATGGTGTTGCCATAAACAAGATGTGGTCAAATGTTAGAAGAAGAGAAACATTATTTGGTAAATACATCTACGACCATCACGAAATGTTCAAGGGCGTAGACGTACCTAGATGGTATGACAGAGAAGATAAGTTCCACACAGAAGGTGGAGACCAACTTATACTTACTAAAGACGTATTAGCAGTTGGTATCTCTCAAAGAACTGAAGCAGCAGCACTTCAAAAACTAGCTGAAAACGTATTGCTAGCTGATGAATTCAAGACAGTTCTTGCAATTAACATCCCTCAATCACATGCATTCATGCACCTTGACACAGTATTCACAATGATCGACAAAGACAAATTCACTATCCACCCAGAAATTGAAGGACCTCTAGTAGTTTATTCAATGGTTAAGGACGGAGATAAAGTTAAGATCACTGAAGAAAAGAACTCATTAGACAAAGTTCTAGCTCACTACCTAGGCTTAGACAAAGTTGATTTAATCAGATGCGGCGGCGGATTAGGAATTGACGCTCAAAGAGAACAATGGAACGACGGTTCAAACACATTAGCAATCGCTCCAGGCGAAGTTGTAGTATATGACAGAAACGTAGTAACAAATGATTTACTTGAAAAAGAAGGAATCAAATTACACAGAATGCCATCATATGAACTTTCAAGAGGTAGAGGCGGCCCAAGATGTATGTCTATGCCACTTTACAGAGAAGACGTTAAATAATTAAAAATTCTAAATTACGGAGGTTAAAATTAATGGCAGTTAATTTACACGGAAGAAATTTCATCACATTAAAAGACTTTACACCAGATGAAATTCATTACCTATTAAACCTAGCTAGCGACTTAAAAGCTAAGAAGAGAGCAGGTATTAAAGGCGATTTACTAGAAAGAAAAAATATCGTACTATTATTTGAAAAAACTAGTACAAGAACTAGATGTTCATTCGAAGTTGCTTGTATGGACGAAGGTGGCCAAGTTACATTCTTAGGCTCACAAGACTCACAAATGGGCAAGAAAGAATCAATCGAAGATACTGCTAAAGTATTAGGCAGATTCTACGATGGTATCGAATTTAGAGGATTTAAACAAGAAACAGTTGATACACTTGCTAAACACGCAGGCGTACCAGTTTGGAACGGTTTAACAGACCTTTATCACCCAACACAAATACTAGCAGACTTCATGACAGTTAAAGAATATGTACCAAAGCCATTTAACGAAATCAAATTCGTTTACGTAGGCGACGCTAGAAACAACATGGGTAACTCCCTAATGATAGGCGCTGCTAAGATGGGTATGCACTTCGTTGCCCTAGCTCCAAAGGAACTATGGCCATCAAAAGACCTTGTTAAGGAAATGGAAGAAGTTTCCAAAGAAACAGGCGCAACTATCGAATTCGAAGAAGACGTTAAGAAAGCAGTTAAAGACGCAGACGTTATCTACACAGACGTTTGGGTATCAATGGGTGAAGAAGACAAATTCGAAGAAAGAATCAAACTTCTTAAACCATATCAAGTAAATATGGACATGATCAAAGCTACAGGCAACGAACATGTTATATTCTTACACTGCCTACCAAGCTTCCACGACCTTAACACTAAGATCGGTGCTGAAATTGGTGAAAAATACGGCTTAAAAGAAATGGAAGTTACTGACGAAGTATTCAGAAGCAAGTACTCAAGAGTATTTGACGAAGCTGAAAACAGAATGCACACTATAAAGGCAGTTATCGTTGCCACTATAGGAAAACTATAGAATGAAGGTAGTAGTTGCATTAGGAGGCAACGCTCTAGGAAAAACTTGTGCAGAACAAAAAGAACTAGTTAAGAAGACAGCAAAACCAATCGTCGACTTAATCGAACAAGGTAACGACGTTACCATCGCTCATGGCAATGGCCCTCAAGTAGGCCTTATCAACAACGCATTCAAAGGCGATATGCCATTTGCAGAGTGCGGCGCAATGAGCCAAGGCTACATTGGATACCACTTACAAAATGCCATCAAGGCAGAACTAAAGAGAAGAGGCATCAAGAAAAACGTAGCTACAGTTATCACACAAGTTTTAGTAGATAAAGATGACAAAGCATTCCAAAACCCTACTAAGCCTATTGGCCTATTCTATACAAAAGAAGAAGCAGATAAGCTTATGGCCGCAACAGGCGACACATACGTTGAAGACGCAGGTAGAGGCTACAGAAAAGTTATAGCTTCACCAAAGCCTATTGACGTAGTAGAAAAGGATCTAATCGGTCATCTTATCGAAGCAGGAGACGTTGTAATTACAGTTGGCGGCGGCGGAATCCCAGTTATCGAAGACGGCGAAGACTACAAAGGCGTAGCAGCAGTTATCGATAAAGACTTCGCTTCAGAAAAACTAGCTGAGATAGTTGATGCAGATCAACTAATCATATTAACAGCAGTTGAAAAAGTTGCCATAAACTTCGGTAAAGAAAACCAAGAAGAGCTTAATAAAGTGACAGTAGATGAGATGAAAAAGTACTCAGAAGAAGGACACTTCGCAAAAGGATCCATGCTTCCAAAAGTTGAAGCAGCAATCATGTTTGCAGAGTCCAAACCTGGTAGAGTCAGCTTAATCACATCACTTGAAAAAGCAGGCGAAGGTATCGAAGGAAAAACTGGAACAATAATTTCTAAATAATAGAAATATATCAAAGAGCAGATTAATTTCTGCTCTTTTTGTTTTAAAACAGTTAGCCATGGGTATATATCTATTGACAATCGATAGACAAAATTTAGGAGGGATATTAATGAAAGACATTACAATTTATACAAGCACTACATGTTCATTCTGCCACATGGCAAAGGAGTACTTAGACGGAAAAAACATCAAGTACACAGAAAAGAACATCTCAGAAGATAAAGACGCTAGGATGGAAATGATGAAGATGGGCTTCACAGGCGTTCCAGTTATCATTATAGGCGATGAAAAGATACTTGGCTTCGACAAAGCTAAGATCGATGCAGCATTAGAAGACTAAGATATTTACACGAAGTATGTACCTTTTGGTGCATACTTTTTTTATGCCTTGAGAATGGCTGGGCCACTTCGTAGATAATGGACGAAGAAAAAAGGTGGAAACCCACCTAAATTCTTTGAGTTAATATGAATTTTATGGTATAATTATTAAAAGAAAGATTATAGGAGGACAAATGCTAGATAAATTTGGTTTTGATTTATGGGCGGAGGATTACGACAAAACTGTTGAAATCTCTGAGAGTGAGGATACTTATCCCTTTGCTGGATATAAAGAAGTTCTTGCATACATCTATGATGCCGTTAGAAAAATGAAAGCAAAAAAAGTTCTTGACATAGGCTTTGGCACGGCAGTTTTAACGAAAAAGCTTTATGATGACGGTCTTGAGATACACGGTCAAGACTTTTCAAAGAATATGCTTGATATAGCACAAAAAAAGATGCCAAGGGCAAAATTATATGAAGGCGACTTTATAAAAGCTCTAGACAAGGAGATATTAAGTGAAAAATACGACGTGATAGTCGCGACATATTCAATTCATCATATAATTGACTCTGAGAAAAAAGATTTTTTGACGATTTTACTTAGCCTTCTTAATGACGGTGGCAAAATTTTTATAGGCGACGTTAGTTTTGTGGACCTTGCATCATTAGAAGCTTGCAGAGAAGAGTCAATAGATTATTGGGATGATGACGAGTACTACCTTGTTTATGAGAGCATCAAGAAAGATTTTCCAAAGGCAATTTTTGAAAAAATAAGTTTTTGCTCAGGCGTTTTGATTTTAGAAAAATAGTTTTTACATTTGGTTCATGGCAGTGCTATGGGCCATTTTATTTCTTACAAAATAGTTACAATTAAGCGAAATCTATTCGCGGAGTGCTTTATTGTGATATACTATATACAAGGAAGTGATTATATGAAAAAGTTTTTACTTATACTAATGTCTTTGCTAATGGTGATGACTGCCTTTGCTTGTCAAAAGCCGAATGAGGAGCCAAATGAAAAAAGCGAGGCAAACGAAACAAAGGAAACAAATGAAGCAAGTGAAATAGACGAGCCAGATAAAACTTACGAAGGACCTATAATATCTGCTGTCATGGTGGATGGCAAATTATACAAAGATACTGGCTGTTTAAATAACTTAGTCAAATGCGGCACCATGGACGGCAAAATCGAAAAAGTCGTTCCTACAAGCGAGTTTCCAAAGAATGACGGCGAATCAAACTTTGACAAGTGCGAGTACCAATACGCTGGCGATGGCTTCTTGACTATTTATTATGAAGGGAAATACCTATTGTTCTCGACTGGAGACAATTGGTCCGAGACTAAAAAATACGTCGCAAATTTCACAGGAACTGTAGAGGAAGTAGTTTGTGATGAGACTACAAAGGACGCTACTATGCTTAGAATAAAAGATATTGATGTGCCTCAAGAGTTTAAATATATCTTCGGTAAAAATACCGAGTATCCAAATCCATTCTTAGTAAAACTTGATTTTGTAGTCGTTCAAAAGGACAGAGAGCCAATTGATCCAAAAGAGATTGAAGGTAAGGAAGTTATAGTCTACTTCGACGGCACAGCTCACAACACAGAGCTAGAATCAAGTGCGCTAATTACAATCGATTCAGCTTATGAGGTAGAAGTTTTAGACTAATGCTAAATTTACTCAAAGAACAATTTGCAAAACCCAAATTTAAATCTCTTCTTTTAGGAACAGCTATATACATGGTCTTTGTAGTGCTTATGAGAGTAATCATCTTAAGCACTTCACTTGACTTAAATATAAAAATTTTTTCAGCGCATATAGTTTTTATAGACCTTGTTTTTGTACTTTGCCTAATATTATTTATATGGTGCATCTACTTGCTTAGGCTGCTTTGGGAGTGCTACGAAAAGAATATTAGCAAAATTATCATATCCATATCTATGGGACTTGCGATACTATTTATGCTATTTGCTTGCGTCATTTATTTTTTCTCACGCATTGACAACAGCTACTACGAGTTCAAGTCGGATGATGGCAAAAACACTGCCATAGTCCACGAAGATAGTTTTCTTTTTAGCACAAGCCTTGACCTATACAAAAGAGAGAACGCCTTTTTCGCTCGCAAAATCGAAGACGATTTCTTCACGGGTGATCAAGGCTATGTCATGGACGCCGGCATATATGAAGTGAAGTGGGATGGACCTATATTTAAGCTTAGTTTTGAGCAAAAATATGGACCATATAATTATGAATACAATTTAAATGACTATTAAGGGCTTTCACATGAGAGCCCTTTTCTCTTGCCAAAATTTATTTTCAGTGGTATAATATATTTACAAGTAATATACTTTGTTAGCAGGGTAAATCAAGGAGGAAAAATGAAGAAGAAAATTTCGTTATTATTAGTAGTTCTTATGCTAGTGACATTTATGCCTATGTCAATGGCTGTGAGTGAAGAAAAGGCTATGGAGAGCACTCAAAAGTTTACAGTTAACGGCGAGGCGCGTGAGATTAGAGCTTATATTATAAAGGGCAAAAATTATTTAAAGCTTCGTGACGCAGCAGCTGCACTTAGAGGAACAAAGGCGCAATTCTATGTTGACTACGACAACGACAAGCATCTTGTTAGTATCGAAACGAATAAGCCATATGAAGACCTATCAGATATCAAGACTTATTCATCTCAAAAAGAGCTTTGGGCAACTATGAGAAATATGGATGTCCTTATCGATGGCAAAGAGAAAAAACTTAAATCTGCCTTTATTATCGAAACAAATTTCATCGAGCTAAGAGATTTGGCTAAGCTAATGGGTTTTGACGTCAGCTATGACGCGCCTACAAAAACTGTAGCAATTACATCAGATAAAGTTAAAATGCCTTGCTTACTTGATTTTGAGCTAGAAGACTTCGATGGTAATAAACATAACATTGCCGATATATTAGCTGAGCATGAATACACTCTAGTTAATGTTTGGTCGACTGATTATGCACAATGCAAAAAAGAACTTCCTGACTTAACAAAGCTAGCAAACGATTATAAAGACAAAGCTGGCTTCCTTGGCGTTATTCATAACATTGAGCCTCTTACTAGCACATCAAGTGATTATGATAAGAAGACTAGAGAAGAAAATATAGCTAAAGCAAAGAGCTTATTAGAAAAAGCAGACGCTAAATATCAAAATCTATGTCCTAGCCAAGCGGCTGAGAAGTATTTTAATTTCAAGATAAAAGCCGTTCCAACAGTTTTTATCTTTGATAGCGAAGGTAATATTCTCGAAACTTTTATTGGCGTTGGCGCTTATGGTTTCTACGAAAAATATGAAAGAGCATTGAAGAAATATATTAAATAACTATTAAGGGCTTTCACACGAGAGCCCTTTTTCATGCCACAACCATGTTTATGGACTAGCCACTTCGTAAAGACGACTCACGTCTTTATTTTTTTTTATTTTTGTGATATAATAACTATAATTATATTTATAGGAGGGACGAGATGAGCGAAGCTTTATACAGAAGGTTTAGACCCAAGACTTTTAACGAGATCATCGGTCAAGATCACATCACAACCATACTTAAAAATCAAATACTACAAAGTAGACTATCTCACGCCTACCTATTTACTGGCACGCGCGGAACAGGTAAGACCTCTCTTGCAAAAGTTTTTGCGAGGGCAATCAACTGCCTTAATCCACACGATGCCGAGCCTTGTAATGAGTGCGAGAACTGTCTTGAGGCGATGAGCGGCAAGGCCGTCGACATCATAGAGCTTGACGCTGCATCAAACAACTCCGTCGACAATATCCGAGAGCTTCGTGACAAGGCGATATATCTACCGACTAAGCTAAAATACAAGGTCTACATCATAGACGAGGTTCACATGCTATCGAAGGGCGCCTTCAATGCGCTTTTAAAAATACTTGAGGAGCCACCAAAGCATCTGATATTTATACTTGCAACGACAGAGCCGGAGAGGATACCAACGACCATCATCTCCCGTGTTCAGCGCTTCGATTTTAAGCGTATAGACGAGGATCTCATCGCGAAGAATTTATCTCGCGTTCTTGACACTATCGGCAAAAAATATGAGGACGAGGCAGTCCAAATCGTTGCTAGAGCAGGCGCTGGCTCGATGAGAGACGCTTTATCCATGCTTGAGAGCACCATCAGCTACTCAGACACACTTACTAAGGAGAGCGTACTCAAAGCCTTGGGACTACTTGATGAGAGCTACTCCACTGGCATAGTAGAGGCGATATTCACACGCAATCCCCAAAAGTACTATGCCAATTTAGACAAGCTCTTCCTTGATGGCAAGGACGAAGCGATGATCATAGATGGCATAATTAAGGCGCTTAGAGAGATTTTATATGACAAAGTTAATAAGCTTGGCAAATACAATTTTACCTTTGACATAAAGCTTATGGACATCATAAACGCGATCGACATCTACATGGATTACCTTGAGAGGATGAAGTTTGTCAAGGAAAAGCGGATTTTCGTTGAGATGGCGGGCCTTAAGGTCATGAGCCTTGACAGCGAGGTCATGAAGATGAACTTCGATAGATCCGTCACAGTTAGTGATTTAGCGCAGCCTGTAAGTGACCACGATAATGGCAATGCCAAAGCCACTTCGTCAAATACAGCTAAAGATAATCAAGACAACTCTTTTGACGACTTAGCAAGCCTTGAGATGGGCATGGTGGACTACGAAGATGAAGGCTTTTACTTCACAGAAATGGAAGAGGAAGTAAAAAAGCCAAAGGAAGCAAAAAAACAAAACGAAGCAAAATCATTTGACGAAGCAAAATCACTTGACGAAGCGAAAAATATAAACGAGGCAAAGCCATTTGATGAAGTAAAAGTAGATGACGAAGCAAAATCACTTGATGAGCAAAATTCACAAGGCTTAGCAGAGCCCGAAGAAAGTGATTCTGACAGCGAAAGTGGCAAGACCATTATCCCCGCTGAAAAAGAGAAAGCCATTGATCTAGATGAAGACGAAGAACCCGAAGAGGACTTCGAAAAGAACAAGGCGCTTTACGAAAACTTCTTGAAAGATGACGACATGAGAGTACTTAAGTCCATATTCACGGATTTTGAATATTCAAAAACTGTTTCTGGCGTACTAGTACTTAAAAAGTCTCGTGATATAGCTCTAGACACTAGTGTGGCTCTTGTTGACATGAACAAGGACGCCATATTAAAGACTATTAACAAATATTTTAATGATATAATCGATATCAAAATTGAAAGCTCCGACCAAGAGAAAAAGACTCTCAAACTCAGAGAGGACCTTAAAGAGTTCTTGGGCGGCAAGCTTATAATTAAGTAGGAGGTAATTATGAAAAGAGGATTCCCACAAATGGGCGGCAACATGAATAACATGATGAAGCAGCTTAAAAAAGCACAAGAAAATATGCAAAAGAAGCAAGAAGAGATTGAGGCTACTATATTAGAAGTAGATAAGGGCATGGTGAAGGTTGAAATCACTGGTAAAAAAGAGATCAAGTCCATCACTATAGATCCAGAAGTTGTTGATCCAGACGACGTTGAAATGCTTGAAGACTTAATCATGGTCGCAGCAAACGAGGCTATAGCTAAGGCTGATGACCTTATGAACTCTGAGATGGGCAAATTAACTGGCGGCCTAGGTATTCCAGGACTATAATGGATAGGCTAGATAAGCTAGTTAGCAATTTAGAGTCTTTTCCGCAATTTGGCTCGAAGTCTTCGATAAAGTTCGCTTATTACCTTTTGAACAATAGGGACAAGGCCATGAGCCTAGCGAGGGACATCGAGGAGACTCTTGAAAATATTCACAGATGCAAAATTTGCTGTAACTATAGCGAGAATGACATCTGCGGCATCTGCTCTGACGAGGACAGAGACCACTCTACCATATTAGTAGTAGAAAAGGAAGAGAATGTTATGCGCCTTGACAAAGAGGGCGGCTACAACGGTCTTTATCACGTTTTAGGCGGCACCATCAACATGCTTGAGGGCATAGGACCTGAGGAGATCAACATTCCTGAGCTATTTCAAAGGCTTGACGGCAGCGTGAAAGAGCTCATCATTGCGACTGACCCAGACATTGCGGGCACTGCGACAGCGAATTACATCAAGGAGAACATCCCTGACAAGAGCGTCAAGGTGACTAGGATAGGTACCGGCGTGCCGATGGGCGCTGACCTAAGCTACTACGACGCAGAAACTATCAGAAAGGCGATCGACAATCGTGTCGACATGTAATATGAAGAAATTAGCAGTTATTGATTCGGGTATAGGGGGCTTATCCGTTGTTCGTGAGCTTCTTAAGCTGAATAACGAGATCGAAATAAATTACTTCGGGGACAATATCAGAGTGCCTTATGGCAATATGAGTCGTGATGAGATCCTTTCTTGTATGGAGCATATTTTGGACTTCTTATACGAAAAGGGCGTTACTGACTGCCTTGTCGCTTGTAATACCATGAGTAGCGCGATACTTAATACCGGCTACACTCACAAGATTAAGCTCTATAATATAGTTACGCCAACTATTGACGAAGTAAATAGGCTTGCACTTAATAAAGCGGCGATACTTGCGACGAAGTTCACCATAGCTTCGAAAGAGTATTACAATAGGCTCAAGGCCATTGGCACAGATGATTTACTAGAGATGGCGAGTGCATCGCTTGCGGCGCTTATCGAGGACTTCGACGAGAACAGGGACATCATCGAAGAGGAAGTTCTTGACTACAAAAGGCGCATCGATGACGGCGGCTACAAGACCTTAATTTTGGGCTGCACTCACTACGAGTTCATTGACGCCATTTTCAAAGAGCTGATGCCCGAAGTAGATTTTATCAAGCCTGCGAAGCTCCTTGCCCATAGCTTTGACGCGAGTGGACTTAAGAAAGGCGACTTCAACATCTACACGACTAAGGGCAAAGACATCTATATCCATAGTCTAAGGACTCTTGATATAGATAAAAAACTGAATATAGAAGATTATATAGAAATCTAGGAGGAACTATGAAAAAGATTGATTACAAAGAAAGGATCAAGGACCTGCATCTTACAAACTTCCTAAGAGCGGAAGATGCCGGGACTGACACGCTTCTTTCAGATGTCTTCATCGACAACAACTCTCTTCCTGAGCTTTCCATAGACGAGGTTAGGCTTGAAAAGAAATTCTTCAACAGAAACTTTTCTCGTCCTTTTTACATAAACGCGATGACTGGCGGCACCGAAAAGGCGTTTAGAATCAACGAGATTTTAGCTAGGCTCGCACGTGACTTTAATATACCTATGATGCTTGGAAGCGAGAAGATAGCTGTTGTTGATAAGAAGTTCCCTGAAACATTCACCATTGCACGTGAGGTCAACAAAGACGGATACCTTATAGCCAATGTCGGTGCTACAGCGAATTTGGATGTGATGAAGAAGGCAGTTGATTTAATCGATGCCAACGCCATCTGCATACATCTAAATGCTTTTCAAGAGCTCATTAATGGCGAGGGTGACAGGGATTTCACTAGCTATATGAAGAACATCGAGGCGGCACTTAAGTATTTTAAGCTGCCCGTCATAGTGAAAGAATGCGGTTTCGGCATGAATCAAAGGAATATCGAGGATCTCGCTAAGCTCGGTGTCAAGTACATCGACATATCAGGCGCGGGCGGCACAAACTTTGCCAGGATCGAGTCCATGGCGAACGCTGCCGAAGATTTTTCGGATATCTTCGACTTTGGCACGCCAACAGCACTCTCTATACTATATGCAAGGGAGCTCAAGAAGAAGTACAAATTTACCTTAATCGCCTCAGGCGGTATAAGGACTGCGATGGACGCCTTCAAAGCCTACGTTATAGGCGCCGACGTCGTTGCGCTCGGTGGCGAGCTATTAAAATACGTCTACCACGGCTCATACGAGGCGAGCGCGGACTATATCAATAGTTTTTCAGATAAGCTCAGAAAGCTCATGCTCATCACATCTTCACGCAATACAGGCGAGCTAAAGCATGTGAGATACAAATTAGAGGGCAGATTAAAAGATCTATGGGAGGATTAAGATGAATAAAGATAATAAAAGCATAAACCTATCGATGCTGGCAGACTACTACGAGTTCACCATGGCCAACGGCTACATTGCCAATGGCGTAGCAGATACAGAGGCAGTCTTCGATATGTTTTTTAGAAAAGTCCCTGACAATGGTGGCTTCGCCATCGCCGCAGGACTTGAGCAAGTCATTGAATATATAGAAAATCTAAAATTTACAGAAGATGATATAGATTATTTCAAAAGCAAAAAAATATTTTCAGAAGAATTTTTGGACTTTTTAAGAAATTTCAAATTCACCTGCGATGTATGGGCCGTAGAAGAGGGAACACCAGTATTTCCAAAGGAACCCATCATCATAGTTAAGGGCCCAGTTAAAGAAGCGCAAATCATGGAGACAATGATACTTCTTACGATAAACTACCAATCCTTGATAGCGACAAAGGCGAGCAGGATAGTTAGAGTCGCTAAGGGCAGAGCCGTTTCAGAATTTGGCTCGAGACGCGCTCAAGCGAGTGAAGCAGCGATACTTGGCGCAAGAGCAGCCTACATCGGTGGCGCGAAAGCCACAGCAAACACTATCACAGACAAGTTCTTCGGCGTTCCCGCCACAGGCACCATGGCCCACTCATGGGTACAAATGTACGATACAGAGCTAGAAGCCTTTAGAGCCTACGCTAAAGTTTATCCAGACTCCTGCGTTTTACTCGTTGACACATACAATACACTCGAAGAAGGCATACCAAACGCGATAAAAGTTTTTGACGAGCTCCGTGCCAATGGTCATGAAGGCGTCGGTATCAGGATAGACTCAGGTGACCTTGCTTATCTATCGAAAAAAGCAAGAAAGATGCTCGACGAAGCAGGCTACCCAAACGTTAAGATTATGGTCTCAAACTCACTTGACGAGTACGTGATCAAGGACCTACTTGGTCAAGGCGCCCAAATTGATGGTTTTGGTGTTGGCGAAAGACTGATAACATCAAGAAGCGAGCCAGTTTTTGGCGGCGTATACAAACTTGTATCCACATTCAAAGACGGTAAAGAGATTTACAAGATCAAAATCAGTGGCGACGTCGAAAAAATCACAACACCCGGCTTTAAAAAGCTATATAGATTATACGACAACGAAACAGGAAAGGCACTTGCCGACCTCGTTACAACACATGATGAAGAGATCGATTTCACAAAAGATATCGAGATCTTCCATCCATTATATACATGGAAGAAGAAAACACTTACAAACTACACAGCAGTGCCGCTACTAAAGAAAATTTTCGACAAAGGTAAATTAGTATATAATAAGAAGACAATCGACGAAGTGCAAAAGTATTCACTAGAAGAAGTCGATAAGCTTTGGGACGAAGTCAAGAGACTTGAAAATCCGCACGAGTATTACGTCGACCTAAGCAAAAAGCTTTGGACAATTAAAAACGATATGCTTAATAAGAAACATTAGTATAGGAAGCTCTTTGAGACAAACTCAGAGAGCTTTTTACGTTTTCTTAACAATCAGGTGCTATTATGAGCCTAGGTGATATTATGGATGAAATCAGAATAAAATATTCCGCCTCACACTACGGCAAATGGATTTTAATCTTCATATTCGCAGTCTTCCCCGTAACAACTATTGCCTTAGGCATACTAGGACTTTACCTTAATAGTGGTGCAATTATACAAGCACTATCAGCTTTGTTCTTTGTATTTTTTCTAATAATGATTTTGGACACAATCAAAAAATTCATCCTGCTCATATTTAGACAAGAGGCCATGGTCTTAAAAGAGGACGTCTTCGTTGATAAATTTTCTCGATATAGGCCACTAAGCATAAGCTGGGACGATGTTTGCGAGTTTAAAATCAAAAAGTGGGTGGACCAAGAGCTATATGATAGGTACACACTTCATATAACTTACAAAAATCTTGATAAGTACAAGGAGCATAAAGACATCATCAAGGCAAATAAAAACTATATTTTAGGGCAAAAACTTAAAGTAGAGATTGAAATGGGGGAACTTGCATTAAGAGTAAAGGACTATGATATACTTGAAAAGTACTACTACATAGTGAAAAATATCGAGCATCTTGACAAAAACGGCGCTATGTAATAAAATCTTCTTAATAAAGGAGATTAGCCATGCTAAAAGAAAAGCCCGTAATACTGTCAATCTCGGCACTAGACTCAAGCGCCCTAAGAGGCGTCGAAGCAGACGTCAAGACAGCACTAAAACTAAATAGCTACTGCACAGTCGCGACAACATGCGTGACCAGCCAAAATACACAAAGGTGCATCTCAAGACTTGCCCTCTCTTCGTCCATGGTCTACGACCAGATCAAGGCAGCGAGCGAGGACTTCGAGATCGGCTGCGTCAAAGTCGGACTCATCTCAAACATTAACCAGGCAAAAGCAGTGAAAGACGCACTTGATAAATACTTTGCGGGCGTGCCCGTCGTACTAGATCCAGTCATCGCATCAAAGTTCGGCCACGTCTACACAGACGCCGAAACACTAGAGTATATAAAGCAAGAGATCTTTCATAAAGTCACGCTACTTACACCAAATATGAAAGAGGCAGAAACTTTAACAGAGATGAAAGTCACTACAGTTACCAAAATGCTTGACGCAGCGCAAAAGCTTCACCTTGATTATGGCGCGAGCGTTTTGATCACAGGAGGCGCACTCGAAGGCGAACTAAAAGACGTCCTCGTCATAGATGGCAAAGAGAAAATTATAGATAGGAAGAGAGTAGATAGAGCGGCCTTTGGACTAGGCGCAACAGTCTCGACAGCAATCGCCACATATTTAGCGAAGGGATATAAGATGGAAGAGGCAGTTAGATTTGGACTGGAGTATTTGACAATGTGTTTGAATGCGGATAGGGACGGGATTTTGTGGCAAGTATAAATTTCGCGTTCTTTCGCATTCAAACAAGCCCTTCTGCTCGTTCGAATTTAGCTTCGCTCAAAGTACCATCTGTACGTAATCGCTTGCTAAATTCTCCACTTCGCAGAATCATCTTGTTTGCTCTGCAAAATAACTGCGAAATTATATAATTACTTGTGAACTATTCCCAAATACAAAAAAACTTTTGAACTATTTCGCTCATAAAAGTTCTCCGTAAAGAAAATTCATTGATTTTATCTGCAAAATAATTGCAAAATTGGGTGAGAGTACTGTTTCTTATAAATAATAATTTTAAGTAAAAAAATTAAATTGAAAAATTTGTATACATTTTGTAAATAATTTCGCCTTTCGAAACTGTTATACTTATATCATAGACATAAAGAAAGGAGAAAATTATGAATAAATTTAAAAGACTATTGTTTACACTATTCATCTTTGCCTATATCCTCGCACAGTTCGAGTCCATAAAGGCAGAGAGCGTTAAAGCAGAGTACACAGACGCAGCCAATACAGAAGTCATCGCCGAGGTAGTTGATAGAGATAAAGAGCCCATTGACATTGACGTGGCGAGTGGACTAGTGACTGCACCATTCACATCAGACGAGGCATATATCGCTTCGCACGAAGAGCTATTGCCACAGACCATAATCAAAGAAAACGCCTTAGACGACATAGCCCATATATAATAAGGAAGAGAATATAATGAAGACCAAATGCTAGACGAGTAGATCGCCTAGCATTTTTTCTCAATTAGACGAAAAACGTATATGCCAAGACTTATAGACACACAATGCGAAAATGAGATGGGGGGGGGTACACGTATGTGGAAAATTGTTAAAACGACGTTAAATTTAAAAATATATTTGCTTTTTAGACAAATATATGCTAAAATATATGTACAAAACGAATAAGGTCTTTTGTGCCACTAAGACACTCGGTAAGTACTATTATAAGAATTATCAAGGCTAAATAAGATAGATATACTAGTAAACTCATGTATTTAGCTTTTTTGTATATGTAATCACAACTTAAATCGAAGGCAATCATACTATGGTTATTTATATGAGACGAGTCCGTGGCACGACTCGTCTTTTTTCTATTCTTTATTAGACTAAAGCAAACTGGCGCAATTGATCAAAAATAACTTGCTTTATGCAAGAAAAAAAGAAAGGAGAAAATTATGAAGAATTTTCAAAAACATTACTTGCGAAAAACACTCGCACTAGTCATGGCATTTTTAATGATAGTGACTATGATGCCAGTGAATGTTTTTGCAGGAGATCCTGTTAACGCAAATCAGGTAACATCTAACCTTCCTGAAAACAGAAAGCCAAAAACTAACTGGGATGAGGAAGCAGGCAAAGGCGATGAAAGAAACTGGCCTGTAGATATTGCAGGAGGCCAAAGACTAGTTAGGGTTAGAACAACAGAACCAACTCAAATTACAGACCTTAACTACGACGGTACCTATACCAATGCAGCTGGTAGAGATGTAATCAAACTTCTTTATAAGGAAAAAACCCAATCTGTTTCCGGTGTATGGTACAGGATGGTACTAAAATTTGACAGCAAACTTTTCAATCAAATTGATTGGGATGCATCCTATGGAGAAGGAAAAGATGGAGACTCATATAAATTTACTGATGGTAAGGGCAAAAATGAGAAAGTCCTTGACCTTGGTCTAATGACAGGTGCTAAGGGTAATTCTAGACGTAACTTACCAATCCACCTTGTCCTAAAAGATGGTACAACCATAAAAGCTTTGGGAGAAGAAAACTTCTCTGTACAAATGAGACTTATGGACGATAAATTCCAAAGAATTTATGCCATGGCTCCAAAAGGCTCATCTATGGACTACACAACTTATACTAAGAGTACTACTATACCATTAGCTAATGATATCGATATGGCATTTTACAAGGGTGGTAAGGCTCAATCACTTCCATATGCTCTTCAAAATGGATTCTTCTCTTCTTTTGTATCAGATCCAACTGAAAATAAGGAATTGTCATATATATATGGCAACTATGAAAAAGAAGAAGACTTGGCATCACTTGCTGTCTTAAGTACTCAATACCAAGCACAACGTGCAGTAGGAGATCCGAAAGACGAGCAAGAAGGAAAACCTGCAGCTTATGTTCAAATTTTTGATGCTGCCTTTGTTGATTATCTAAAACCTGACAAAAATGGCAATATTGCTTATACCAATGTTCTTAACTGGTCCAGAAAAACAATTGCAAATAACAAAGTTGGAATCAAAAAGGATCAAATAAACTACAAATATGACAAAGATGGCAACAAGAAATTTGCTTATGTAGTTTTAGCTTCTTCTAAATTCAACAATCCTAATGTTGAAAAAGTTGTTAGAGTTCATAATGACAATTTCTGGAAAATCTTGAACGAACAAAACGGTTATATAACAACTGTAGACTATATGGTAGACAAAAATAAATTTGCCGATACCTTCAAGATCTCAGGCAAAAACAAGGTAGACTTCCCGATTATGTCTGGATGGGTAGATTCAAACCCTAATGGCTGGGCAGTATACGAAAGAACTTTTGATAAAGATATGGTTCTACCAAAAGGTTATAAGTCACCTATAGTAGATACTGGAGTAGATATTAATAATGACGGAGTATTATTCCAAGTAGGCGACCCTAACGATGCCTTGGTAAGAAGACCACAAGGTTACTATAATGGATCAGCTTCAGCTACTGGCGGACTTGACCAAATCACCAAAGAAGGAGTAACAGGCCAATACTCTTATACTTTAAGAGAAGGTGCTACAATCAAAAAAGGTGACAAGGTTAGGGTACTTTTACAAGATTATGGAAAAGAAAATGTATCTGTAAACTTCTACAACCTAGAAACAGGTACAGAAAGAGACCAATCTAAGCCTGTCCTAAGTCTTGGTGAAGGAGGAGTTGGTTCAAATAAAAGAAGAATATTAACAACTCACATCTATAAGGATTATAAGACTGACAGGGGTTACTATAAGGTTAGATATACTCCAGTAGGAAAAAAAGAAGAAGCCTCTTTTGAATTTAAAATAGTTGGAAAGGGCATTGTAAATTGGGAAGCAACAGATAAGAATATGATTACCGGAACTCCTAACAAAGCTGTTACACCAGCTATGGGTAATTTCCAAATCGACCTTGGTAAGGTAGAACCAGGTACAGATTTAATTATCGAATCCTACAACTCTAAGGGCGAACGTCAAGAAGGCGAAACAGCTTCTATGACTTTTGAGAAGTTCGAAAGAGTAGATAACTATACAGACCTAGCATGGCTTGACCTAATGGACAATATGTCTTTACTAACTCTAAAGAAATCTCTATACCGTCCTTACCAAGAAATGTTTACAAATGATTACGCTATGTCTGAAGAAGGTCTAAAAGATAATCAAAAGATAAACCAAATCTACAGAGACCCAAGATCACTTCCGGAAACAGAAGAAGCTTTTAAGCACGATACTGAAAGTATTCAAGGTTTCACTAGATACGATGGTGGTACTCTAAGACTATTATATGTAGATAATACTGGTAAGCGTTATATCGCAAAGGCAAATGCTGATGAAAACGACTACGACAAAGATGGAAACATCACAAAAGATGCAACAAAAGAAGTAAATGTATATGACAAAAAATATTACGCCTTCCCATATGAAGTTTATCTAAAGCAATTCGATCCAACAAGAAATGCTCCTGTTTCAGGGGAAACATTTAAACTTTACAAGGATATGAGATTCTTAGCTAACACATCTGACGGATCATCAGTTCCATCAGATTGGTTAGAAAATAGGGTTAAAGCAAGAGTTCTATTCAATGCAACAGAAGGTGCATTTGAAGGAGACAAGAAACAAGAAGTTAAAATCGTTCCAGACAACGTTAATTTCTATGAAGAAGACGGATACACAGCAAACGGATTTACAGGTGCTAATGTTCAAGCTGATACTGGAGATGCATTCCCAACAGCTCCAACAGCTCAAGGCAAAACATTCCTAGGTTGGGTAACAGAAGCAGGTAAAACAGCTTTAGGAAATAAAACTGTAACAACGGCAGCTGAATTTGAAAAACTAGCAGCAGAAAACAAATTCACAGCTGAAACACCAGTAGAAAGACATCTAGTAGTTTATGCTGTATGGTCAGAAGAAAAATTAGTAACATTCGATGCTAATGGCGGTAAATTTGATGATGAATCAACTACTAAAAAAGTAACAACAAATGAAGATAAAACAGTAACTGCTCCAGCAGCTCCAACAAGAGAAGGATATAAATTCCTAGGTTGGGCAAGCACAAAAACTGCAACAGCAGCAGAAGATGGAATCTTAGCTAATATTACAGAAGCTAAAACTGTATATGCAGTTTGGGAAGCAGCAGGAGATACAACAAAACCAGAAATTAAAGATCTAGACGATGACAACGATCCTACTACA
>UQDI01000015.1 GCA_900539725.1 uncultured Eubacteriales bacterium | reverse complement strand
CCTTCTATGTCTTATATATACCCAACAAATGTGTATTTTAAGAGGTTTTAAGCAAAAAAAGTAGGCATAATTTTTAAAAAATATGCCTACTTTGTCAACAGTCTGAGACTAAGTATATACTTAGTCTTTTTTCATATATAAATCACTATGATTATGGAGGTGGACTTATGTCAAAATTAAGATCAGCTATATATGGCTTTGCTATTGGCGATGCTTTAGGCGTGCCGTACGAATTCAAAGAAAGACACACATATAATTGCACAGATATGATTGGCCACGGCACATGGAATCAAGAGGCAGGCACATGGTCCGACGATACATCGCTAACACTAGCCACAGCAAAGTCAATTAAGGACATGAGATGCATTGATTTAAAAGATATACGTAAGAATTTTGAAGCATGGTTATATGAAAACAAATTCACTGCAAATGACGAAGTATTTGATGTAGGTGGCACAACGCGCGGAGCTATTGAGCTTGGACATGGTTTGGACGGTTTTCATGACAATGGTAATGGCTCACTTATGAGAATACTTCCACTAGCATTTACAGATGCATCAGATAAAGATATTGCCGATGTTTCAGCTATAACACACGCAAATGAAATATCAAAAAATGCTTGCATAGAATATATTCATATAGCAAGAAAATTAATTAAGGGCGAGAAATATATTGATGATAGCATAAAATATATTGATGAAAGTGAAATTAAATCAGGAGGCTTTGTACTTGATACTCTAAAAGCGTCACTATGGTGTATATTAAATACGGATACTTATAAAGATGCAGTTTTAAAAGCAGTTAATCTTGGAAGCGATACGGATACGACAGCTGCAGTCACAGGAGGACTTGCTGGAACTATCTATGGCATTGATACCATTCCAAAAGAGTGGGTAGATAAATTAAAGAATAAAGAATTGATTGAAGATTGCTTATTTGTATAGATTAGTTTAGCTACTAGGTATTATAACTTAGTAGCTTTTTTGTGCTTCTGTAAAATAAGCAATTTTAAAAAATTAAATATTACAAGATAAAGTTTAACATTAAAAAATACTTGACGGTTGAATTAATTTATGCTATTTTATAATTAAAGATGGTAAATATGGTTTGAAAACGAAAAAACACTATAACTAACAGAAGAAACTAAAATTATGATAGGAGGTAATAAAATGGGATTGTTTAATTTATTTGGTGGAAAAAAAACAGTTGAGTTAGATAATGTAAAAAGCAATGAAAACAAAAATCGCATGAGAGAAATCTTTGATAATAAAGTGGATAATGGTTCGGAATATAAAATAGTTTATGCTTATTCAGAAGATATTAGTGGTGCGAATTTCGTAGTGCTTCGTACCGTTTCATATAAATATAGAAGTTTTATACTTGGCTATAAGGAAGATGATTTAAGTTTAGTTTTTCTTGAAGTAAGCCCTGATTTAAATCAGGTTGGAGAAGCACTTTTGTATAAACCACAAGATGTAAAGAAAACCAATTTTACAAAGATGGTAGGTGCATATTATTTACAGTATGGAAGTTCGTTCAAGAAAGAATTTTTCAACTTTTTTGTTCCTGAGACTATTGACGATATAGTTAACCATGATTGGTATGATGAAGATACTTTTACTTACATTGACCAAAGAGAAGTACATGGCAGCTGGGTGGATTTTTGGAATAAATTTTGTAAATAAACGATAATTTATTATGAAAATAAAACAAGCATACACTGTCATTTACATCAAGGACAAGACTACTAATAAGTTTTTGTTCTTGTACAGAAATAAAAAGGAAAATGATATTAATCACGGTAAGTACATTGGCGTGGGCGGAAAGATTGAGCAAGGCGAGTCAAAAGATGAGTGCATTGTGCGCGAGGTCTATGAGGAGACGAATCTTAAGCTTAAGAGCTTTTACTACATGGGCGAGGTTCGCTACATTGACCTTGATGCTGACTCTTATGAAAAAATGTATGTATACTTCAGCGATGATTATTCTGGGGCGATTAAAGAATGTTCTGAGGGCAGTCTTAAGTTTATGAGTGAGGATGAATTTTATCATAGCCCTCATTGGGAAGGGGATAAAATTTTTCTCGATTACGCTTTAAAGAATAAAGCATTTAAGAGTGTTGATTATTATTACTTGGGTGGTATTAATTTTAAAACGATATTACTGAATAAAGAAGTATAGCTTATATTAAGTGGTGGAGAAACTTATGTTGATTGTAAAAATATTATTATTTATCTTAGGTACAGTCTTTTCTACATTTGGATATCTTATCTATTTTAGAAAGAAATATTCTTTGATAAATTCTTTTAACTTAGATGTTTTATATAAAAGAAGAGATGCTTCTTATGCTAAAAAACTAGGCCTGATAGAATTTGTTCTTGGCTTATTCTTAATAATACTCGCTATAGTTTTAACAATTATTTGCTAAGTTCAACATAAATCAAGGGATAGACCACTGGTCTATCCCTTTTATATTAGCAAAATCTCATTCTATTTGGATCATCTCTTACAATGTCTTCCCAGAATCTATCTATCTTTATAGAATTTTTTTCTGCGAGCATCGCTATCTTTTCTCTATCTTTAGCTTCGTATATAATGCACAAACCACAGCAATGGTCTGCATTTCTCGGTGTTGGCGCTATGGTTACTTCAAAGCCATTATCTTTAAGTAGATAGTATAGTTTTGTAGCCGAAGCTGAATCGCCTAAAAGAATGTAGTTTCTTAACTCTTTCATTAAATTAGTCAAGCATTTCTAAGAAAGCGCCGATTCTTGTCTTTAATTGTTCTGCGTCTTCGTCTGTGTAGTCTGTTTCTATACCCATAACTGGTATACCTAGCTTGTTAAGTTCTTTTTCTACGAAGTAGCCTTCTGTGTCATATAGGTTACAGAACTTAAGGTTAAGGTCGATAACGCCGTCTGCCTTGTATTCTTTAGCAAGTCTTACGATGTCGTCGATTCTTGCTGTATTTGGCGTGAAGCAAGCGCAGTTTATGCTGCCAAGGTATCTTTGTGCAAGATTGTGAACCATAGTATCCATATCTGCACCCGCATCTTCTTCAACAAGTTTGTAGCTGTAACGAATTCCTGTACACATTTCTTCGCAGACAACAGCTGCTCCAAGTGATTCGATGATTTGGTGCATCTTCCAGTTAGGTATTGAAAGTGGAGTACCTGTAAGAAGTATTCTCTTTGCACCTGGTTTATAAACTGAAACTTTATTCTTAACTCTTTCTTCAAGTTCGTCACAAAGCTTGTTAATCATTTCTGTAGTTCTTTCTGGATCGTCATAGAAAGCAACTTGTGTGATTACTAGAACATCTCTACCGCTTATTGGAATTAAATCGTTCTTTCTAAATTCGTTAAGTCTCTTTAGTGCTTTTCTCTTGTTGTTAACAATATGTATAGCTTTTCTTAGTCCTTCTTCAGTAATTTCATTGCCTGTAAGCTCTTCGATTCTCTTCATGTAGCGTTTTATTTCTTGTTCCCATTTTTCGAAGTCTTCGTCTCTCTTCATTTGAGGTATGTCCATGATAAACATAGGTGCGTCTTCAGCAAGTATTTCCCAAGCTTTTTTCTTGCCATCGCAAGTTGTTTCACCAACGAATAGGTCAGCTATTCTGAAGAATGGGCAAGTTCTGTCAAATCTTGCTCCTAGTGAAGCTTTGATTAGTGGGCATGTTGCTGTAGGAAGCTTCTTTTCTCCGCCTGGTACCCAGAATTGAGATCCACTGCAAAGGCCTGTAACTATTGCTCCAGCAGCTATAGGCACTTCGTCTGGTACGTGTATACAAAATGTACCAACTACCTTGCCACCATTCTTTTGGTGTTCGATTAATTCAGCTGGTCTAATACCGTGGATATCGCCAACTACCATGTTCCAGTAGTCCATACCCTTTGGTCTGTTTTCTTGACTTAGGAATACGTCTCCAAAAGCTCCTGGTAAAACTTCACATAGCATATCGTGTTTTTCAACGTCCATGCCTAGATTAGTCCACATTTCATGATTTTTATCCATTTTTTCCTCCTTTTAATATGCAGCCCCTTGGAGCTAGGTCAATGTTTTTGTAGCTCTCAGATATAGGGCTTTTGAGTTCATCCAGAATTATTTCTGGACAGGCGACATTAATACATTTATTCATTTTAATATTAATGTTGTTTTGATTATCTTCTAAAACCCTTTCAAGAATTTTTACTCTTTTCTCAGGTTCAGCCACATAACGAATGTAGTATTTAACTATGTTGTACTCATATGGCTCAAGCTTTTTCTCAATTGCGAGTAAAAGCTCATCGATTTTAGAAAATATTTTTTTCATTTGCTTGTATTTCTTCTCATCAAAATTAAAGCCGTAAACAGATTTTATTACGCCGTCAATATCAGTCCCTGCAATGTCTCCACTAAACTCATAGATATATCTGTCGCAATTAGCACTAAAGACTTCAGTGAATTTCTTGCAAATATCCTCAATCAAAAAAATTTTGGAAGAATAGATTAGTGGGCACTTTTTTGTTGTCATGTAAATGGTCGTCGCGCTGATCATATCGCAAGTGTTGTACTCACCATAAGCTAAAATCTCTGTGTCAGTCGATTCGATTGGGTAGGGAACAAGGCCATAGCTCATTAAAAATGCCTCGTCGATGTCTTTGGCAAAGTAGCCTACGACGTTATTTTCACTCATTTTAAAAGTGACAGCATCGACATAAGCCTTACGCCTTAATTCTTTAAAAAATTCTACGTCTATCATTATTTTGCAAGTAGAGCAGCACCTATGGCTCCAGCAAATCTTGCATCTGGATGTGTTTTTACAGGTGCGCCAAGTTTTTCGCTTAAAAGTTCAACTGTAAATTCTGAGTCGCAGAAACCACCAGTTAAGAAGTAATTATCTGATGCATTTTTTCTTGTTGCTAGTGCTGCAACTTTCTTAACTATCGAGTCAACAACGCCTCTTGCGATGTCTTCACGAGGAGTGCCTTTACCCATAAGCGAGATTACTTCTGATTCAGCAAATACTGTACAAACAGATGATATGTTGACAGATTGGCCTCTCTTAGCAAATTCAAACATCTCTTCTAATGAAAGTCCAAGTCTATTAGCCATAACCTCCAAGAACTTTCCGGTACCTGCAGAGCACTTGTCATTCATGATAAAGTCCATAACGTTTGAGTTTTGCACAAGTATAACCTTAGTATCTTGTCCACCTATATCAACAACAGTCATGTCTTCAGGATTTAAAAAGTGAGCGCCTTTAGCATGGCAAGTGATTTCGGTAACAGTTTTGTCCGCATAAGGCACACTGATTCTTCCGTAGCCAGTCGCGGTGATTTTCACATCATCGTCGCCGTAGCCCAGTGATTTGATCCAATTTTTAATCTCTTCACCAGTTTCTTTACTGTTCCAGCCACTTGGCATGATCTTTTCGTGCAATACTTTTTCCTTGTTTTCATCTAAGATAACAGCCTTTGAAGCAGTTGATCCTATGTCAATTCCTATGTAATGCATAATCCACCTCTCTTAATATTTATAACAATTAAATTATATCTCATAAATAAGCCATATTCAATAAGTATAAAATAATTTAATACATGAGGCCCTTTATATAAATATTTTGAATAATGATTTCTTATAATGAAGGCCTAAACTATAAAAATTTTTAATACATCGAAAAATAGCCTTTTCTTGTGATATACCCATATAAAGGAGGGATATTATGAAGAAAAAACAAAATTTAATGATCTTCATTGGAGGCGTGATAATCGGTATAATCGGAGCTTTACTTATGCACTTTGGCAACCCAGCTAACATGGGTATCTGTGTTGCATGCTTTTTTAGAGACATAGCAGGCGCACTAGGACTACACTCTGCAGTAGTTGTTCAATATATAAGACCTGAAATCATCAGATTTGTATTCGTTATAATCGCAGCATACTTTATCATAGCTGAAATAAAGAAAGGAGCTCACAATGGCAAATAATATTATTGATGCAAGAGGACTTTCTTGTCCAGAACCAGTTATTTTAGCTAAAAACGAAGCAGACAAAGGCACAAAGGACTTTACAGTTCTAGTTGACATAGAAGTTGCTAAAGAAAATGTTACAAGATATCTTGAAAATGCTGGCTACACTGTAGCAGTTAAAGAAGATGGAGAAGACTTTGAGCTTAAAGCAACAAAATAACGTTGTTATAGTAACATTCTATTCGATATCGTCGTGCCTTATGCTAAATAATAAACTCAAAGAGCTCGGCATCGAATCACTTATCATACCGACACCAAGAGATCTTTCTTCATCCTGTGGCAATAGTTTAGCCACTTCGATCAAGAACAGAGAAGCTCTTGAAAAGCTCATCGATGACTTTGATTATGAGGTCGATAGAGTAGAGGATTATTATTTATACGAAAGCGATAAGTTAAAAGAAATTTTATAAGGGATTAACAGCTACATCATGTGGCTGTTTTTCTTTTAGATATTTTTGATTTTTTCTTATGAATGTGATATAATCTATTGTATATTATGAAAAATTTAGATTACGCGATTGATATCTTGAAAAGATTAGGGAGTTCCTCATACATTGTTGGAGGTGCTGTGAGGGACTATTTGCTATGCAAGGATGTCTACGATATAGACATATGCACGGCTAAGAGACCTGATGAGATAATAAATCTTTTAAGTGATTATGAGCTTGATACTAAGTTTATGAAATATGGTTCTGTAAAGATAAAGGGCGAGGCAGCGATTGAGATAACTACTTTTAGGCGTGAGGATGACTACGCAGATGGCAGGCACCCGAGCACTTTAAGTTTTACGAGCGATGTCAAAGAAGACCTTATTAGGCGTGACTTTACCATAAACACCATGCTAATGGACGAGAGCAATAATATTTATGATTTTCTTGACGCAAAAAAAGATCTTGATGCGAAAATTTTAAGAACAGTGATCGATCCGTATGAAAGTTTTGCCAAGGATTACCTAAGAACACTGCGTTTGGTGCGTTTTGCGGCGAAGCTTAGCTTTGAGATAGAAGAAGAGACTTTTAAGGCTGCGAAAAAATTTGCGCCTTATGTAAAAACTCTTTCGAAGGACAAATTTCGTGAAGAGTTCAACAAGATTTTGCTTCTTGACAATGTTCATTATGCTTTTACTCTTATGCATGAGCTGGGCATTTTGAAGGAAGTCCTTCCTGAGATTGATAGACAGTTTAATTACGACCAGAACAATCCTTATCATAGCTATGATTTATTTACTCATACGATGAAGGCGGTTGAAGCGACTGAAAAAGATTTGTCAACGCGTCTTGCAGCTTTATTTCATGACGTCGCAAAACCATTGACACGCTCTGAAGATGGGGACATCTCGCACTACTACGATCACGACAAGGTCGGCGCCGAGATGGCAGCAGATATTTTAAAAGGCTTTAATTATGACAAGAAGACCATAAATCTAGTTCATGACCTCATTTTAAAGCACATGAAGCAGGACCCAAACTTTGGCATAAAGGCTGTGAGAAGGCTTTATAATTATTATGGCAAGGAGAACATTTATCGCTACCTTGATTTAATTAGGGCGGATACTATTGCGACGAGACCTGGCCGAGAGCTTGATAATATCACAAAATTTGAGACTTACATAAAAGAGATAGAAGATAGTCTTGACAAAAGCGGTGAGCTGAAACTTGCTGTTAGCGGCGATGATTTGATTGCCATGGGCTACGTGCCGGGCAAAAAATTTGCGCATGCACTTGGAAAAATTAAAGAAATGGTGAGTTTAGGCGAGCTTGAGAACGACAGAGAAACTTTGCTCCCGCTTCTTAAGGAATATATGGAGGAAGAATAATGAAGAAATTATTTGGCACAGACGGCGTTAGGGGCGTCGCTGGCGAGTTTTTAACTAGTGAATTTTCATACAAATTAGGTAAATATATAGCGGACTACTTTATTGGCGGCGAGGGCAAAAAAGTTTTTATAGCGAGTGACACAAGAGAGTCAAAGGACATGATAAAGCTATCACTTGCAGCAGCCATCACATCTATGGGACTTGATGTATATGATTTAAACGTAACATCGACACCAGAAGCAAGCTACATAATTAGCAAGAATGATTCTTTATTCGGTATCGTTGTCTCTGCATCGCACAACCCTTATGAATACAACGGTATAAAGGTTTTTAACAAGGACGGCTACAAGCTAGCAGATGAAGTAGAAGAAGCGATTGAAACGAATATGCTAGAGGATAAAGAGCTAAAAAAGCCAGAGCGCTTTGGCAATTACATTACTGATGAGATTGATAAAACTGAGTACGTAAGCTATTTACGCTCGCTTATGAAAGACTACAGCGGCCTTAAAATTGTATGCGATATGTCTAATGGAGCAAACTACGTGACAGCGAAAGAAGTTTTAAACGCTTCAGGCGCTGAAATGATATACATTCATGACGAGCCAAATGGCAGAAACATCAATAAAAACTGCGGTTCAACTCATTTAGAATCACTTATAGAGACTGTTAAAAATAATAAGGCAGATATAGGCATAGCCTTTGACGGCGACGCAGATAGATTATTAGTAGTTGATAACGAAGGCAAGATTATGGACGGAGACCACATATTGGCAGCGCTTGCGACATATTTGAAAAAGCATGATAAGCTTAAGAAGAATAAACTTGTTGCGACTATCATGTCAAACATTGGACTTAAGAAGTACCTTGATGCCATTGGCGTAGAGCTTGATGTGACTAGCGTTGGCGATAGATATGTTTTAGCTGAACTAATCAAGGATGACTTGTCACTTGGCGGTGAACAATCGGGTCATATAATACTAAAGGATTATCAAAATACTGGTGATGGTCTTTTAAGCGCGATATTTTTAATCAATGCCATGACCGAGCTAAAAAAGACAGCTGCTGAATTAAACGGACTTATGAAAACATATCCACAAGTGCTTTTAAACGCAAAAGTTACTAATGAGATAAAAAATAAAGTTTTAGAAATAGAAAGCGTTAAAAACGCTATAGATGATTTAACAAATAACAATCCAGACATGAGGGTTGTCATCAGACCATCAGGCACTGAGCCGCTTCTAAGGGTCATGCTTGAGGGCGAAGACGAAGATGAATTGAAAAAATTAGCAAAAGATTTAGTAGATTTGATAGAAAGAGAGACGAAATAGTTTGAAGAGAGTTTTAATAGCTTTATCGGGCGGGGTAGACAGCTCCGTCAGCGCATACTTATTAAAAGAGGCTGGTTACGATGTTGTAGCCATCACATTTAACTTGTGCGACGATATTATTAAAGACAATTACACAAAGATGATAGAGGACGCAAAGAGAGTATCTGATTACCTTGGCATAGAGCATCACGTGGTTGATTACAAGGAAGACTTCAAAGAGAAGGTCATAGAGCCATTCATACGTGAGTACGAGCTTGGTCACACGCCAAACCCTTGTATCTTTTGCAATAAAAATATCAAGTTCAAAAGATTTCACGATGAGATGAAAAACTTCGATGCGGACTTTATTGCAACTGGTCACTATGTTGAAAAATACGAGGAAAATGGCATTCATTATCTTCAAAAATCTACAAACATTAGAAAAGATCAAAGCTATTTCCTATACAATATTAAGCAAGAACAGCTAAGAGATGCGATATTCCCAGTTGGCGCCATGGATAAGGATAAAACTAGGGCCATAGCGAAGGAAGCGGGCATACCTGTATACAATAAAAAGGATTCGCAAGAGATTTGTTTTATTGCAAATGATGATTACAAGGCTTTTTTAAATAAATATTCTGAAAATATTAGCAAGAAGGGCCTAATTAAAGATAAGAGCGGCAAAGTTTTAGGCGAGCACGATGGCATTAGAAACTACACTATAGGCCAAAGACGCGGACTAAATGTTGCCTTAGGTCAAAGAGCTTTTGTGACTAAGATAGATCCAGTTAATAACGAAATCATTCTTGGACCAGAAGAGGATTTATTTAAAAAGACTGCTGTAATTAAAGATGTGAACTGGATTTCAATTGATGAGATCGATGAAGACAAGGTATATACAGCAAAAGTTAGATATAGATCGAATGATGAAAAAGCAAAAGTAAAGAAGAATGACGACGGTACTTACACAGTTACTTTTGAAGAGCCGCAAAGAGCGATAACTCTTTCACAAAGCCTCGTTGTATATGACGGTAGAACTGTAGTAGGCGGCGGCGTTATAGTGGATTAATCATGTTTTATGTAGATAAAATAATCAAGGGCTCATCGAGCGAAACAGCACTTTCAGAATTTTTATTAGAAAGAGATGTTATATACGAAGATGTTGATGCGAGCTACATCATAAGAGATGCAGGAGAAATAATCGCGACAGTATCAGTGAAGAAGAATTTAATTAAATTCTTCTACATCGATGATAAATATCAAGGCGAGGGACTTGCGATAGAGCTTATTAATAGTGCACTTGAAGACATCATAGCCAAAGGATATAGAAGCTACTTTGTCTTTACCAAGGCAAAGAATGAAAATATTTTCACTTCCTTATCCATGGATGTCATTGAAAAGACTGAAGATGTTGTTCTCTTAGAAGGCGGTTTCTTCAAGTATAAGGACTGGATAGAGACTATCAAGAAAGATCTTGACAAAGATGAGTACAATGCCATAGTCATGAATGCAAATCCACTCACACTTGGTCATGAGTACCTAGTAGATAAAGCCTTGGAAAATGATAGAGACTTAATTATCTTCGTTTTGGAAGAGGACGCCTCATACTTTAGTACTAGTGATAGATACGAGATAGTTAAAAAGCATTATCAAGATAATGATAGGGTTCATGTCTATAAATCAGGCCCCTACATTATATCTAGAGCGACCTTCCCAACATATTTTTTGAAGAAGGATACAGATAAGCTTAAGGTATATACAGAGCTTGACGCAAAGATATTCGCAAGGCGCATTGCAAAGGATTTGAATATCAAAAAAAGGTACTTCGGCACAGAGCCTATTGACAAAGTTACTGAAAAATATAATGAAATGATGAAGAAGATACTTTATGAATATGGTGTTGAGAGTGAATTTATAGAGAGAAAGACTATAGATGGCGAAGTTATTAGCGCATCGAAGGTTAGAGAGTGCTACGAAAATGATTTTTCGACTTGTAAAAAATATTTAAGCTCGGATGTTTATGAGCTTTTAGAAATAAAAAGGAGTGGTAACAATGATTAGTGTAAAAGAAGTTACTGACAAAAAAACTTTAAAGGAGTTTGCATATTTTATTTACGACTTATATGAAGGGGACAAGAACTTTGTTCCACCAATTAGAAAAGAATATTTAAAATATTTACAAGGCGTGGACAACGACCTAAACAACGCAGGACCAAATACAAAGTTTATCTGCTACGATGGAGATAAAGTAGTAGGAAGACTTTTGGTCGGCATAAACGAAATCGTTAACGACTATCACGGTTTTAAGGAAGGTTACATCTCACAATTTGAGTGCGAAAATAACTACGAATATGCTGAGAAACTTCTTGATGCGGCAGTAGAATATCTTAGGGCACATGGCATGAAGAAGGTGAAAGGACCAGTTTCGCTACCAGGCGGCGAGGACAATAGAGGCTTTATAGTCGATAACTTCGAGGATCAACCATACATAATGAACACATACAACAAAAGTTACTACAACGATTTCTTCGTGAAGTATGGCTTCGAAAAGTACTTTGACTGCTACGCATATAAAGATACAATTGAAGATACTAACATAGAAAGATTTGAAAAACTTGTTCCATACGCGATGAAGAAGTTCAATTTTAGAGTGGACAATATTGATTTTAGTAGACTTGACAGCGATGCAGCAGACATTATGCATGTAATTGAAAAGGCTATGCCTAAAGAATGGGACGACTTCGCTCCACTTGACGAAGATGAAATCAGAAAGGTAGTTAAGCAGCTAAAACCATATGCCGATCCAGAGCTTATATTTATCGCTAGAGACAACGAAACAAACGAGCCTATCGGTTTTAACATAACTCTACCAGACTACAACCAAGCCATCAAGAAGATGAAGGGAAGATTACTTCCATTTGGCTTTATAAAGTTCTTGTATCACAAGAGAAAGATTGATAGAATTAGATTTTTCGTTTTATTCGTAGTGCCTGAGTATCAAAAGAAGGGCGTTACAAGCGTTATGTACCTAAAGACATACATCAACGCAATTAAGAAAGGCTACACAGAGCTTGAAGGATCAACAATTTGGGAATACAACAGAGACATGATGAACGACGTTGAAAGCTTTGGAGCAAAGATCAATATAACTTATAGAATTTACCAAATGGATATATAGTTTAGGGTGCCTTGCGCACCTTAAATTATTATCAAAGTTATATTTAGAGAGATTTTGGGTAAAAATTAATAGTACGGGGATGAATTTTGGTTTCGACGGGGATTTGGAATTTAGAATAGCGAGCCGGGTCGATGGATACGTCACATCTGTCAAAAAAATATAAACGCAGAAAACAATAATTTTGCATACGCTGCCTAGTTAGGCGACTCTCAATATAGAGTTTTCTCGTTCGGCTTTATATTGGGTCAACTTAGACGAGAAAATCTTTTAGCCAAGCTTAAAAGTTAAAAGATTATTTTAAAGCTAGCTAAGACTTTATTTTGCTTTTTAAATTGGTCTTAGTGAAGTTTGATAAAAAGCTGCGCTCGGAGAAGTTCTTTAGGAAGGGTTTTCGGACAGGGGTTCGACTCCCCTCATCTCCACCACCTCAGGGGTATAGACAAAGTCTATGCCTTTTTTTATGCATATAAGTGGATAATAAAGATTTTTTGTGTTCGACTAAGAAATGAATTTTAAAGAAAAGATTATGTTTTTTAAGAAAATTATAAATTTTAATCGCTATCCAATTCTTTACAATTGTGGCATTTACTTGTGTTAATTGATTTACTGGACAAAATATAAATTTATTTACAATGGACAGTGACTGCATATAAGAATAAGCAATTGCAAGCATCATAAAGCTTTATGAATAAAAGTTCATAAAGTTGTTTCATTTTTATCAAATTTATGTTATAATATATCTGGTGATTCTATGGACATCGATAAAATCAAAAAGGGACTAAAGATATTTCTTATAGTCATACTGATAATAGTATTTATAAATATAATGAATAAAGACTTCTTTAATCAAAGCGATGGCGAGGTCAAGGTCGATAGGGCTTTTGACACTGGCTCCAAGGACTCTTTGAGCGAGGCTGATACTGAAGAGGGCTACATCTACACTCACATCACTGGCGAGATTAAAAAGCCTGGTGTATACAAGATGAAGGCGGGAACTCGTATGGACGACCTTGTCAAAGAGGCGGGCGGTCTTACTGAGGACGCTGACATCGACCTAATCAATCTATCTGAAAAGTTAGTTGATGAGGAGAGAATCATAGTTCCTGCGAAGGGAGCGAGCGAAGCTGACGAGACGAGTCACGCGGCAAGCTCTGTTCAAACGAAGAAGATCAACATTAACACAGCTGATCTATATGAGCTCACATCAATACCAAGCGTTGGCGAGAAGACTGCGCAAAAGATTATTGATTATAGAGAGAAAAAGAAGTTTAAAAAGATTGAAGATATCATGAACATAGAAGGAATCGGAGAGAACAAGTTTAAGAACATGAAAGATTACATAAGCGTAAGCGGAAGGTGATTGTATGAGCAATGATATAAATGTAAAATTAACAAGTTTTGCTAAGACATCTGGTTGAGCGGCTAAAGTAAAACCGGAGGTTTTAGATCAAATATTAAAAGGATTAGAGAAGAATTCGCCAGATCCAGACCTATTAGTAGGCTTGGAAACAAGCGATGACGCAGCTGTTTACAAGGTTAGCGAGGACAGAGCCATCATAGAAACTTTGGACTTTTTTACGCCAATAGTTGACGACCCATATCTATTTGGGCAAATAGCAGCAGCAAACTCACTTTCAGACGTCTATGCCATGGGCGGAGAGCCGATACTTGCGATGAATATCTCGTGCTTCCCAAACTGTTTGTCACCAAATGTATTAAAGCTAATATTAAAGGGCGGCTTTGACAAGGTTAAGGAGGCAGGTGCCTTGCTAATAGGCGGACACACTGTTCAAGACGACGAGCTTAAGTACGGCATGAGCGTTACTGGTTTTGTTCATCCTGACAAAGTTTTGAGAAATACTGGTGTTAAAGAGGGCGACGTCCTTATATTAACAAAGCCACTTGGCCTAGGCATCATAAATACAGCTGTTAAGGGCGAGATCTGCGATAAGGACTCCTTAGATGAAGCAGTTTTAGTAATGAAGACACTTAATAAAAAGGCGAAGGACGCTATGGAAGACCTTGATGTACACGCATGTACTGATATAACAGGCTTTGGGCTTATGGGTCACGTATACGAAATGCTTAGAAATACTGACATTACAGTAGAAATTTATACAGAGAAATTACCTATACTAAAGGGGGCACTTGATTATGCGATTATGGGCCTTGTGCCAGCAGGTGCTTATGATAACAGAGTTTTTGTTGGTGATAACTTTAGGATAGACGCTGATATCAAAAGAGAGATGGGGGATTTATTATTCGACCCGCAAACTTCTGGAGGACTGTTGATATCGCTATCAGAAGAGGATGCGAAGACTTATATGGAAAGGATAGACCTTCCATTTGATGTAAATATAATTGCAAAGGCAAAAAAATTCGACGATAAATATATTTTAATTAAGTAGGTGTGATATGAATTTATTTAGAATGATCCCAGGCGTTGATCAAGTTATGGAAAATGAAGAGATTAAGAAATTATTCGAGCTTCACGACGCTGGACTTATTAACGATACTATAAGAACTATCTTAGATGAGATGAGAGACGAGATTAAGAAGGGTCTTGATGAGGACGCTCTTAGAGAGAGACTTAAAAATATTGACAAGGCTGTCGCACAAAGGCTAGCTGATGAGCTTAATTATAGCCTTAGACCCGTTATAAATGCGACAGGTGTCATCATCCATACTAATCTTGGTAGATCAAAACTACCAAAGTCGGCTCAAGAAAATATTATGAGACTATTATCAAGCTACTCAAACCTTGAATATGACCTTGAAAGAGGCGAAAGAGGACTAAGATACACTCATATAGAAGAAAAACTTAAGAAGATTACTGGAGCAGAGGCGGCTCTTGTTGTAAATAACAATGCTGCAGCTGTTATGCTTGTACTTGACACACTTAGCAAGAACAAGGAAGTAATCACTTCAAGAGGCGAACTTATAGAGATAGGCGGATCATTTAGAATACCTGACGTTTGCGAGAGAAGCTTGGCGACACTTAGGGAGGTCGGCACAACAAATAAGACTCACCTAAGAGATTATGAAAACGCTATAAATGAAGAGACAGGCGCAATACTAAAGGTTCACACATCAAATTACAAAATTTTAGGCTTTACTGAAAGTGTTAGCGCAAGTGAAATTGCTACTATAAAAGGCGATTTACCTCTAATTGAGGACCTTGGATCAGGCGTTTTAATCAATCTTGAGGACTATGGTCTTGAACACGAACCAACTGTTATGGAATCAGTTGCAAGTGGCGTCGATGTAGTTACTTTTAGTGGTGACAAGCTTTTAGGCGGACCACAAGCGGGCATCATAGTCGGCAAGGAAAAATACATCAGCCAAATCAAGAAGAATCAATTACTTAGAGCGCTACGTGTGGACAAGATGACTATAGCAGCGTTTGAAACAATACTAAACTATTATATTGATAAGAATAAGACATTTGAGATACCGACTATAAAGATGATTACTGAATCTTTCGAATCAATTGAGAAGAGAGCAGAAAAACTATTCTCAATGCTTGAAGGCATGGCTGGAGCAGAGCTAAATATAGTTGAAACAGCCTCCGAAGTAGGCGGCGGCTCACTTCCAAACCAATTTATCAAGTCTAAAGCAATTGAAATTGATCCAAAAAATATATCGGCTGCAAAGCTTGAAGAAGGACTTAGAAAGCTTGAAGTGCCGATTATTACTAGGATATACAAGGACAAGATCTTGCTTGATTTAAGGACTATTGATGAAGAAGAATACGAAATTATTTCGAGTGAACTTAAGGGGATTTTAGGAGAGTAATATTGAAACATTTAATACTTGGAACTGCGGGTCACGTTGACCACGGGAAAACTTCTTTAATACGCGCCCTAACTGGCAGACAAACTGACAGACTAAAGGAAGAGCAAAAGAGGGGGATATCGATAGAGCTTGGCTTTACTTACTTTGATCTAGAAAAGGATTTAAGAGTAGGTATAGTTGACGTGCCTGGTCATGAGAAGTTTATTAAAAACATGGTTCAAGGCGTTAGCGGCATGGACCTTGTTATGCTTGTCATTGCGGCTGATGAAGGCGTTATGCCTCAAACCATCGAGCACTTAAACATACTTACTATGCTTGGTGTTGAGCACGGCTTTGTTGCTTTAACTAAGACTGATTTAGTCGATGAAGAATGGATAGAGCTAGTCACATCAGACATAAGAGACAGTTTAAAAGGCACTTTCCTTGAAAATTCTGAAATAGTCAGGGTTTCTAACAAGACTTTAGAAGGCATTGATGATATTAAAAATATATTGAGGAAGCACGCCGATAGCTTTGAAAAAGAAGAAAAGAACGATACACCAAGGCTGCCTATTGATAGGGTCTTCGTTATATCAGGCTTTGGTACCATAGTTACAGGCACGCTTATGGATGGAAAATTATCTTTACAAGATGAGATTGAGATATATCCAGAGAGAATAAAGACTAAGATCAGGTCAATACAAGTGCACCAAGAGTCACAAGATGTGGCTTACGCTTCACAAAGATGTGCTCTAAACATCCCTGGCGTTAAAAAAGAAGATATACATAGGGGCAGCGTTATAAGTCTTCCTGATGCACTTAAGAACACTAATCTTATTGACGTAAAGATCGAGTGCATTAAGGATCAAGAAAGAGCCATAAAGAATGGATCAAGAGTCTTCTTATACTTAGGCACTGAAGAGATACTTGCAAGGGTCGTGCTATTAGATAGAGATGTACTTAATCCGGGCGAAGAAGGCTACGCGCAATTGATTCTTGAGAGCGAAACAGTTTGCAAGAGGATGGATAGATTCATTTTAAGATTCTATTCACCGATGTCGACTATAGCGGGCGGCGTTATACTTGAAACTAATCCAAAGAAGAAAAAGCGTTTTGACGAAGAAGCCGTTGAAGAGTTTAAGATAAATGAAAAGGGCTCGGATACAGACGTTCTAAACAATCTTATCTACACAAGACAAGATGATTTCTTAAATAAAAAAGAAATCTCTAAATTATTAAGTAAGTCTGAAGACTTAGTAGATAAAGAGCTAAAGGAACTTGTAGATGATGGTGCCATCGCTATATATGAATTAAAGAACGGCATCTATCCTATATCATTAAGATATATACACAATGTGAACGAAGAACTAATAGTTCATCTAAATAAATACTACGAAAAATATCCACTTAGGAGAGGAATTTTCAAAGAAGAGATTAAAAATAGATTCTTTAAGAAGCTTAATAACAATCAAAAGCTATATGAAAGCCTTCTTAAGCTAATACTTGACGAAGGAAGTTTAGAGCTAAATGGCGAGCTAGTCTCAATCAAGGGCTACGCACCAAGCTTATCGGATGAAGACAAAAAGTCCATGAATATGGTACTAAATATGATAGAAGAAGCAAAATACGACGGCATTACAAAAGATGCTATACAAGAGAAAATCAAAATCAATCCAGAATTTTTAAATGAAGCACTACAAGATTTACAAGCTAGCAAGAGCATCTACAGACTTCAAGACGACTATATAAGCTACAAAGCCTTCTTGAATGCAAGAGAAGAGCTAATTAAGTATTTAAACAAGAATCAAGAGATAAGTCTAGCTGAGTACAGGGACCTTATCTCGTCAAATAGAAAGATATCGCTTGCTTTGCTTGAAGATTTTGACAAGGCCAATTTAACGAAGAGGCTTGGCGATAAGAGAGTATTAAAAAGGTAGGAGTATATATGCAAAAGATTTTATTAATAGATAGTGATGAAACCTTTGTTCAGGGTCTCAAATACAGTCTAGAACAAGATGAGTATCTTATAGATACAGCATATAGCGCTGAAGAGGCACAAAAGCTTCTTAAGCCAAATGAGTATAATTTAATAATTATGGAGATAGACTTGCCTGACAAGAGCGGTCTCAATCTATGCCAAGACATCAGAAGGGATTCGAACGTCGCCATAATCATATCGACAAACAATAAGGAAGAGATTAAAAAGATACTTGCACTTGAATATGGTGCAGATGACTTTTTAGTTAAGCCTTACAATATTCTTGAGCTTAAAGCGAGGATGAAGTCCTTGTTTAGAAGAGTTCAAGGAGCAAATGACGAGGCGAAGAACAATATACTTGAGTTTAATCACTTCACCATAAACACCATTGGCAGAAAACTTTTCAAAGATGGCGTAGAAATTTCACTAACAGGCAAGGAATTTGATTTGCTCTATATTCTTGCTTCAAATAAAGAAGTTGTTTTCTCGAGAAAGGACCTTTTGGAAAAGGTTTGGGGCTATCAATTCTACGGCGATGAAAGGACTGTTGACGTTCACATAAGAAGGCTTAGAAACAAGATAGAAGAAAGCAGCAAGAGACCAAAATTTTTAAAGACTAAATGGGGGGTAGGCTACTACTTCGTAGATTAATATATGGAAAAGAAAAAAACAAATAAATTTTTTAAGAATACCTTTATTCTTGTTATAGCAGGCATATTAGTTAAGATCATAGGCGCTGTATATAGAATACCTATAACAAACATCATCATGGATACAGGGATTGGCTACTATCAAGCGGCTTATCCTGTGTATCAAATACTCTTAACTATATCAACGGCGGGCCTACCGATAGCAGTCGCCAAGCTTGTTTCAGAGAATTATGCTCTAGGAAGAGTAAAGGCAGCACATAAAGTATTCAGAGAGTCGACAAAACTGATGTTCATACTTGGCATAGCGAGTGCGCTCTTTGTTTACGTTTTCAGCCACCAAATAGTTGGCTTTTTACAAAATGAAAACAGCTGGTACTCATTAGTTGCACTTATACCAGCCCTTATATTTGCGCCACTGATGTCATCATTTAGAGGCTTTTATCAAGGCAAGGACAATATGGTGCCGACAGCCATCTCACAAGTTATAGAGCAGCTATTTAAACTAATCTTCGGATTAATGCTTACAAAGTATGCTCTAAGGATGTATGGCGTAGCTGTTGCAGCAGGTGCAGCACAATCAGGCGGTTCAATCGGAGCCTTCTTCGGCTTTTTATTTTTGATTATTGTATTTTTATTCAATTATAAATCATATAAGGAAGAAGAAAGACTTGATGAGAGCGGCTTCATCTATGATGACAAGGAAGTAATAAGAGACATCCTAGCCATAGCAGTTCCCATCACCATAGGCGCGTCGATCAATCCACTTATGGACTTCATCGATACAAAGCTAGTATTTATGAGATTAACAGACATTGGCTACACTATGGAGCAGGCGAACGATATGTTTGGCTGGTTAAAGGGTATGGCGACAACACTTATTAACATGCCTCAAGCTATATCCATCGCTTTGTCAATGAGTATAGTGCCACTAGTTTCTGCTTACATGGTTAAAAATGACCATGAAAAAATGCATCAAACGATATATAGTGGACTTAAGTTCACTTGCCTTTTTGCCTTTCCATGTGCATTAGGCTTTATTGCACTAAGTAAACCAATCATATCCTTAATATACTACAATAACTCGCCTGAGGCCATAAACGGCACAGCTGAACTACTTAGCATACTATCAATAAGCCTTATTTGCCTATGTATGATACAGATACTTACGGCTATACTTCAAGCGGTAGGCAGTCCAGAAAAGCCAGTTAAGAACCTTGTAATCGGCTCACTCGTTAAAATTGTTTTAACATATATACTAACAGGCATCAGCTACTTTAATGTAAAAGGCGCAGCAATAAGTACAGACGTAGCTTTCTTAGTAGCTATGGTACTAAACTACATCGATCTAGAAAAGATAGTCGATAAAAAATATAATTTATTATCTTACGCTATAAAAGTTTTAGCTATAAGCATAATTATGGCTGTCTCGGTTAAGATAGTATATGAACTTTTAAGCATGAGATTTTCACTTTTGATATCGACATCGCTATCGATTTCCTTTGGGATTATAGTTTATGCAGGTCTTGCACTTTTGCTAAAATTGGTAAAAATAGAAGATTTCATCACAAAATAGTAAAAAAATCGCTATATTTTCAATAAAATTAGAAAAAAATGCAAAAAAACCTTGATTTTTAGCGAAAATAGGTTATAATATAAGTATAGAAGAGCCGCAAATGGCTTTTCAAAGCACTTTTAAAAGGAGGATTTATTATGAACAAATCTCAATTAGTTGCAGCTATGGCTGAAAAAACTGAAATGACTAAAAAGGACGTTGAAGCTTGTCTAAACGCTTTTACAGGTGTTGTTACTGAAACACTTAAAAAAGGTGAAAAGGTTCAACTAGTAGGCTTTGGTACTTTCGAAGTAAAGGACAGAAAAGCTAGAGAAGGAAGAAACCCAAGAGATCCTAAGCAAAAAATCAAGATTCCTGCATCAAAAGCACCTGTTTTCAAAGCTGGTAAGACTTTAAAAGAAACAGTTAATACTAAAGGAAAAAGAAAATAAGCTAGACCCTAAGGGAAGTTTATTTTAGCACAATAAGTAAAAAGTCAGGCTATGCCTGACTTTCTACGATGTACATAAGGGTGATTTCATGAGACTTGATAAGTTTTTAAAACTATCGAGAATTATTAAGAGAAGAACAGTAGCTAATGATGCTGCGAAGAGCGGCAAGATACTTATAAATTCAAAAGTAGCTAAGCCAGGCGACGAATTAAAAGTAAGCGACGTTATAACGACAACGTTTAACGATGATCACAGAAGCTATGAGGTTTTATCCTTGATGGAGAGTCCAAACAAGGATCAAGCTAAGCTGATGTATAAAGAGCTATGATTTGTAAGGAGTGATGATTATGAAAAAAACTAAAAAAGGTGGTATTACAGCTTTTAAGTTAGGATTTATATCCTTATTCTTAATCGTGTCAATCCATCTTTATAATCAAGTAGTAACTTACAATAAATTAGTGAAAGAAGATAAGGCAAAGCAAGAGGAGATTGCAGAACTTAAGGATGAAATATCAGACGTAAAGGTATTGCTTTCTAAGTCTAAAACTCAAGAATTTATTGAACTAATAGCTAGAGATGAATTAGGAATGATTAAGCCTAAAGAAATAAAAGTTGTTGACAAAGTCGACACAGATATATTTAAGGAAAACAAATAATAATTAAGGAGGATTTTGTTTTTTATGACGCTTTCAGTTGGAGACATCGTGAGTGGAAAAGTTGTTAATATTACTAATTTCGGTGCTTTTATCGAAATAGAAGGTGGGCAAAATGGTCTTGTACATATCTCGGAGATATCAAATGATTACGTAGAAAATGTTTCAGATGTTTTAGAGAAGGGACAAGAGGTTAAAGCCAAAGTTTTGTCAAATGAGAACGGAAAGCTAAGTTTGTCAATTAAGCAAACTCTTCCAAAAAAAGAATTTGTTAAGCAAAGAGATTTTAATAATAAAAAAGATTTCTCAAAGCCAAGAAAAGATTTTTCTAAGCCACAAGCTAGAAAGGTCTACACTTGGGAAGGAGAAAAGACAGAGTCTCAAGATTTAAGCTTCGAAGATAAGATCTCAAGATTTTTAAAAGAAAGTACTGAGAAGATGGATCAAATGAAGTTTAAAGAAAACAGAAGGAGCAGCTATCACTCAAAGAAGGGTAATTACGATAGATAGCTTCTTAAGCAATATGAATTTAGCAAGGTTGAACAATTTGTTCAGCCTTTAATTTTACTTTATATATTTTTTCTAAGAGCGAGGTTATTATGAATAGTTTAGAAAAGTTCAAAAATTTCATCGAAGAAAATAATTTAATAGAGAAAGGTGACAGCATAGTCAGCGCTGTATCAGGCGGATCTGACTCTGTTTTTATGCTTGAAATGCTTTTAGCTATCAAGGATGATTACGATCTTAAGATTATAGTCTCTCACGTAAACCATGGCCTTAGAGGCGCTGAAGCACAAAGAGACGAAGACTTTGTTAAGAAGCTCGCAGAAAAAAACGGACTTATATATGAAGTAGAGCACATCGACATGGCAGGCTATGCCAAGGAGCACTCACTTACTTGTGAAGAGGCAGGCCGCAAGCTAAGATACCTTTTCTTTGAAGAGATTAAGGAAAAGTACAAGGCAGATAAGGTCGCCATCGCTCACAATGAAAACGATGTAGCCGAGACCACATTTCTAAACATATTTAGAGGCACTGGCCTTGATGGGCTTGAATCGATTCCACTAAGAAGAGACTTTTACATAAGGCCTATACTTTGCTTTGAAAAGTCAGAGATACTTGATTTTTTAAAAGAAAATAATATCCACTATGTCGACGACTCGACGAACTTCACTAACGATTACAAAAGAAACATGATTCGTAACGAGATAATTCCATTTATCAAGAAGAATTTTAATGAGAATATCGTTTCGTCTATGTCGAGACTAGCCTCTATTGCAAAAGAAAATAATCTTTATCTCGAAGATATTATTAGCGATAAATACATTGACATAGTTAAGGACAATACCATTAGTAGAGATGAATTCAATAATCTCAATCACTATGAAAAGACTCTTGTCTTAAGAAAATTTTTAAGAGAGAATTTAAATTATTTAAACAATATTAGCAAAGACAATATCGAGGATATGATTAATTTAATTAAGCTCGATTCGGGTAAAAAATATGATATAGATGGCAAGCATTATCTTGTTAATGATTTTGAAAAAACTATATTTAAAAAGCTTGATATTAATGAGCTTTCAGAAGAAATATCGCTTGACTTTAAATTGGATAAAGTATACAATATTTATGGCAGTAAATTTAAATTTGTATTAAGTGATAAAATACTTAGCAAAAAATACCTAGACTACGATTTATTGACTGGTAAGCTTAGTCTTCGAAATAGACGCAGTGGCGACAGGTTTAACCCTTTCGGCATGAAGGGTTCTAAGAAGATTAAGGACTACTTTGTTGATAAAAAAGTGTCTTCGGACGATAGAAGTAAAGTTTTGTTTCTGATGAATGATGATGAGATAGCCTGCGTTGTGGGCCACGACATCGCTGATAAATATAGAGCAAGTAGCAAAACTAAAAACTATCTAAACGTTATAATGGAGGGTAATGATGGCTTATAGAATTAAAGAAATAATGTTCACAGAAGAAGAAATTCAGGCAAAAGTTTTAGAACTAGCAAAACAATTGACTGAGGATTACAAAGGCAAGAGCCCAATCTTCGTTGGTATACTAAAGGGATCCTTTGTATTTATGGGCGATTTAATAAAAAACGTTGATAATCACGAGCTTAGAGTTGACTTTATGAGAGCATCAAGCTACGGAAACAAGACTAAATCAGATGGCAAGGTCAATATAAAGCTAGATATGGAGTTTGATCCAAAAGGCGAAGACATACTTATCATCGAAGATATCATCGACTCAGGCTTTACGCTAAAGTGTCTTCACGAGTACCTTTTAAATAAGGGAGCAAAATCAGTTAAGATAGTTACACTGCTTAACAAAAGTGAAAGAAGAGTCGTAGATATAAAAGTTGACTACGTTGGCTTTGAAATACCTGATAAGTTCATCATCGGCTACGGCCTTGATTATAACGAGCACTTAAGGAATCTGCCATATATTGGAGTTTTAGACGAAACTTGTTTAGATGAGGAGGAATAAATTGAGAAGATCTTCAATGAGAAATATAATTGTTTATGCATTTATATTGATACTTGTCTTCGTGTCACTGAGATTTTTCTCGGGCAGCTTTTTTGAAGAGGACAGGGCCAATGTCAATACCTTCATAAACGATATTAAAGATGGAAAAGTAAAGAGAATTAGCCAAGAAGGCTACGGATTTAAATATACGAAGAACGATGGCAAGAGTGATTACGTAGAGGTAGACCCTAACGTATGGAAATCCATCTACGATGATTATGTAAAAGACAGAGTTATATCTGATAAACTTCAATACGACGTTACTATGCCTAGAGATAACTCAATGATGATAAACATACTAATGATGCTTGGATCAATGATATTCTTCATGTTTATCATGAGAGCCTTAGTATCACCAAGAGGTCAAGATGGAACGAGCCCTCAAAACTTTGGCAGATCCAGAGCAAGAGAGTCCAAAACTGTCAATGGTAAAGTTGTTAAATTTGCCGATGTTGCAGGACTTGTCGAAGAAAAAGAAGAGCTATTTGAAATAGTTGACTTCTTAAAAAATCCTATGAAGTATATCAAGCTTGGCGCAAGAATACCAAAAGGCGTTTTGCTAGTTGGTGAGCCAGGTACAGGTAAAACATATCTATCGAAGGCAGTTGCGGGCGAAGCAGGAGTGCCATTCTACACTATAAGTGGTTCAGACTTTGTGGAAATGTTTGTCGGCGTTGGTGCTTCAAGAGTAAGAGATTTATTCCAAACTGCTAAGAAGAATGCTCCGTGCATAGTTTTTATCGATGAAATCGACGCTGTTGGTAGACAAAGAGGCGCGGGCCTTGGCGGCGGTAACGACGAAAGAGAGCAAACACTTAATCAGCTTCTTGTAGAGATGGACGGCTTCTCACAAAATGAAGGCATCATCGTTATGGCGGCAACTAATAGACCTGACATACTTGATAAAGCTTTATTAAGACCAGGTAGATTCGATAGAAATATTTATGTTTCGCTTCCTGATGTAAAGGCGAGAAAGGCTATACTTGAAGTTCATGCAAAGAACAAAAAGATAGATGAAGATGTTGACCTTGAAAATATTGCTAAGAAAACAGTTGGTTTCTCACCAGCAGACCTAGAGAACCTTCTAAATGAAGCAGCTCTATTAACTGCAAGAGAAAATCTTGATAAGATACCTATGAGACTTGTTCAAGAGGCGTCAATCAAGGTAGTTGCAGGACCAGAAAAGAAATCACAAACAGTCATAGAAAAAGAAAGACAGATAGTTGCCTACCACGAAGCAGGCCACGCAATAGTTAGTCACTACACAGACGAGCTATATCCAGTAAACATGATAACTATAGTTCCTAGAGGCAGGGCAGGCGGCTTCACAGAATATCTTCCAAAAGAAGACTTTAATTACACAACTAAGTCCATGATGGAGAATATGCTTAAATCCTTACTTGGTGGTAGAATTGCCGAAGAGATTATCTTCAAAGATATATCTACAGGCGCATCAAACGACATCGAAAGAGCTACAGACCTTGCGAAAAACATGGTTACTGTCTACGGTATGAGCGAAAAGCTTGGACCAGTTTGCTACGACAATGAAGGCGAAAATGTTTTCATCGGCAGGGACTATGGCAGAACGAAAGTTTATTCAGAAGAAGTTCAATACGCTATAGATCAAGAGATTAAAGACTTTATCTTGAAAGCAAAAGAAGAAGCAACACAAATACTTCTAGAGCATAAAGATAAGCTAGAGAAATTAGCACAAACACTTCTTGAAAAAGAAACAATCAATAGACAAGAATTTTTAGCAGTTCTTGGTGAATAGCATATAGAGCACTTGCTTAGGCAGGTGCTTTTTTATATTGCCAATGGTTTTGCTAAGCAAGGTTATAGTAGATGGCATATGACGAGTGAATAGCATATGACGAGCAAATGATATATGACGGTCGGATGATATATGACGAGCGAATGGCATATGACGAGCAGATGGTATCTGACGAGCGGATGGCATATGACGGGCTAACGGCATGTGACATGCAATTGCCTTATGACGCGCGGATGCACTATGGCGAGCAAAAGCATTAGCATGGGGCACTAACTATTGATTAATTTACAAAATACTCAATAAATAATAAGGAAAATTTATACAAATGAGCGTTTATACTTGAAAAAATATTTATCAAGTGATATAATTATAGTTGTAATAGTTTACTATAAAGGAGTGATTTTATGTTTTTAGCAAGTTTTATTTCGCCTGAGAATACTTGGGCTCTATGGTCAGTTTTAGCCTGCTCAGCAGCTCTAGCTATATTCCTAGAACAAAGGTATAAATGGGCAAATAAGGTAACAGGTTGTATCCTAGCGCTAACTATCACTATGATACTATCAAATGTGAACTTTATACCAGCAGATGCACCAGTTTATGGTGCGGTATGGGACTATGTAGTACCTCTAGCAGTACCTATGCTATTATTCAAAGCAAATATTAAAAAGATTGCTAAAGAATCAGGAAGAGTATTCATTATTTACCTACTAAGTTCAGTAGGAACTATACTTGGTTCTTTCGCAGCATTTTATATTTTAAGAGGCGCTATATCAGATATTGGCAATATTATCCCTATGTTCACAGGAACATACACAGGTGGTAGCGTTAACTTCGTAGCTATGGCTGACAACTATGCAGTTGATCAATCAATTACAAGTGCAGCACTAGTTGCAGATAACCTACTTATGGCTTTATACTTCTTCGTGCTTATAGCTCTACCAGGTATGACATTCATACAAAAAGCTTACAAACACCCATACATCGATGAACTTGAAAAGAACGCTGACCTTAAAGACAGCAGCAAGACTATGGCAGCTCAATATTGGGGAGCAAAGGATATATCATTACTTGATATAGCAACAGTAGTTGCAAGTGCCTTCCTAATTGTTACTGTATCAGACCTTATTGCTTCATTCTTAGGTTCAGTTATACCAACAAGCAACTTTGCATTGCAATTATTTAACGGTCTATTAGGTAACAAATACCTAATCATGACAACTATCACTATGATACTTGCATCAGTATTTAGCGGCTTCTTCGAAAAGATTAACGGCAGCCAAGAAATCGGTACTTTCTTAATCTATTTATTCTTCGCTGTAATCGGAGCACCAGCTTCATTAAAGTTAATCATCGAACAATCTCCACTACTATTAGCACTAGCAGCTATCATAGTATTTACAAACTTAATCATATCACTACTATTTGGCAAGATATTCAAATTCTCAATCGAAGAAGTTATCATTGCTTCAAACGCAAACGTTGGTGGACCAACAACAGCAGCAGCTATGGCTGTATCTAAGGGCTGGCAAGCACTTATCGTTCCAGCACTATTAGTTGGTACACTTGGCTACGTATTAGGTAACTGGTACGGTATTTTAGTAGGAACAATACTACAATAAAAAGAATTAATTAGTAAACTATATTATTACAGAGTAAGCAGTCATTATATTGGCTGCTTTTTTCTTATTTTAGCTATAAATATGGTATAATTATTATAAGGATATTTATATTAATACAGGAGGTAGTTTATGGTAGTGAAAAGAAAAACTGTTTATAAAGATGGGTCGCCGGTCTTTAAAAACAATTTTAATGAAAAATTATGTGGTAAAGCTAATATCGATGGTAAGGAACAAATCATAAATTTAGGACCTAATGAGTATGCAAAGGAAGATGGCTTAACATATACACCACTTGATTCAGAGCGTGAGCCAATGTTTTTATCGCAGTATGGACGCTACATTAATCGCGAGGGCAGTGAATATCATGAAATTATATCGGATCTGACTATAATACCGAAAGATAGCTACGGCAATCCTATGTATGAATTTTTCGGCCAATTCGTAAGCCCTAACACAAGCGAGGTGTTTATTAATTTTCAAGGATATAATCTACATGACTCAAAAGGCAGGCCTATGTTCTTTGTTGGTGATATGTTTATAAGTGAAGACGCTAGCGAGTGCGTCTACTTTGATAAAAATGGTTTTAGTGAGCTTGTCAGACCACAAGATAGCGAGGGCAATCCTATGGAGTATGTTCCTCCAGTATTTGTTTCAAGAAAGACTAATGAGTACTTCCATAGAGGAAGCATGAGAAAATTTGTAAAGCCAATAGCTGATCATGATTTATTATTCACAGACAGAGATTTTTTAGGTGAGTTTATGAGCTATACTAGGAGAGACCCAAGAAAGATATATCACTCAGCTGATTATGATCATTATGTTTTAGGACAAGAGCCTACTTGTGGAAGTATGTGGAAGGATGGGCCAAAGGACTCGAGGGGCTATAACATGCTTAAGTATGGCGACCTTATCTTTAGCTCAGATAAAAAAGAGTTTATCTTCAAAAAGAACCTAAGGCCAGCCATGGACGAAGATGGAGTGCCTTATGAGTTTGTTTGTGGAGCCTTTTACGATAGAAGAAGAAATACTTTATACACAAGTTTTGGTGCATATGAACTAAAAAAGAACCCTGGCTTAAATGACATCTATATCAATCCTAGTGATTTTGATAACGAAGAGGATGTATCATTTTTTGAACTTTCGTATAATGACGCAATTGACAAGGGATTGATAGCATTAGAGCCAGATGATGATCCTGAATACAGATTTAAAAGAGCATCTATAAGTGAGGACTTTTTAAGATATTATATGGGATATAATGATAGCGTTATTAAATCGATAAAAGAAAGGCCTGTTCAAGGTCCTTGTGACAAGAGAATTTATGATTATCATGAAGAGTATAATTACGATTTAAGAGAAAAACTATTAGCAAGACCATGGGCTTCACTTCACCCGCATGAGAAGTGGTTTATTAATAATAGTGGTGGCCTGCCAATGGACCATATAGATAATCCAAATCTATACAACATTGAATTTGCTAAGACATATACTTATACAGACAAGGACGGAACTTATTATGAGAGAGGACCAAGTAAGGAACAGCTTGATGCAATAAAAAGGCAAAACGAGTTTCAAAACAATTTTAATGAATGGCCAAGCTATAGTGACGATGATGAAGACAATGATTACAGATATCATTTTAGAGATGAGAATGACTATGAATATGATTATGACTATGACGATGATAAAGAAGATGAAGATGAATTTGAAAAAATTAATTATTGGTTAACGATGTATTACGGAGACGATTGGGCTGACAAACTATAAATATAAAAAATGCCAAGATAACTTGGCATTTTTGCGTCTTGCACTTTAATCATTGCAATGGTGATGCTTTTTGTGCTATAATATTTATCGTAAAACAAACGGTATCCTTAGCGAACCGGAATGGAGGTAATTTTATGAACATGAGCAAGAACTCAAAAAGAGTTGCGTACACAGCTATATACATAGCTATCGTACTACTATTCGCATTTACGCCGATAGGCTTCGTGCCAGTTGGCCTAACTAATGCAACGACACTACATATACCAGTCATCTTGGCGGGTATACTAGAAGGTCCACTTATTGGGGCCATAGTCGGATTTGTTTTTGGCATCACAAGCATAATCAATGCTATCATCAAGCCAAATCCTATATCCCTAGTATTTTTAAACCCGATTATAGCTGTTGTGCCAAGAGTTTTGATTGGACTACTATCGGGTCTTGTATTTAAATTTATGAGTAAAAGAGATGAAAAAACTAACAAAGCGATCACTCTAACAGTGTTTACACTGATCTTCATCTACTACTTAAGATGGGTCATCCTATATGTCGGAAGTCCTGAGATCAAGACCATAATCAAAGTGGTTAACGCAGTATTCTTGCTGCTTACGCTTATGATACTTGCCTTTATAATCAAAGGCTCGAAAAAGTACAGACTTGACATCGTCGTACCGACTTTCGTTGGAACGCTTGTAAACACTGGATTTGTACTTTCATTTATGTATTTAATCTATGGCACGTTTATAGAGGGAGCGCTTGGACTAGAAGCAGGAGCGTCGAAGGGCTATATACTAGCGATTGCAACAACAAACGCAATCCCTGAACTCATCATAGCCATAGTAGCGGTGACTGTTATTGCTTCAAGAGTACTAGCAATTGAGAGGAGATAATTATGCTATTAGCAATGGATGTCGGCAATACTAATATAGTTTTAGGCTTGTTCGACGATAATAATATGAAAGAAAGCTTTAGGCTATCGACTGATAAGGACAAAACTTTGGATGAATATGGTATCATCTTTCATGACTTTTTAGATTTTGTAAAAGTCGATGCGAAAGATATAAATGCAGCCATCATCTCATCGGTGGTGCCACCTGTGACAGGACCACTGATTGATGCAATCAAAAAGTATTTTGGGGTCGACGCAGAGCTTGTCGGCAACAACCTTAAGACAAAGATCAACATCGTTATGGACAATCCAAAGGAAGTTGGCTCGGACAATATAGTAAACTCAGTAGCCGTTAGAGCCATCACAAATAAGCCCGCTATAGTCATAGACTTAGGTACGGCAAACACTTATCATTACTTAAATGAAAAAGGTGACTACCTAGGCGGCATCATCACGCCGGGCTTTAAGATATCGATGGACGCGCTATCTGAGAGGACATCAAAGCTACCGCGCGTTGAGCTTGAAATGCCTGAGCACGTTCTTGGCAAAAACACTGTTGAGAGCATCAAAAGCGGCATTATGAACTCAAAGATTGGGGAGATGGACTACATCATAAAGAAGATTTTACAAGAGATAGGAAAGACTAAAGACGAGGTCCTAATCGTTGCAACAGGCGGACTTGCTGAAAAAGTTGCGAAGTACAGCGAATATGTTAACCTAATCGAACCAAACCTAACTCTTTTAGGCCTTTATGAAATATACAAGATGAATCATGCTTAAAATATCGAATTTTGAGATAAAAAATTCACTAGTCTTGGCTCCGATGGCGGGCTTCACCGACTACGCTTTTAGGCACATAGCCTGTGAGCTAGGTGCTGGCATGACAGTCTCTGAGATGGTTAATGTCAAGGGCCTTGTTCATGATGACAAAAAGACTTTGGATCTAACTAAGAGAATAAAGGACGAAGCCATCTACGCAGTGCAAATCTTTGGAAGCTATGAAGATGACTATAAGAGAGCGATTGAGGACCACTTAAACGCCATGGACATAGACATTATCGACATCAACATGGGCTGCCCCATGCCAAAGATCACAAAGAATGGCGATGGCAGTGCGCTTTTAAGAGATACAGAAAAAGTTTATAGCGTGGTAAAAGCCGCAAAGAGCGCCTCAGCTAAGCCCATTACTGTAAAGATACGCATCGGCTGGGACGATGAGCACCTTAATGGCGTAGAGAACGCTAAGGCGATAGAAGAGGCAGGAGCAGACGCAATCACTGTTCATGGAAGGACTAGAGAGGCCTTCTACACAGGTCGCGCCAATTGGGATTACATCAAAAAGATTGTAGACACAGTCGATATACCTGTTATTGCTAATGGCGATGTGGTGAGCCTTGATGATTACATTAAGATACTTGAAGTGACAGGGGCAGAGGGCGTTGCTATAGGTAGAGGGGCGCTTGCAAATCCATTCTTATTTAAAGAGATAGCTAGCTACTTAAAAGGCGAAGAGTATATTTCGGAAGAATACCAAAAGATAGACGTCGCACTAAGGCACATGGACCTAGATCTAGAACTATATCCAAAGGAGCTATTAAAAAATAATATGAAGAAGCAGCTCTTACAGTACATCAAAGGCTTAAGAAACTCAGCAAAAGTGAAGAATGCAATCTGCGAGAGCAAAGACTTTGATGAGATATATGAAATTTTGTTAAAGTATAGAGAAAATTTAAAAAATAATACCTATGTATAGAAAATTTTTATAACACAATAAATTATTATCATTAAGAATAAAAGATATTGAATTAATATAAAAAATGTTGTATAATTAAGATATAAATAACGAAAAGAGTTGACAAAAGATGTTTGATTTGAGAAAATCGTTAGACAGACAGACAGACAGACAGACAGACAGACAGACAGACAGACAGACAGACAGACAGCTAGTTTTCTGTCTTATTTTCGTGTAATTTTTGAAGTTGATAAAGGTACTTACCGTTACTGGTAGGTCCTTTGTCAACTTTTTTTATACAAAAATTAAAATATAAGGAGGAAGCAAAGATGAAAAAGACAAAAAAGATTATGAGCTTAGCATTAGCTCTAGTAATGTTGCTTACAGTTATTGTGGGTAGTGTGAGTGTATTTGCTGCAAATAATATTGAAAGCGGATACAAAGAAGATGGATGGAAAATTGATGGTTGGGTTAATTTATCAAATGTAGTAAACAATTTTAAAGAAAATGAATTTACAAATGATGACGGAAAAACTATTTATAAGGGCAAGATTGTAGGCTCAGCAGAAGCAACTGATTTATTTGAAGGGGCTTATAATAAATATGAAAAGGATTACAAAGGTCATGTTTATTGGTTTGGGAAAGCAGAAAACTTTGTTATGTTTAATAAAGGAGATAAATTTCCAACTGTTGATCTAAATGTTACATTCCCTAATAACTTTAATATTGATTATGACCACATTGAACTTAAATCAGGCACAACACTTGTAAGTAAAATTGAAGTAGAAGATTTTGCTAATGTAAAGACTGAAAAAAGAAAAACTTTTAAGTTAAGATTTTATTTAGGTAATTGGAATGACTATAAAGGATTCTTTGCTATGTATGAAGCAATAAAAGGTCAAACTGGACATAAGATAGAAATTAATATTCCTTATTCAGTTGACGTTACAGGTAACACAAATAATGTTCTAGGCACAGTAAAATCAGAAGGTATATGTGCTTTATTTAAAGGTGGAAACAAATTTAGCGGAACTCAATTAGTTGATGTTGAACTTAAAAAACATGAAATAAGCATTGTAAAATAAAGGAGTAAATATAAATGAAGAAGAAAATTATTTCGCTTTTTCTTTTACTAGGATTAATATTATCTGTAATACCATTAAATTCTTATGCACAATTCAGTCCTGTAACAGAAGATGATGTTGATGGATGGATAAAAGATAATTATTGGGTTGAACTTGAGAGAGATGGACTAAATGCAGTTCCTATTGGTGTAAATCCTAGTAAAGAATCTAAATTAGGTACAGATATAAAAGTAGATGAATTCTATTATCCATGGCTAAACACTGGAATTAGAACTGATAGAGCTGCATTATTTGATTATTTTGGTGATGATGGTACAATTATGGCTGGTGGTAAGAAGATAGTTGATGATTTTAGAAGATTACTTAATCAAGACTATAATGCTTTTAAAGCTAATAATAAACATTACAATGACTGGGATGAGTTTAACATTGATTTAAATAAAGATACAATTATGAATGTAAATGATTTTAACATTTATGGTGATATGTATAAAATTAATAGTGGAGACTCTTCTTCAATAGATACTTATAAAAATAATGCAAGTATGGATTTAGCTTTAACAGTTGATTTATCTACACTAGTTAAAGCCGAGAACACTTATGGATTAGTAATGGGCATTTCAGATGGACATCAAAGTGAAATAGGCAAAAAAGGAAATGGGTATGCAAGAGAAGATGATAAATTTGCATTTACTTTAGATTTTCCAAAAGAAGTTATACTTGATGAAGATGCTAAATTTGAAATAGAAGGCTTAGAAGGATATAATTTAACACATGAAGAGTTAAGAAGTAATGATAGTGATAGAAAGAAAATTATTTTTTATGCATATAAAGAAAAGATCAAACCTACAAAGAACTATATTGATTTTTATAACACTCTTAATAAGTGGAATCCAAATGTGACTTTGAAGATTAAGGGTATAAAGTTTAATAATTCAATTAAAAATAATAAAAATTATACTATAACAGCTTCTATCGCAGGCATGTATGATATTATTTTGTCTAAAAATGAAAGTGTTTTAGATAATTTAAAATTTAATAAAACAACAGATGGAATTAGAAGATTTGTTGTTTTTGCAGCAAAACAATCAGACGCTGGCAGAGACGATGCTGCTGACAAGAATAAACCAAATCTAATTTCTTATACATTTAATGTTGAAGAAAGAAAAGCAAGCCATAATCCAGTTGTTACATTCATTAACGACGATAGATACTACGATGAAAGAGAAGTTTATGAAGGCAAATCCATAAACCAAAACAGCTACATGCCAAGAGATTCAGAAAAGAGAGGATACAAGTTTATCGAGTGGAACACTATGCCTGACGGAAGCGGTATGACGTTTACTGGCGACACTGTAGTTTATGAAGACATGACTGTTTATGCTATTTACAAGAAAGACAGAAGATATGATGATGAGAGTGAAACAGCTGATGAAGAGCCAATGCTAAACATTAATGACCACTATCAATACATGGTTGGATATAAGGACGCAACATTCAGACCAAATAACAACATGACAAGGGAAGAAGTTGCTGTTATGTTCTCAAGACTTATGGTAAGAAGACCAATAAAGGGACACATTTACAATCATAATTTTAAAGACTTATCAAATACTAGATGGTCTGCAACAGCTATTAGCTACATGAATGAACTTGGTTTAATAAAGGGTTATCCTGATGGAACTTTCAAACCAGAAAAGAGTATAACAAGGGCTGAGTTTGCGGCTATGGCAACTAGATTTGCTAATCTATTTGGCGGCGGACTTCAAGGTTTTGTTGACGTTCCATACACTCACTGGGCTAACGATGTTATAGCCAAGGCAGCAAGTGCTGGTTGGGTAAGTGGATACCCTGACGGTACATTTAAGCCTGAAAACAAAATTACAAGAGCTGAAGTAGTTAGTATCACAAATAGAATGCTTGCAAGACGTGCTGATAAAGATTTTATTACTAAACATAGATCAGCAATACTTAGATTTACTGATACTCCTACTCACTGGGCATTCTACGACATTGTAGAAGCATGCAATGGTCATGACTACACTAGACAAGGAACAATTGAAGAAAATTGGCTAAAGGTTAACTTAAAAACTTTTGTTTACGATAAATAAGATTAACTAGCTAAATAAGATTAAGAGCTGAGGTAGAAATACTTCAGCTTTTCTCTTGTGGGTTGACCACAATAAAACCCCCAGCTATGCTGGGGGAATAAGTAGCTTTAGCTTCAAGTAAAAACTCCTTTCA
>UQDI01000014.1 GCA_900539725.1 uncultured Eubacteriales bacterium | reverse complement strand
AACGTAAAAAGAGAGACTTAAATCAATAAGTCTCCCCAATATTTGACATAGAGCCATCAATATTATATCTTTTATATTTTCTAAGCTTGTATAAAGCTATAGCAGAACATATTAAGACTAGGATATAAACATTATTTAATCCTGGTATACCTGTCTTAGGAGCCTTAGCATTACCATCTTTGTCGACGTTTTCTGTAACTACCTTTGTAGTAGGAGAAGTAGTTTTCTTCTTGTAGATGTATTTTGTATTACCATTAGCATCAGTTTCGGTTCTTACAAATTCATAACCATCGATATCTTTATTCATTTGTTTACCATTTTCCTTAAGAGCAATAGTATTACCATCTTCATCGACGTATTCAGTAACTACCTCTGTGCTAGGAGAAGTAGTTTTCTTCTTGTAGATGTATTTTGTATTACCATTAGCATCAGTTTCGGTTCTTACAAATTCATAACCATCGATATCTTTATTCATTTGTTTACCATTTTCCTTAAGAGCAATAGTATTACCATCTTCATCGACGTATTCAGTAACTACCTCTGTGCTAGGAGAAGTAGTTTTCTTCTTGTAGATGTGAACAGTATTGCCGTTTTCATCTGTTATAGTTTTTACAAACTCATAACCATCTATATCCTTCATAGGATTCTTGCCATTTTCACTAGAAGTAATCACATTTCCATTTTCATCGATGAATCTAGTGATTTCTCCAACAGCAGGAGTTGAAGTTTTTCTTCTATAGATGTGAACGGTGTTGCCGTCTTTGTCTATTTCAGTTTTTACAAACTCATAACCATCTATATCCTTCATAGGGTTCTTGCCATTTTCACTAGAAGTAATCACATTTCCATTTTCATCTACATATTTAGTAAGCTTTTGAGACTCAGGTGCTTTCTTTCTGTAAACATAGATAATGTTGCCATTAGAATCTGTTTCTGTTCTTACTATTTCATATCCTGGAATAGCCTTGCTTGAATTTTTACCTACTAGAGAATCGGAAATTTCTAATCCGTTTTCATCAACGAATTTAGTAACAACATCAGTAGTAGGAGGAGTAGTTTTCTTCTTGTAGATGTGAACAGTATTGCCGTCTTTATCAGTTGTAGTTTCTACAAACTCATAGCCATCTATATTCTTCTTAGGATTGTCACCCTTTGTAGACTCGGAAATTTCATTTCCATTTTCATCTACATATTTAGTAACTACCTCTGTAGTAGGAGGAGTAGTTTTCTTCTTGTAAATGTGAACAGTATTGCCGTCTTTATCAGTTGTAGTTTCTACAAACTCATATCCATCTATATTCTTCTTAGGATTGTCACCCTTTGTAGACTCGGAAATTTCATTTCCATTTTCATCTACATATTTAGTAACTACCTCTGGTGGAGTAGTTTTTGGAGTAAATTCCCATGTTCCTGTAAACTCAACATCCTTGTTATCAACAGTATCTTTGGTTTTGTCATAACTTACAAATTTCCATGTTCCATCTTTAACTTTTACTTCTTTTGTTTCTGGCTCTGTTGGTGTTACTTCATCGCCTTTAACTTTTCCAGTTTGATTTGCTGGTAGAAGATCAAGTACTTCTTTTGGAAGTTCTTTGTTTGGATCTTTACTTACAAATTTGTGTGTTACTTCGTGTTTGTTTGGTGTGAATTTCCATTTTCCTTCGAATGTTACATCAGATTTATTAATAGTTTTGCTGTTTTCATCATAACCTTCGAATGTCCATGTTCCATCATTGTCTATATCTTTTACTTCTGTTTGTGTTGGAGCAGTTGGTGTTACATTGTCTCCATCTTTCTTACCAGTTTGTTGGTATGGTGTTAAATCTGTAACAGCTTTAGGAAGTTCTTTGCCCTCTGTTGATGATACAAACTCATGTTTAACATTGTACTTATTAGGTTCAGGGTCTGGTGTGAATTCCCATGTTCCTGTTACTTTTTCGTCTTGGTTAGAAATTGTTACTGAGTCTTTGTCGTATGATTTGAATGTCCATGTTCCTTTGTTTGTTTCATCTCTAAATGTAGCTTCATCGCCTGTTGGAACTGGGGATGTTACTGTATTACCTTTTACTTTTCCTGTTACTTCTTTTGGAGCTTTTGCTTTTAATGCTTCTGGTAATTCTTTTCCTTCTGTTCCACTTACGTATTCGTAAGTTACTTTGTGTTTGTTTGGCATAAATTTCCATTCACCTTCGAATGTTACATCGGCTCCATTTACTTTTGCATCTACTTCGTCTGTAGTTGTGTCTTGGTCTTTGTAGCCTTCGAATTTCCATGTTCCATCGTTTTCTGTATCTTTTACTTCTGTTTGTGTTGGGGTAGTAGGAGTTACAGTGCTACCGTCTTTCTTACCAGTTTGTTGATCTGGTGTTAAATCTGTAACAGCTTTTGGAAGAGTTTTGCCTTCTGTTGATGATACAAACCTATGATTTACATTGTAATCAGCAGGAGTAGTTTTTTTCTTGTAGATATGTTTTGTATTACCTTGTCCATCAGTTTCGGTTCTTACAAATTCATATCCTTCGATGTCTTTATTCGGTTGTGTTCCATTTTCCTTAGGAGATATAGTCGTTCCATTTTCATCGACGTATTCTGTAACTACCTCTGGTATAGGAGTAGTCTTCTTTTTGTAGATATGTTTTGTATTACCTTGTCCATCAGTTTCGGTTCTTACAAATTCATATCCTTCGATGTCTTTATTCGGTTGTGTTCCATTTTCCTTAGGAGATATAGTCGTTCCATTTTCATCGACGTATTCTGTAACTACCTCTGGTATAGGAGTAGTCTTCTTTTTGTAGATATGTTTTGTATTACCTTGTCCATCAGTTTCGGTTCTTACAAATTCATATCCTTCGATGTCTTTATTCGGTTGTGTTCCATTTTCCTTAGGAGATATAGTCTTACCATCTTCATCAACGTATTCAGTAACTACAGCTGGTGTAGGAGTAGTCTTCTTTTTGTAGATATGTTTTGTATTACCTTGTTCATCTTTTTCAGTTTTTACAAATTCATATCCATCGATATCTTTCTTAGGTTGTGTTCCATTTTCCTTATCAGCAATAGTCTTACCATCTTCATCAACGTATTCAGTAACTACAGCAGCATCTGGTGTAAATACCCATGTTCCTTTTACTTTTTCGTCTTTGTTGTTGATTTCTACTGAATCTTTGTCGTATGATTTGAATTTCCAAGTTCCCTTGTTTGTTTCATCTCTATATTCAGCGTCTTTTCCAGTTGGAACTGGGGATGTTACTGTATCGCCTTTTACTTTTCCTGGTACTTTTTCTGGGGCTTTTGCTTTTAATGCTTCTGGTAATTCTACACCTTTTGTTCCACTTACGTATTCGTATGTTACGTTGTGTTCGTTAGGTGTGAATTTCCATGCGCCTTCGAATGTTACATCTTTCCCATTTACTTTTGCGTCTACTTCGTCTGTAGTTGTATCTTGATCTTTATAGCCTTCGAATGTCCATTTTCCATCGTTTTCTGTATCTGCTACTTCTTTTTGTGTTGGAGCAGTAGGAGTTACAGTGCTTCCATCTTCGTTATCTGGTTTATCTTTTGGTGTTAAATCTTTTACGGCTTGTGGAAGCTCTTTACCTTCTGTTGATGATACAAATTCATGTTTCACATTATACTTATTAGGTTCTGGATCTGGTGTAAATACCCATGTTCCTGTGACTTTTTCGTCTTTGTTGGTGATTTCTACTGAATCTTTGTCGTATGATTTGAATTTCCAAGTTCCCTTGTTTGTTTCATCTCTATATTCAGCGTCTTTTCCAGTTGGAACTGGGGATGTTACTGTATCGCCTTTTACTTTTCCTGGTACTTTTTCTGGGGCTTTTGCTTTTAATGCTTCTGGTAATTCTACACCTTTTGTTCCACTTACGTATTCGTAAGTTACTTCGTGTTTGTTTGGTGTGAATTTCCATTCGCCTTCGAATGTTACATCTGCTCCGTTTACTTTTGCGTCTACTTCATCTGTAGTTTTATCTTGATCTTTGAAGCCTTCAAATTTCCAAACTCCGTCATTTGTTTTATCTTCTACGTCTTTTGGATCTTTTAATTCTCCTGGGGTTGTTGTTTTGCCATCTTCTGATGTTTTATCTTCTGGAAGTTGGGCATCAACGGCTGTTTTAACATCAGCTGGCATTTCTTTAACTGGAGAATCATCTGCAACTTTAAACTCGTGCCTTACATTGAATTCGCTAGGTTTATCTTTTACAAAATTAGCTTTAAATGTAAGTGGTTCTGTGATTACTGCTTGTTTTAATTGTTCTTCAGTAATTTTTGTTCCAGCAGGAATTTTTGTTCCATCATTTAATGTGATTTCTTTATCTGCTGTCCAGTGGCTAAATTTATATCCTTCTTTTGCTTTTGTTTCTGTGCCCTTTGGATTTGTTTTAAGTTCAACTTCTTCTTTTGTATTATCTACAAAGTTTTCGCCTTCCTTAACTTGTCCATTGCCATCAGTTGTGTAATTGATGATAGGAGCCCAGATTGCATAGATATAGTTATTTGTATCTTGGTCTAGTTGGTTGACATTGACCTCTTCACCTGCTTGGAATTCAGCTTTTGTTGCAGCTTTATCTCTGCTCCAGCCCTTAAAGGCATATCCTTCACGTGTGTATTTAAGATTTTCGTCTTTATCATTGTCTAGGACCTTATGGAAGTCTTCTACAATTATATTTTCAACTGTATATTGCTTTCCTGTACCACCGTTTGGATCATAAGTTACTTTGGTAAGTGGCAAATCTGGCATTTCTTTCCATTGAGCGTAAAGAGTTTTATTTTTATCCATTAAAACAGTTTCGCTTGGTTTAATTAGTCCGCTAGAACCATCTTTTGTTTCACTCCAACCTACGAAAACTTTTTTACCATCATTTACTTTAACTTGACCTATATCCTGAGCTTGTGCTTTGGCATCTATGATATAAGAGTTTGAATCTGTTGGAGCATTTCCTTCAACTTTGTCATTAGCTTGTAAGTTCAAATCGTATTTTAATGCTAAATAATCATATTTCCACTTAGCATATAAGTGAGTATCATTATTTTTAATTTGTTTGTGAAGATTTGCTTTTACAAATCTACCATATTGGTTTTTCTCATACCATCCCAAAAATTCTGTTGCTTTTTCAGGTTTAACTGGTTGAGGGAAATTATCTTCACTTGTTTCGGCATCTTTATATTGTCCATCATATACTGTTTTGCTATCAGGAATGTTTGTAACTTCTTCTATAAACTCTTCATTAGCATAGTCATTTTGGTTTGTGTGGAAGGTTACTTTGTATTCTACTGATTCCCACTTAGCATAAACATTTGTATCATGAGCTGGCATTGTTTTGATTTCTTCTGCTGTGTAAGGAACACTAAAGGTTGAGTCTTTATACCAACCCTTAAAAATTTGTTTAGGATTATCAGGATTTGTTGTTTCCCCAACTTTATAATCAAGACCAAAATCAGTTACTGGAGCTTCATATTTGTATGATTTGCTGGTTATTTTTTTATTTCCAGAATAGTAATTAATCTTGTATGACTTTCTAATATAGAATAAGAAGCCAACATAGTTGCCATCTTCCATATAAGGTGTTCCTGTATAGTTTTGATATCCACCCACATTCTTACCTGCGGCGAACATATAATCTCTAAAGGCTGGATTATTTACATTTACTGATTGCAAACCATCAGCTGACATATCACCTTTCTTAGGCGTAAATCCTTTTATGTCATCTACATGGTCAGTCTTATCTACCCAAGAATATGTGACTTGTTTCCACATTCCTTGGTATGGTTCAAAGACTCTATATTTATATCCTCCAGAATTAATATACCACTCTGAGTTTTGGAAGCTTACTCTTTTACCAATTTCTTTCATGGTACCAAGGGTAGATTGCATTGTTGCAAGATTTGAGCTGTTTATTTGTGCATTAAATTTGCTTGAATCCCATTCAACAAAGCGTAGTTGGTATTTTGTACCCTGAGCATAAACTCTATACATGTAGATGTCTTTATCACCCATTGCTGGTGCTCTAGTATAGAAAGATCCTATGCTTTTATCCATGTAATAAATATAATCTTGATTTAGCTTGTCAAACCATTGTTCAGAACTTTGACCATAGCGGAGGTCAACAGATATATTTTTGTTATTATCATCTGTGGCATTGACCCAATTAGCTTGATAATAACTAATTTTATTTGCATTTTTATAGACCCATATAGTATGAACATTTCTATCCATATAGACAGGTACAACTGTGCTACCATCAGCTTCTATAGTTTCAACTTCTTTAGCAGTTTTTTCTTCATTCAAATGGAAGCCAGGATAATCTAGGGTTTGAGGATTGGTATAGGTGTGATCCATTTTTCCATTTTCATCTTTACTATTGTAGCCCTTGCTAAAGCGGCCATCTTTTTCTGTAAGACTCGTAATATCTTCTACTATTGGACCAGATGGAGCAACTTTAGGGTCTTGATTTTCACTTCCTTTAAAAGGTAGGCTTGTTTGTTGTCCATTAAGTCCTCTTGCTGATATTATTTCATGGAAAGTGTAGTCATCATCATTTATATTTTGGACCATAACCTTAAATTTATAGTCAACTACAACTGGTTTCCATACAGCATAGACATCAATATCTTCGTTTAACACTAGAGTGGTAAGGTCAACAGGTTCACCATCTTCTTCCAAAGACCAGTGGCTAAATTCATATCCAGGTCTTTCAGGAGTTTTTGGTTGTTTATCAAGAGTACTTGCATTACTTGCAAGGATTTGTTCTTGGAAGCTTGCGCCATCTCCTGTTATAAATGTCGCCTTGTGTTTAAACTCTGTAATTGCATAAAGTTTAATGTCAGTTTTTCCTGCTTCAATATCTTTTTTCAAAGAATTCTCATCATAAACACCAGATGAGCCGTCTTTTGATGTTGACCAATTTACGAAGTATTTATTAGCATCATAAATTGTAGGATCTACTGGTAGTTTATAAGAACTAGCATCAGTGATGGTATCTGTCATATAAACTTTATCATCTACATAATAGGTTACTACTACTTGGCTTTTGAAAACTGGGTAAACATTAATTATTTTTTTGTCGTTACCTGTGATACTGATTGGAGTATCAAATTTGATTTCGTTACCATCTTCATCTTGCCATTTCAAAAACACCTTACTTTTGTCCTTAAAGACATGGCCTGGTTCGGATAATTTTCCTCCATTTGTAATTATCTGTTTTTGTATTTCTTTAGCTGAATCTTTGTTTTCTATTGTGTCATTATAGAAATGATACTCATTGATTCCTTGTTTTTCAAATAGTATGTTAGCATAGCTTGGATTTATACCAGAAAAAACAATAAAAACGACAGCTAATAATACTGACAGAAACTTTATTCCAAAGCGTTTGTGTTTCATTTCATACTTCCTCCTTTTTTAGAATTCCAGTATGGCATAACATGGGTGTTATAACATGATTTACCAGCTAGAATCAATATTTTTTGTTCATTATTATTATATCACATTTGCTTGAAATTTGAAATGTTTTGGGACATATATTTATAATTTGGTGATAATAGAAGAGTAAATTACATTCTATCAACGCCTAAACTCATTTATTCAATTTGTGAGATAAAACGGAATTATTTCGCGAAGTGGAGAATGTTTAGGAGTGAGGCGGGCTAAATGCCCTCCCATATCCAATCCACATAAATACCGTGAGTCACGAGACAGAACGGATTATTAAAAATTTTATCAGCACTAAATTTCGCTGGAAAATTTGATGAGAAAGGCGATGTGCAGAATTTTTGCGAGTGAGTCGTATAGACGATACTCCGCAGCGAGCAAAAATCTTTTTTATCAACGCCAAATTTCGTTTATTCAATTTGTGAGATAAAACGGAATTATTTCGCGAAGTGGAGAATGTTTAGGAGTGAGGCGGGCTAAATGCCCTCCGCAGCGACTAAATCATTCGAACAAGCGAAAGAAACCGTTTTAGCCGCAAATTATTCCCATTCGATTGTTCCTGGTGGTTTGCTGGTTATATCATACACCACTCTATTTATTCCTTTTACTTCATTAATTATTCTATTCGAAATTTTCGCAAGTATATCCATATCTATCGGATAAAATTCTGCTGTCATACCGTCTGTGCTTGTTACGGCTCTTAGTGCGCATACGTAGTCGTATGTTCTTTCGTCGCCCATAACGCCTACTGTTTTTATGTCTGGTAGTGCAGCAAAAGCTTGCCAAATCTTTCTATATAGACCGTTTTTCTTTAGCTCGTCTATATAGATGGCGTCTGCTTCACGAAGTATTTCTAGTTTTTGCTCTGTGATTTCGCCTATAACTCTGATGGCAAGGCCTGGTCCTGGGAACGGATGTCTATAGATAAGGTCTTCATCTAGGCCAAGCTCAAGTCCTATGGCTCTTACTTCATCTTTGAATAACTCTCTTAGTGGCTCTATCAGTCCTTCGAAGCCTATGTCGTCTGGTAGACCGCCTACGTTGTGGTGACTCTTTATAACTGCTGAACCGTTTGTTCCTGATTCAACTACGTCTGGATATATGGTTCCTTGAACAAGGTACTCGATCTTGCCAAGCTTCTTTGCTTCTTCTTCAAAGACTCTGATAAATTCTTCGCCGATGATCTTTCTCTTCTTTTCTGGCTCTGATACGCCATTAAGCTTATCCATGTATCTCTTTTGAGCGTTAACTCTAATGAAGTTCATCTTGAATCTATTCTTAAATATCTCTTCGACTTGATCGCCTTCATCTTTTCTAAGTAGACCATGGTCAACGAAGATACAAGTTAGATTGTCGCCTATAGCCTTGTGCATAAGAGCTGCAGCAACTGAGGAGTCGACGCCGCCTGATAGTGCTAGTAAGGCCTTCTTATCGCCAACTTTTTCTCTTATCTCTTTAACTTTGTTTTCAATGAAATTTTCGCTCGTCCAATCGCCCTTAAGACCTGCTATCTCATAAAGGAAGTTTCTAATCATTTTGTCGCCGTCGATTGAGTGTTTTACTTCTGGGTGGAATTGTACTGCGTAAATCTTTTTTTCTTCATTTTCCATCGCTGCGATAGGACAGTTATCTGTCGATGCGATGCACTTAAAGCCTTCTGGCAGCTTGGATATGTAGTCAGTATGACTCATCCAAACTTGACCATTTTCAACGCCCTTAAATAGCTTTGACTCTTCATAGTGGCATATGGTCTTGCCGTATTCCCTGTTCTTCTCAGAGCCTTTCTTCACTTCACCGCCTAACAGATGAGCTGTTAGCTGAGCCCCATAACAAATACCTAGTATAGGTATGCCTAGTTCAAATATTTCTTTTGATATTGATGGTGAATCATCAAGATAGGCTGAGTTTGGTCCGCCTGTAAATATTATTGCCTTAGGGTCTTTTGCTTTTATTTCTTCTATGCTTTTAGTATAAGGAATTATTTCCGAGTAAATATTATTTTCTCTTACACGTCTTGCGATCAATTGCTTATACTGTCCGCCGAAATCTATTACTAAGACTAAATCGTGTTTCATTTAATCACCTCTTGTAATAATTATATCACAAGTTTATTTTTAAAGCTATAAATTTCACAGACTTTATCAAATTAGTTACAATTTTGTTAAAATCGTTATGTCTCTATGCTAAAGTGGTATAATATAGACAAAGGAGATGATATTATGCTTAAAAAGATGAACATGATTGCAATGGCACTCGCCATCGTTATGGTTTTGTGCGCATTGCCAGTAAATTCATTAGCAGAAACAAAAAACGTAAACAAGGTGGACGATAAAACAATGGAAAAATTAGTTTTAAAAGCAAAAGAAGTATTTAATATCAAAGACGTTTATGACAATTTTGAAGTGAATAGTTCTAGTGACGATGGCTACGGCACTATATACAATTTGTCATGGACTAAGAAGGACGGCTCAAGTGATGTAAACGTGAGCATATCAAAGGACATGCACATCACTAACTTCAATATCTATGACAATAAAAAGTATGAAACACTTAAACCAAAGTACTCGTATGATGCTTTGAAGAAATATGCCACTGATATGATCAAAAAGATTGACCCTATCAATAGCAAGAGCCTTAAGCTAAACGAAAAAACTTATCAAAACTTTGGTGGTGACAACGCTTATACTTTTAACTTTGATAGATATGTAAATGCTAGACGCGTTATAGGCGACGGCGCTTCCATTACTATTAACTATGTTGATAAGAGCGTTCAAATGTACTCACTTAACTACAACAAAGGCTTTGATTTTTCAAAGACTGCTGAGTTTGATGCTCTTAAGAGCAATTTAACTATGGACGAGGCTATAAATATTTACAAGGACAATGAATATCTAAAGCCTATGATTAAGTTTGTGGTGGGTGAAAAGAAGGAACCGAGACTTACATTTAAGACTATATATAGTAACGCATTAAATGCAAATTACTTTGTTAATTCAAGTAGTAAAAAATATGAGCGCTACGACTACCCTATATTTTTAAATAATTACATGACAAAGGACGCTGCTGCAGAAGGGGCTATGGACGGTCTTAGTGAGTACGAAGTTAAGGGCATTGACAAGATTAAGGGCATCAAGTCTAAGGACGAAGCTGTCAAAAAAGCAAAGACTTATGTTAAGGACACTAGCAAGACTAAGGTGACTTTATCAACTTTAAATCAAGACTACATCTCTAAGGATTACGTCTACAACATCAATTTAGAAAGTGGCAAAGACGATAAAAAGACTTACTATAACATCTCTTTCGATGCGAAGGATCTGACACTATTAAGATTTAGTAGATACAATAATTTTGACAATGGTGATAGTGAGAAAAAAGATTTAAGCTCTGATGAATTAAAGAAGATTGCTATGGAATATATCAAGAAGAATGCTTCAGACATCGATGAAAAGGACTTAAAATTCATAAGTGCTGAAAATAATTCTATATACTTTGTAAGAGTGATGGACGGCTACTACGTTCCAGAAAATTCCATTAGCATGGGCGTTTCTAAAGATACAAAAGAAGTAAATGACTACTCAAGAGCTTGGTATAGAAAGCCTATGAGCTATGAAAAGGCAAAGATATCAGCAGATGAAGCTTATGATCTAGTTAAAAAAGAAATTCAATACGAAGAAGCTTATCAATATATTAGAGATAAATCTGATCCAGCTAAGTCAAAGGTAGTTTTAAGCTACATGCCAAAGAATACTAGAATTGAGATTGACGCCATAACAGGCAAACTTACAAACAATGCAGATGAGTTTAAAAACTACTCCGACATTGACAAATCAAAATACAAAGACAAGGCGACTCTACTTAAGCAAATGGGCTACTCATACCTTGAAGACGAGATAATGCCTGAGAAAAACTTAAAGCAAAAAGACTTTATAAGTTTTATTTATATATTTGGCTCAAGAAATGACATCGATGAAGTTATTGATAATGCTTATCAAAGAGCTATAAGAAATGGCATAATAAAAGAAAATGAAGTGAATAAAGATAAAGAAGTAACAAATATTGATTTAGCAAAGTTCATTGTAAGGCTTAAAGGCATGGAAGAGCTTGTTGGCAAGGACATATTTAAGCCAGTGAATGCAAAGGCTAAACTAACAAACGAAGAAAATTCTTATCTTGCCATCGCCAAGGCGCTAGGCTATGTTAATGGCAAGGCCATTGACAAGAACGCTAAGATCAATAGAGATGAGTTCATAAATATAATTTATAATTACATTTTTAAGTAAAGATGCAAAAGAAAATGCTTACAGCGATCGCTGTAAGCATTTTTTATATATAAGCTATTAGTCTTCAAGTAGATAAGCTAGTGCTAGTTTAAATGTTGCATCAACTGCTTCCTTATGTGTTCTTTCAAAGCTGTGTGATGCGTCAACGCCTGGTCCTATAAGTGCGGCTCTAACGTTCCAGCCTGCTCTTAAAACTGCTGATGCGTCTGAACCGTAATATGGATAGATGTCTATAGCGTATGGTATATCATTTTTTCTAGCAAGTTTGATGAATTTTTCACTCATCATCTTGTCATATGGTCCTGAAGAGTCTTTTACACAAACTGTGCATTTGAATTCTGATGATGTTTGTCCAGTGCCTGGTGCTGCCATATCTACAGAAATAAATTCAACTGTCTTTTCAGGTAGACCAGCTGTTGATCCGTGACCAAGCTCTTCATAGTTTGAGATGAAGAAGTTTGTTGTGTGTTTTGGCTTAATATTATTTTCTTTTAAATATTTTACTAGTCCAACAAGAACTGCAACGCATGCCTTGTCGTCAAGGTGTCTTGACTTAATAAAGCCAGATGGTGTAACCCATGTGCCTGGATATAGATAAACGTAGTCACCAACATTGATGCCAAGCTCTTCAACATCTTTTCTTGATGAAACTTTTTCGTCAATTCTTATTTCCATTGAGTCTTCGTCTCTCTTTGTTTCGTCAGCTTTTGCGCCATAAACGTGAGTTGAAGAAACATTAGTAAGTATAGTGCCTGTGTATTCGCCATCATCAATAGTTGAGATAACACATTCACAGCCTTCAATTACATTCCATGGATAGCCACCTAATTTAGTAAGTTTAAGTCTACCATTTCCTGTTATGTCCTTAACCATGCAGCCAAGTGTATCAACGTGAGCTGATAAAGTCACTTGCTCTTCGTCATCTTCGCCTTCTACTGATACATAAAAACCGTTCTTTGCATTTTTATGAGCCTTTAAGCCGTACTTAGCGAACTCTTCCTCAACTAAGTTAAGCGCCTTAATAGTGTCCCCTGTTGGTGACGGTGTCTTTAATAGCTTCACCATAAATTCTACCATGTAGTCTAAATCGTGTTTTACGTCCATTTTTATTCCTCCCTTAATAAATAATCTATTGCTAATTTGTATGAATCAAAGCCAAAACCTGAAATGACTCCATCACAAGCACCTGCTGTGACAGATGTTTTTCTAAATTCGTCGCGTGCAAATATATTTGTTAAGTGCACTTCGACTTTTTTTATCTTTATGGCCTTTAGCGCGTCGTATATGGCGTAGCTGTAGTGCGAGTAAGCAGCTGGGTTGATGATAAGCGCATCATATTCCCCATCAATAAGCTCTTGAAGCTTATCAATGATGGCGCCTTCGCTATTTGACTGAAACTCATCTAAGCAAACGCATTTCTTCTTCGCATAAGACTTTAATTCATCTAAGCAAACGCATTTCTTCTTCGCATAAGACTTTAATTCATCCACTAAATTATTATATGATAATTCGCCATAAATTTCAAGCTCTCTCTTGCCAAGTATATTGATATTCGGTCCGTTGACCACAAGTATCTTCTTCATTTAATCACTCCTTGTACCTTTAAACGCCTTTTGAGCTCCTTGCACATCAAAAAGACTGATTGGTCCGCCTTCATCGTCATGTCCGCGTACTTTTCGAATAGCGGTGCCCTCTCTTCGTATAGCTTTTTCATCGGGTCGCCATTGGCTCTTAGTAAGGGTCTTCTCGATGTATCAAGATTTGTTTTCAAAAACTCAAGCGGCCTCTTTAAATAAATGACATAGCCGTTGCTTTTTAAATGCGCCATGTTTTCTTCGCGCATAACCGTTCCGCCACCAGTCGCTATGATCCTTTTATCTAGTTTACTTACTCTCTCGCAAACCTTTGTCTCTCTTAATCTAAACTCTTCTTCGCCATATTTTCGAAAAATTTCATTTATGCTCATGCCCGCTTCTTTTTCGATCAACCTGTCCGTGTCAATGGCTTTGTAGCCAATCTTACGGGCTAGCTCGTAGGCAATGGTCGTCTTGCCACTGTTTGGCATGCCAATGATAATGATGTTCATGCGCTCACCAGCATATCGTAGATGGCAAGAGCCGCGTAGCACTTCATAATTGTGTAGACACGTGGGACGACTGAAGCGTCATGCCTGCCATTTATCATTATCTCAGCGTTTTCCATAGTCTTCATGTTTATGGTCTTAAACTCACGAGCGATTGATGCGATTGGCTTAAACACACAGCTTAGAACTATATCTGCGCCGTTTGATATACCGCCAATGATGCCACCATTATTATTATCTAAAAATTTTACTTCGCCAGCATCTACCCTCATCTCGTCAGTTACTTCACTGCCAAGGCTTTGTGCAAAACCATATCCACGACCAAAGGAAACAGATTTAAGAGATGGTATTAAGTACATATACCTCGCTAGCTCCCCATCAAGCGGAGCAAATGGCGGCTCGCCAAGACCTGCCTTAACGCCCTTTATAATAAGTTCGACCTCTGCTCCGACGCTATCGTTTTCATTTTTTATTTCATCTAAATAATTTTCGATCTCGTCGTCGCTGTACTTATACATATGATATTTTTTCGATAAAAATTCTTCGCCACTCGCTTCGTCAATGAGTTTGCCCACTCTTTTTAGATGAGTTTCGAAAGTAATTCCTTCTTTTTCTAGCTCTTTTAAAATTATCGCAGCAGCTGCGCATACTGGCGCTGTTAAGCGAGCTGAGAATATACCTGAGCCGCGATAGTCATTAAAGCCCTTGTACTTAATAAAGGCAGGGTAATCAGCCTGCGACGGTCTTGCTAAATCCTTTGTAGCTTCATAAGAAGAGCTGTCTACGTCAGCATTTTTCATAAGTATAGTAAGCGCGGCTCCTGTAGTGAAACCGTTAAAGACGCCAGAGATGATTTCGTAATCATCTTTCTCTCTTCTAGCGCTTGAGCCTATCGTATTTGGTCTTCTTTCTGTGAGAATTTTGTCAATGTAGTCTCTGTCGACTTCTATGCCGCTAGCCAAACCATCAAGCGTCGCTGTCATGTATAGCCCATGCGATTCGCCTGAAAGAGTGAGTCTAATTCTATTTCCAATTGTCGATGACATTGACCTCGCCTCCCAAACTTATATAATCTTCGAAAAACTTCGGATACGACTTATTTACACATTCGTAGCCACTCAGGAAGATGTCTTGATCAAGCCTTGTCGCAAGTATCGCTATCATCATAGCTATCCTGTGGTCGTTATACGCGTCAAACTTGTTCGTGTACATAATGATGTCCTCAAGCGGATTCACGATTAAGCTATCATCAGTAAAGGTAATCTTCGCTCCAATCTTTTTTAGCTCATTGATTATGGCTTGAACCCTATTCGACTCCTTATACATCAGTCTCTTTACTGAAGTGAAAGTAGTTTTATGCTTTCTAAATAAGGCAGTCATCGCAAGTATTGGCACTGCGTCTGGACTATTTTTCATATCTATAGTGAGGTTCTGAGTTTGATCGTATCTTAATAAAGTATCTTTAACCATCTTATCAGCTTGTATGCTCGTATCAAGCATATCCATGATGTCAATATCTGAGCCTAAGTAGTTTGCTGCATAGTAATTAGCCGCGTTTGAGTAATCTCTTTCAATAATATATTCACCAGCGGATTTAAATTCTTGTCCGCCTTTTATCTTAAATTCATTTTCGCTCGCATCGATCTCGACGCCAAAGTCATTAAGGCACTTGATAGTCATGTCTATGTATGAACGTGAAGATAAGTCGCAGTCAAGAACTATACGCGAGTCAAAGTCCATGCGTGCAAGCTTAAATAGTAGTGATGAAACGAATTGACTCGATATGTCTGCCGTGATTATGTATTCATCCTTAACTAAGTCGCCCTTTATGCTGATGGACTTGTTATTATCGTTGATGCGGTACTTAATGCCATTTGCGTCAAATATCTTAAACGCGGGCTCATTTGGCCTTTCAAATAGCTTATCGCCCATGTATATCTCGTGCAAATTGCCATCAAGTATATTAAATAGCATGAAGCGAAGCGTTGTGCCTGATGCTTCTATGCGCACTCTATCAAGACTTTTCTTATTTTCGCGCGGCTTAACAAGGACGTCACCATTATCCAAAAGATCAAAATCAGCAAAGCTTATTAGGCCAAGCATAGTGTCTTTGATGTCTTCAGATAGGTCAAAGCCCTTGATAATTGTGTTTTCGGCAGCAAAAGAACTTGCAAAGATATATCTGTGCAAGTAGCTTTTTGAGTGGTTTACATAAACCTGACCTTTTAATTTAGAGTTTTTTATTCTTAATATGCTCATTATAAAGCTCTACTACCTTTCTCTCATCCATCGTTTTAATGATGGCGCATCTATTTGCAAGAAAAACAAAATTAAGCTCCTCGCCCATCATCTTTTTATCACTCTTAAGTGATTTTATCTCGTAATTTATTTCTTCAAGTGGATAATATTTGTGTATTAATTCAAAACTTCTCTCATAAGTTCCTTCGTCTGTTATATTTAAAATTTTGCCAAGCTCAAGGGCAATCTTCGTACCAATGGCAACACATTTACCATGTGACAAAGTGTAGTGACTAGCTGCTTCAATCACGTGGCCAAAGGTATGACCAAAATTTAGCGCCATGCGAGCGCCCTTCTCATTTTTATCTTCACAAACAAAATGAACTTTTGTTTCAATTGATTTTTCAAGTACTTCTTCAATAGCCGCATTATTTTTTATTAAGTCATATAGGCCATTGTCATAAATAAGTGCGTGCTTAATAACTTCCGCAAGTCCTGATATATACTCATCTTTAGACAGCGTTTCAAGTGCATCTATAGCAATAAAAACTTTGTATGGATCGTAGAAAGTGCCTAAGATGTTTTTCTTATCGCAAAAATCGATTCCAGTCTTGGACCCAATAGCTGCGTCAGTCATAGCAAGTAAGCTTGTTGCAACGTTTACGTGCTTTATGCCGCGAAATAGAATCGACGCCGCAAAGCCGCCAATGTCCGTTACTACGCCGCCACCCACATTGATTATAAGTGAGTGCCTATCAAGCTTATCAGCTGCGTACTCAAGTAGATTTTCTAAAACGCTTAAGCTCTTTGCCTCTTCGCCATCGTCTATCACATATAGATAAGCATCATATTTCTTTACTATTTCTTCTACGAAATCTTTTTGCTCTCTATAGACATTTCTATCCGTTAATACAAGATACTTAGTAAATTTTTCTTCTAAAACAATCTCGCTCGCCTTGTGAATGATTTTTATTTCATAAGAAAGTTCATCTCTATTCATAAGTTTTGTCCATTGCCTTAAGTATTTTCTTTAAATCTACTAATAAATCATCGAACTCGTCGTAATTTATGGCTTGCTCCCCATCTGAAAGTGCCTCTGTCTTTTTGTCATTGACTTCAATGATGATTCCATCAGCTCCAACTGCCGCACTTGCTAGGCTTAGTGGCTTCACTAGGTAATCAAGGCCGCCTGCGTGTGATGGATCAACTATGATAGGTAGATTTGTATACTTTTTAATGATTGGTACACTCGAGATGTCTAGCGTGTTTCTCGTAGCTGTCTCGAAAGTCCTGATGCCTCTTTCGCATAAAATGACATCTTCGTTGCCGCCCTTTAATATATATTCAGCCGCCGCTATAAACTCTTTTATCTTGTTTGCAAAACCTCTCTTTAATAGTACAGGCTTATTAATTTTGCCAAGCTCAGTTAATAAGGAAAAGTTTTGCATATTTCTAGCTCCAACTTGAATTATGTCGACTGCGTCCATGAAATAATCAAGCTCACGCAAATCCATTAGCTCGGAGACAAATTTCACGTCGTAAGCCTTTTTTATCTCTTTGAAGTAATCAAGTGCCTCGCGTCCTAGGCCTTGGAAGCTATATGGCGATGTCCTTGGTTTGAAGGCGCCTGCTCTAATAAATTTTATTCCGCGAGATGATAAAAATTTTACCTCATCAAGAAGGGACTCGTATGATTCGCACGCGCAAGGACCAGCGATCACTGCAAATCCATCGCCAATCTTTTCGCCGCCTATATTAATAATTGTCTTTTCTTTATATGTCTTTGATGATTTTTCTTGTTCAAAGTTCATTTCTATCAGCTCCAGTCCAAATTTTAAACGCTTCTTCGGCTTGACCCACGAACATGCCCCAGCCATTCATAGTGATGAGACCTGCCTCTTTAGCAAGCGCCAAGAATTTTGTCTCTTCTGGGTTATATGTTAGATCATAAGCAAAGCCAGCCCTGCTCATCTCGAAGTCTTCTTTTAACAATGGGCTCTCGTCAAGCTTACCAGCCATACCAAGGCCAGTTGCGTTTATGATGACGTCTTGATCCATGCCGTAGCCGTAAGGATATATCTCGATATCGTCTTCGAAGTTCTTTAGCTTGTAATGCGCTTCGACCTCATCGCGCGTATAAACGGTTATCTGAAAGATATCTAGTTTAGTAAGTGCATATATAATGCTGCGCGCCGCTCCGCCAGTACCTAAAACAGCGTAGGAGTATCTCTCATACTTTGGTATTAGGCTAGTGATGTCTTTCATAAAGCCGATGTAATCAGTATTGTGTAGACTCATCTTGCCACTGGCAAGGCTAGCTGTATTGGCTGCTTCAAGTGTCTTAACCGCTTCACTCACATCGTCCGCGTAATTTAAAATATCTTCCTTAAGTGGCGTAGTGATGTTAAAGCCGAGTACTTCGCCTTGCTTTGCTTCATTTACAAAGCTTTCAAGGCCGTCTTTATTCACTTCTCTTTTTTCGTAAGTAAGATCAAGCCCATTCGCTTTGATAAAGTCCGTCATCACTTCTGGTGACTTTGACTGCTCAATCGGGCTACCTATCACGAATAATTTATTTCTCATAAGTCTTTACCCTTCTAGTCCTTATATAATAATCGATAATCATGTTCGAAAGCTTTTCGCTGTCGTGTCTAGCGTAGTCGCCGCCATCCAAGCAGTCGCCTTCGATATAATCAATCGCTTCTTCTTCTAAAAATTTCTTATCGTCATCGGTCAAAAATATTTGTTTTTGATACTCTTCTTGATATTTTTTCTTAAGATCCTCGCTTAAGACCTTATTATTTATGATGATTGAGTCAAAAATTTTGTCCGAGTGCTCGAAAATTGCTTCCACGTGATCTTTTACAGACATACCGTCGGTCTCGCCATGCTGCGTCATAACGTTTTGCACGTAAATCTTCTTCGCTGACGAAGAAATGATCGCTTCCGTCACGCCCTTGACAAGTAGATTTGGTATGATTGATGTATATAAACTGCCTGGGCCTATAAGTATGATGTCTGCTTTGTTTATGGCTGTGATGACGCCATCAAGCGGCTCAACATCTTTGGGGCACAATTCAACCCTCTTTATCTTTTTATTGTCTTTTATAGCCTCAGCTGGCAAAATGCTCTCGCCAAAGGCCTTGCTCTTGTCATCGTAAGTCGCCTCGATATTGACATCGTTCACAGTGATGGGCATAACAGTTCCCTTGACCCTTAGTATGCTTGACGCCATCTTGACCGCTTCTTCAAAGGAGCCGTATATCTCATTCATCGCAAGCAAAAATAGATTGCCAAAGGATTGTCCTTTTAATTCTCCCTTCTCAAAGCGATGTGAAAGAAGTGTATTCATCTCAGGCTCTATGTCAGAAAGCGCTAAAAGGCAGTTACGCACATCGCCTGGTGGCAGCATTCCAAAGCTTCTTCTTAAAACGCCGCTTCCCCCGCCATCGTCAGCCATAGTCACTATCGCCGTTATATCTGATGAGTAGTTTTTAATACCCTTTAAGAGCGTCGATAAACCCGTTCCTCCGCCTATTGCAAGTATCTTGGGGTTTAGGCTTCTGTACTTATTATACATTACGAGCCTCTTTATACATATCTCTATTCTTCAAAACAGTTAAATTCTTCTTTTCTTTTAAATATTCATATAGCCTTTCAGCCATGTAAACGCTTCTGTGTCTACCACCTGTGCATCCCATGCCTATAGTTAATTGATTTTTGCCTTCCTTTATATAATTTGGTAATAAAAAGTCAAGCATATCAACAAGTTTTTGGAAAAATTCTTCAGTCGCATCATATTTTTCTAAAAATTCTTTTATCTCTGCGTCAAGCCCTGACAATGGTCTTAGATCGTCAAGGTAATATGGATTTGGTAAAAATCTTACATCAAAAACCAAATCTGCCTCTTCTAGAATGCCGTACTTAAAGCCAAAGCTTTCTACGACTATGGTAAGTTTCTTTCTCGTAATAGTGTTTGAAAGTATCTCGTATAGCTTGTCTTTTAGGTCGCTACTCTTCATTGAGCTTGTATCTATGATGTAGTCTGATTTGTCCTTAAGCTCCTTAAGTATCTCTCTTTCCTTTTGTATACCATCTTTAAGTGATCCGTCTTTGCTGAGTGGATGCGGCCTTCTTCTTTCATTGAAACGCTTTATGAGCTCGCTGTCTCTTGCGTCTAAAAATATTAGTTTAAAATCTAAATTCTTTTCTTCAAGTCCATCTATCACAGTGAGCATGTCATTAAAAAACTCCTTGCCCCTTATGTCCATACCAAAGGCTACTTTGTTAATGTTTTCGTTCTCGCTGTCAATTAGCTCGAAGAATTTTGGCAATAAAACAGGAGGCATATTGTCAATGCAGTAAAATCCGTTATCTTCCATGAAATTCAATAAAGAACTCTTTCCGGCACCACTCATGCCTGTTACTACATATATGTCCATAATATCCTCCTACTCTATATAAATATTTTTGATTCTATTGATATCAATTTGAGCTTCGTCAGCCCTTCTTAATGCTTCTTTTACATCGCCCACGCGCTCTAATTTATGCGCGTCTGATCCAACGTATAAGTCTACGTCAATGTCCTTGATCTTGATTAGGTCCTCAACACTAAGATTTTTGTGCGATGAATTTATTTCTAGTGCCACGCCATGCTCCTTGCATGCTTTGGCAAGTCTAACAATGTTTACGTCTATCTTGTCGCCCGGATGTGTAATTATCTTTATCGGGTACTTCTCTATCGCCTTGATGTATGAGTCTGTAACCCTCTCAGTCACTTTTGCGTGCCATTTTTTAAATGGCTTTGATATTTGCGGCAGTATCGATAACTTCATTTGCTCCTTGAAGTTCTTCGTCTTTATGCCGTAATGAAAGCCCATAAGCACTATGTCAAGGTATTTCATAAGCTCATCGTCAAGGTCAACAGTTCCGTCAAAGTCAAGTAAATTCGCTTCGACGCCCATAAGTATCTTAAGTCCCTTGTCATTATACTCTTCGTTTAGTTTGTCAATCCTTTCTCTAAGCACAGGCAAATTGCTTCTTTTTATGCCGAACATGTAATGAGCTAGACCGTGATCTGTGATTGCTATCTCTTTTAGACCCATCATATACGCTTTCTTTGCGCTCTCTTCTGGTGTTTGTGAGGCGTGCCTACCCAGATTGCCTTTAGTTCCTGACGAGAATATCGTATGTGTATGGTAGTCGCCATATAATCTAATTTTATTCATGAATAATCCTTATCTCCTCTTCAAGACTTACAGCGAACTTTTCTAAGACTATGGCTTTAACTTTTTCAATAAGTGTGACTACGTCGTCAAAACTAGCGCTTCCTGTGTTAATTATAAAGCCTGAGTGCTTTTTACTAACCATGGCGCCGCCAACGGAGAGTCCCTTTAGTCCAGCATCTTCAATCAGTTTAGATGCGTAGTAGCCTTCGGGTCTCTTAAATCCCGAGCCAGCCGATGGATACTCAAGTGGCTGCTTGTCCTTTCTTCTTCGAGTGTAATCTCTTTGCTCTTCTTCTATATCTTTCTTATCTTTTTTCTCTAATTTAAAGTAGGCGCCTAATATGATGTAGCCCTTCTCTTGAAAAATGCTACTTCTGTGAGCAAAATTTGCTTCACTTGCATCAAGCTCGGCTATACTATCATCTTTAATATATCTTATTTTAGTCACGACATCTTTTATCTCTCTACCATAGGCGCCGGCGTTCATATATACAGCTCCGCCAACTGTTCCGGGTATGCCTGAGATGGCCTCGAGGCCACCTAGACCTAGCTCAAGCGCCTTATTGGCAAGGCTCTTAAGTGAGGCGCCTGCCTCTGCATATAAAGTCACTTCATCTATCGTAGTGATATTTGAAAAGTTTTTATCTAGGACTATGACAGGTCTTTCAATACCAGCATCTGTGATAAGAAGGTTACTGCCATTGCCAATGATAAGGTAGTCTTCTTTCATCTCGTCAAAGAGCCTCACAAGTTTTAGAACTTCTTCATCGCTCTTTGCTTCGATTAAGACGCGCGCGGGCCCACCTATCTTAAAAGTAGTGTACTTCGATAAGCTTTCGTCCTCTTTAATCGTTTCTATATTTAATCTTTTTATTTCTTCAATTATTTTCTCCATACATTCCTCCAATGTAATTATATCATAAATGAAGATTATTTTCTATATCTATGTACAAAAAAAGAAGCCCCCTTAGGGACTTCTTCGATAGTAAACAATTTTAGAATATCATCATTGCTACAGTTAATACAATTATTGAGAATATTACTGTGAATATAAGAGGTTTCTTAACCCATTTATACCAAGTACCTAATTCCATCTTAGAAATTTGTATTGCGCCCATAACAACGCCTGATGTTGGTGTTACATAGTTTACAACGCCTTCTGCAGCGCAGAATATTAGTATCATAACTTCTGGTGAGTAACCAAGTCTAGCAGCTAATCCACCCATAACTGGGATAGATAGTGTTGCAAGTCCTGATGTTGATGGTATGAAGAATGATAGTGCGATGTATACGATGTATGCAAATGGTACGAATAAATAAACTGGTAGGCCTGCTAGAGCTGATGCTGATCTATCTAGTATAAGTGCGTCGATGTGTGTTTGAGCCATAAGTACTGATGCAGCTCTTGCTACTACGATTACTAATACAACTGATAAGATGTCTTTTGCTCCGTCAATAAATGCGTTAACCAATTCCTTTTCAGATAGTCTTCCGATCCAGCCTATAACTATAGACATTAGGAAGAATAATACTGAAATTTCTGGGAAGTACCATTCACCAAGTGCTGTGTCTGTCAAGAATGCTGACCAACCTTCAAAAGCTGTTACGCCAAAGTCTGGCCAAGGAATTAATGATATAATCATAACTATAAAAGTAATTGCGAATATAAGTAAAATAACTTTATGTCTACCTGTGTAAACAAGTTCGTCTTCAGTCTTAGTTGTCTTAAATTCTTTGTCCATTACTTCTCTTTCTTGAAGAGATAGTATTGTTGAGCCTTTGTCTTTGTGTACTTTGCTAGCATATCTTAATACGAAGTACATAGCAGTACCTAGAGCAACTGCCCAAAGTATTGCGCCTAGTAGAATTACAGTACCTTTGTTACATTCAACGCCTGCACCGTTAAGTGCGTCCATAGCTACACCAGTAGCAAATGGGTTAACTGTTGAACCAAGTACGCCGGCACCTGCTCCAAGAAGAACAGTTGCTACAGCAACCATAGTATCAAAGCCTGCAGCTACCATCGCAGTAATGATTAGAGGATATAGGGCTACAGTTTCTTCTGCCATACCGTAAGTTGATCCACCTATTGAGAAAAGAATCATAAGTACAGCGATTAGAGCCATTTCTCTACCCTTCATGTTCTTAACTAGTCTGTGAATACCAGCTTCAAGAGCTCCTGTCTTGTTAACAACTGCTAGGAAACCACCAATAACCATAACGAAGATGGCGATATCTATAGCGTCAACAAAGCCGTTGTAGAAACTCATTGTGATGTCTGGAAGTCTAGCTCCTGCTACTTCAGTAACAGCTTCTTCAGCTCCCTTAGGAACTACAGGGGCAAATTGTGCTCCATTAAAAATCCATGATAAGATTGCAACAAATAGTATAATTAGAATAAGAATACTATAGGCACTTAATGAACGTTTCTTTTTTTGTTTTTCCATCATTTTACCTCCTTAATGATTGTTTACTATTGATACTATAATTATACTACAAATCTGCTACTTATGCAACACTTTTTTCGCCTATAGTGATAAATTTATCATTGTCTAATTTGATTCGGGGCTTCTTCATTATAAATTCTATGAATATATCAGGCTTTATTCATGATAAGATATAATAAAATAGCTATTGGGTAATAATAATTGTTTGGAGGTATGAATATGAAATTAAATAATATAAAGGCGGCCTTCTTTGATATGGACGGGACGATAGTGAGCTTCACTACTCATAAGATAAGTAAAAAAGACATCGACGCTATGAATAAACTAAAAGAAAAAGGGATCTTGGTCTTCATCTCATCGGGCCGTGACAAGAAAAATATATTGAAAGTTCTTGATAAAACTCTTGAGGTCGATGGCTTTGTTGGCATGAATGGTAACTTAAATGTAATAGGCGATGAAATTGTTTCAGAGCACTTCATGGAGGAAGAGGACGTTCGCTTCATAGTAGACGCATCAAATAGGCTTGGCTTTGCCCTATCGCTCTTTACTCGTGAAGGCGTTGTACTTAATAAAGTGGATGATAAGGTTCACGCGGTTCATGACCACGTCGAAGTGCCAATACCAAGGCTCGCTTCATTTGATGATATCGATTTAAGTAAAATCTATCAAATGAATTCATATACGACTAAGGCCTTTGATGAAGAGCATCTAATACCATATATGAAGAACTCTGTCTTTAAGAGATGGAACGATGACTTTGCTGATATCAATAGCGTAAAGACCTCGAAGCTAGTCGGTATAAATGAAATAATCCATAAGCTAGGTATTGATATTAAAGACACCATAAGCTTTGGCGACAGTGAAAATGATCTTGAGATGATTAAGGGTACTGGCGTCTCTGTTGCTATGGCTAATGCTATGCCTATAATCAAAGAGGCAGCGACTTACATTACCAAGGATTGCGACGAGTCAGGAGCGGCTCACTTTATTGAAAATTACCTCTTATAAACTTGATTTTTTATATACTTTGTGATAAAATTCAAGAAGAATTTAAAACAAAAGAGGTTTATATATGTCAAATAAAAAAACTGTTATAAAATCACTCGCGATGATATCCGTCTTCACGCTAATCAGCAAGATCATGGGCTTCTTCAGGGAGACAATGATCGCATCGAAGTACGGTGCCAATCTCGAGACCGATATGTATACTGCTGCGACTACCGCAGTTATATTTTTGATAGGAGCACTTGGTAGCGGCTTAAACACTACGCTTGTGCCGATATTTTCAGAGGTAGAAGAGAAAGAAGGTAAAAGAGGCAAATTAAAATTCATGAACAAAATCATGAACATCATCGGCCTCATCGCCTTAATCCTTTGCGCTGTGTCATACATCTTTGCACCGCAAATCACTAAGCTTATAGCGAAGGGCTTTACTGGCGAGACACTTGCCTACACTGCCTACCTAATGAGAATAGGTGTGCCTATCATTTTGTTTTTGTCAATCACATACATTTTCTCAAGCTTTTTGCAATCAGAAAACGTTTTTGGTCCTTATGCCATCATGGGCATACCATACAACTTAGTATTCATCATCTTCCTAATCTTCTTTGCGAGAAGAGGCAATATCGACCTGTTGATGTTCATTAGCGTTATAGCTGCGTCCATGCAATTTTTGATTCAGCTGCCTGCTGTTAAGCACAAAAGATACAGATATTCACCCGATCTTGACTTCAAAGACCCCTATGTAGCGAAGATGTTTAAGCTTATCGTACCTATACTTATAGGCTCGAGCGCATATCAAATCAACTTAGTTGTAGACAAAACGCTAGCCTCAGAGCTAGTTAGTGGATCAATCTCGGTACTAAACTATTCATCCAAGATATATCTTATGATTATATCTGTCTTTGTTATGGCACTAACAACAGTAATCTTTCCAAAACTATCGTCATCAATGATTAGAAACGAAAGTCAAGAGATCAGAAGCATAATCAGTGAAAGTGTCGATATCGTTGCACTTATCACGCTTCCAGCAACTTTTGCAATAGTTTTTTTAAGCTATCCAATAGTTGAGATACTTTTCCAAAGAAATATGTTTAACGAAACAGCCACACTGATGACCTCAGGTGCACTAACATTCTACATCCTAGGACTTTTCTTTGCCTCACTAAGAATGATATTTGAAAAAGTATTTTACTCGATGCAAAAGACTAAAGTGCCGATGATCAATGGACTTATAGCTGTTGCAGTAAACATCGCCTTTGACATAATACTAGTTAAATTTATGCAGCACAAAGGCCTTGCCCTAGCTACATCCATCTCATCGTTAGTTTCGGCGATAACACTATATATCTCGCTTAAGAAAGTTTATCCAGATATTGAGATCAAAGACAATCTAATTTCACTTATAAAGATACTAGCAGCCTCCATCATCATGGCGCTTGCAATGTATTTACTATTTACTCTTGGAGTAAAAGTTTTAGGAGAAAAGAAGATAATCAAATTTTTAATGATGGCTATATCAGGCGTCATCGCCCTAGTCATCTATGTAATATCACTAAAGGCGCTAAAGGTTCACGCTTTAGACGCTGTACTAAACTATAAAAGGAGGAATAATGAAAAATAAGGAACTACTAAAACGCTTTTTACCCTACTTTAAAAAATATAGAAAAATTCTCTTCATAGACTTGTTCTGCGCTGTATTAACTACAGTGTGTGAACTAGTCTTTCCTTTATTATTAAGAAGCATAACTAATACGGCTGCACAAGACATTTTGCTTTTAACAAATGAGTACATTTTAAAAGTAGCCGGACTTTATTTCACACTGCGCGTAGTTGAGATAGTTGCTCAATTCTACATGACTAAGGTCGGCCACATCATGGGCGCCTACATCGAAAAAGACATGCGTAGCGATGCCTTTGCCCATTTGCAGCACCTATCAGACAGCTACTACAACAATACTAAGGTCGGTCAAATCATGGCCAGAATCACTCATGACCTCTTCGACGTAACTGAGTTCGCTCATCATTGTCCTGAAGAGTTTTTAATTGCTACATTCAAGATAATTATTTCATTTGCAATTTTAATAAAGATCAATGTTTTATTAACAGTGCTAATGTTTATCATGATACCTATAATGATATATGCGTCAAGCTCATACAATCGCAAGATGCGCCGCGCCTTTAAGGAGCAAAGAGATCACATAGGCGACTTAAACTCAGGTCTTGAGGACTCGCTACTTGGCTCAAAAGTAGTTAAATCCTTTGCGAATGAAGATGTCGAAGTCGAAAAATTTGAAAAAGATAACGATAAATTCCTTGAGATTAAAAAGAAGAGATACACATATATGGCTGGCTTTGGCACTGTAAACAGAATCTTCGATGCCATCATGTACACTATGATAATTACTTTGGGCGGCTTTTTAATGCAAGCTGGGAAGATATCAGCCGGTGACATGATTGCATATGTATTATTCGCGACAAGCCTCTTAACAACTATAAAAAGGATAGTCGACTTCATGGAGAACTTCAACGCCGGCATGACTGGCATAGAGCGCTTCATCGAGATTATGGATACAGATGTCGATATCTTTGACAAAGAAGACGCCATCGAGCTAAAAGATGTCAAGGGCAAAATTGAGTTTAAAGACGTTAGCTTCACTTACCCTGACGACAAAAATAAAGTTCTTTCTAATGTCAATCTAGTGGTTAATGATGGGGCTTCCATCGCCATAGTTGGACCATCTGGCTCAGGTAAAACGACTCTAGTTAACTTGATACCTCGCTTCTACGATGTTACAAGCGGAGAGATTTTGATAGACGGCAGAAATATAAAAGACTTCACACTAAAGTCACTAAGACAAAATATTGGCTCGGTTCAACAAGAAGTCTACCTATTTAGTGGCACCATACTTGAGAATATCAAATATGGTAAAATCGATGCAAGTAAAGATGAAATCATTGAGGCAGCTAAACTTGCTGGCGCTTATGACTTTATTATGGAGCTTAAAGATGGCTTCAATACTTACGTTGGCGAACGTGGTGTAAAGCTATCAGGCGGTCAAAAACAAAGGATAGCCATAGCAAGAGTATTCTTGAAGAATCCAAAAGTGCTTATACTTGATGAGGCAACATCGGCTCTTGACAACACTAGTGAAAGACTTATACAAGAGTCACTCGAAAAGCTATCGGAGGGTAGAACGACACTTACTATTGCCCATAGGCTCTCAACTATTAAAAACGCAAAAACTATCATCGTTCTTACAGATGACGGCATAAAAGAAAGTGGTACGCACGATGAGCTTATGTCGAGGAAAGGGCTTTACTACGAGCTTTATACGGGCTCACTTCTTGATCTAAAATGATTTAATACATTTGTAACCTCTAATAAACTAGCTTTATGATATAATAAAGGTAGAATCATAGTAAAGGAGGAAAACATATGAAGAAAAGAATGATAAGTGCCCTGTTATTGATATGCATTTTGCTTTCAAGCACAGCCATGGCAATGGGTGTAGATAAATTAAAAGGTCACTGGGCAGAGAAAAAGATTGAAGATGAATTTATGAAGAAGTACTTTACAGAGCTTGCTAAAGATAATTATGCAAAGTTCGAGCCCAACGCTCCGCTAGAAGCAAAGCAATTTGCAAGTGCACTGGAAAAGTTATCTAACGAATATGGCGACTTCAAAGTAAGTATATATGGTGACTCCAACTATCTTACAAGAGAATCAATGATTGACTACATCTTTGACGGTGTGAAGAACATAAAATTCGCTCGTAGCGAAGAAAAAGACATTGACTTCGCTGACATTGAAAAGATGGACAAGATTAAAAAAGAAAAGTTAAAATACCTTGTAAATAAAGGCATAGTATATGGCAATGGCGATAAAAAATATGCGCCAGAAAAAAAGCTATCACAAGTAGAAGGAGTTTTAATCGTGCAAAGAATACACAAGATTTTTAAGGATAACGAAGGCGAAAAAACATCCAAAAACCTATCCTTTGATGTACAAAACATCTCAGAGGGTTTAAGTAACAACGGCGAATCAATCTTCTATAAAAAGGTCGGTGATCAAATCCTAATCACATTTACAATGAAATTTCCTAACCCAGGATACACAGTTGGCGTAGAAAAAGTACTACTTAAGGATAATAAGATAACAATATATCCGCAAGTCGTTGCACCAGGCCCAACAACTATAACCCTACAAGTCATAGCATACAAAACAGTAACACTTGCGCTAAACGCAGAAGAAACAGGAGACGGACCATTCGATATAAAAGTTATTGGTAATGAAAATAACAATATCGAGATTAACACAAGATAAAAAGAAATAAATGTATAAGCACTTCATCATTAGTAGATGAGGTGCTTTTTCATGAGAATTTTTAAATTTAAGAAAATATTAAGGCTTATTTAAGAAAAAATTAAGATTTATATATTATAATAGTCTTAAGAAGGGATGATTTTATGTATAATGAAAAAGAGAATAGAAAAGCTTACATAAATAAAAAAAGAAAAGTCAAGCAAAAAAGAAAGAGAAAAAAGATATTTTTCTTCGTTTTGATAATATTAATTATATCTTTCACATTAATTAAAAAAGCTAGACTTAGAAGAAATATAATTGAAAGCGCCAATGACACGCTTAACTATTACTTAGAAAAGACTGGCATAAGTAGTCCGTATAAAGATGTTAAGATGGATACGAACGAAAATTATAGCGGCGTCGGTCAAGAAAAGATAAGTGGCGAAGGCTATTTCACAAAGTTCACAACAGTGGATGCGAATAAAAAGACTTATACCGAGTACAAGCAAAACATAGAGCCATGGAAGGACAATGAGTATTGGAACGGCAATATGGAAGACTACGGCTGCGGCATCACCGCCATGTCCATAGTTTTGTCGGGCTACGGTCAAAGTCTTACGCCAGAAGATCTACGTGAGAAGTACTACCCTCGCCTCGACTACACAAAACTTTCGAAGGAGCTAAAGAGCTACGGCGTAGACAATACAGATTTTTATTTCGACGCAAAATCTTTATCAGAGGCAAGCATTATTGATCACCTTAAAACGAATAGACCCATCATTGTATGTATATGGAATAAACCAGAAGAAAATCGCTTCACGAGCAAGTCGCACTACATGGTCCTACTTGCTGCGACAGATGACGGCAAAGTTTATATATCAAACCCAAATGGCGAAGAGAATAATTACAGAAGTTCGGGTTGGTACGATTTTGACGAGATAAGTCCATACTTAGCCAAAGTTATGTATATCACATCATACTAATATAAAACACCTTATCAAGCGCTATAAGGTGTTTTTTGTAGTTTATTTACTTTTAATTAATTGATACGCCCGTCTCTCGTCACCATTTTTAAGATGAATGATGCCCGTATATATAAAGCCTAATTTTTTAAGAAGACTTCGCATAATATTGTTATCTTCGTGCGTATCGATGCGGATGTTCTCTGTACTAGCAAAAGCAAAATCTATAGCATGCTTAAGTAAGTTTCTTCCCTTGCCAAGGCTAGCAATTCTATGAATGACAGCATAGGGCTCATCGTTAAGCCACGCGCCTTGAATTTCTTTATAAGTCTCTTCACCAGAAAAGCTAAGCATAAAGACCCCATATATCTCATCGGCGCACGCTAGATATAATTCGCCTCTTGCTATGTCAGATAAAAGAGTTTCTTCGTCAGGGTATTTGTCACTCCACTGATGCATATTGCCATCCTCACGCATCTTCATCTTTGCTGCCTCATATATGGGCATGATAAATTTAATATCTTCTATATTTGCTCTTCTAATCATATTTCCTCCTAAAAAAGCAGTCCGAAGACTGCTTTCTTAATATTATTTATTTATTACACGTAACCAAGTTTCTAATCTTGTATTAACACGTCTTTCATATTCATGGCTGTTAGCCGCTTCCATAATTTCGTAGTAGCCCCAATAAGATTCATATAGGTCAGTAAAGTAAGCTATATACTTCCTTTGACCAAGACTGCCGTCATAGTCAACACCACGGTTAGCGTAGTGATTTAGTATCTTAGCTGCTTCAGCCCTCTTGATGAAAGCGTTCGGTTTGAATGTACCGTCTGGGTAACCACTTATACGATCATTACCATAAGCTTGGTTGATAGCCTTTTCAAACTCATGTCCCTTAACATCAGCAAATGGTGCAACTGCATCGTTCACCTTGTCAATGTAGAATAATGCTCTAGCAAATTCACCACGTGTGATAGCCTCGTTAGGACGGAAATTGCCGTCTTTGTCAGCAAAGATCAAGTTCTTTTTAACAACCGCGTTTATGGCTGAGTTATACCACCTAGATGGAACGTCCTTGAAATTAGGTTTACTTGCGTCACTCATGTCAAGTTTTGCTAGACGAGCGATTAAAGCTGCTGCTTCAGCACGAGTGATTAAACCTTCTGGACGAACTGTTCCGTCTGGATAACCATATAGATATTTGTGGTGAGTGCCTCTTTCTAGTTTTAATGTTGCTATGGCTCTAACATCTTTTGCTCCCTTAACAATAGTTATTTTACCAGTCTTAGGATCGACTTTTGCAATGTCAGGATTGCTGCTAATCCAATTGCCATCTTTATCTTTTTTAACTTCAACATTAGTTGGCTTGCCACCTTCAGGTGTAAGAGTTACATCAACTTTATCAGTTTTTTCTGGGTCTGGTTTAACTTCTGGACCACCAGGTGCTGGAGTTATAGGTAATTCTTCTTGACCAGGACCTGGTGTTGGTTTTGGTTCTGGTGTTGGTTTTGGTTCTGGTGTTGGCTTTGGCTCAGGTTGTGGTTGTGGATGTGGTCTTGGTTGTGGTTGTGGGTTTGGTTCTGGGCTTGGTGTTGGTGGTTTTTCTTTATAAACAGCTGTTAATTTTATTTTGCCATTAATAGTTATTTCTGCGCCAACTGCTTTTACTTCACTATCATCTCCAACTTTCCAGCCTGCAAATTCTTGGTTTGCTGGTGGGGTAAATGATGAATCAGGTAATTTGAATTGGCTGCCTTTTTTAACTGATTGTTTTGTCATTTCACCAGTGCCGTCGCCCTTGTCAAATGTTATATCGATCATGATATCTTTCCAGATGGCTTTTACTTCTGTATCACCGTTTATTGTGATTTTATCTCCAACAGCTTTCTTTTCTGTTCCTACCATCCATCCATCGAATTCTTTGTTTTCTGGTACTATGAAGCCGTTTGCTGGTAATTCATATTCATTGCCTTTTTTAACTAGCTTTTCATCCATTGAACCTTTTCCGGTATTTCCGTTGAAGGTAACTTTATATTCGATGTCTTTCCAAATAGCTTTTACTACTGTATCTTTGTCTACAGTGATTTCTGTTCCTGCTGCTACTTCTTTTCCGTCTACTTCCCATGCTTTAAATTCTTGGGTATCGTCTGGTGCTGTGAAGGCATTTTCTAGTAAGGTGTATTTTGATCCTTTGTCTAGAGTTTTCCCTTCCATTGTGCCTTTTCCGCCATTTCCGTCATAGGATACTTTTACTTGGATTTTTTTCCATACAGCTTTTACTACTGTATCTTTGTCTACTGTTATTTCTGTTCCTGGTGCTACTCTTTTACCATCTACTTCCCATGCTTTAAATTCTTGGGTATCATCCGGTGCAGTGAAGGTATCTTTTGCAGGAAGTTTATAAGTTTCTCCTGTTTTCTTTGTATCTTTTATTTCAATACCTTTTCCACCATTTGGCACAACTGTAACCTTATAGGTTTTTGTTGCTGTGGCTGTAAAGACATTGTTTTCAGCAGTAACTGTGAAATTTGTTCCTTTATCCTTGTCATTCCACGTTACATCTACATAGGTGTCATCTGATACTGTTGCTCCAACATCTTCAAAGCATGTTTTGTCAGTTTTTGAGACTTTTTCTTTTGATAAATCAGTTCCCGGTTTAACTTTATAGCTTTTGGCAGTAACAGGAGTTTCCTTATTACCTTCTTTATCACCTGCTTTTACGCCTTCTCCTAGCTTCAATTCAACATCTAAGGCATCTTCAGGTAGGTTTTCCTTATCAGATGGGCTAACAAGGTCGCTAACGTATAGCATTTGTTTTTCTACTATGATTTCAGAATCATCGCTAAATTTTACTTTAACCTTGCCTGTGAAGTCTCCGGACTTATCTGTACTTCTTTTAGTTTCAGTTACATCTGTAAATGTTGCTCCAGCTAAAAGCTTGTTAACTTCAGTTTCTTTTGTGGAATCTTTAGCTTTTACGCCGTCTTTCCAGTTAACTGTATCTTTAACCCATTTTTTCAAAACTACCGGGTCGAGACCGCCAAGGGCTTCAACTTTGTCAGCTTTTGTTTCTTCTAAAGTTAAAGTTCCCGGTTCTGATGTAAGTGGTGTTGTATCGTCATCCGCTACTCCACCCTTATCTGTCACTTTAGCTGTTACATCTGTATTGCCTTTTACCTTGTTTTTAGGAAGAGTTATAACTCCATTTACTACTGTTCCTTCACCGGCAATAGACCAAGTCCCATCATCAGCTTTGGTAGCTGTAGTCGTTTGATCTTTACCGTCTTTATCTTTATAAGAAACAGTAATAATATGAGCATCTGTATCTACTTCAAGATTCAGAGTGATTGTGATATTTTTCTTGTCTTTACTTAAGGCAACTGTAGGTGCGTCTGGTTTAAGATTTTTTAAAAGGTCTTTGGCCGGAATTGTTATTTTTGGTACAGCTCCTTCTACTACTTTATATGAACCATCTTCATTTTTTCCGGAACAAAATTATAATTATCGTCCCAATCACCTGCTACATCAAAAGCGTCAAATATCTTAACGTTGCCGCTGTCATCAATTTGTATAGCTGCCGGTACTCCATCTCTTTCTCCAGTACCGTTTGGTAATTTAGATGTGCCATCTTCTGCTGTATATGCTTTTCTTATGGCAGCATCAATTGCTTTTTTATCTTTAGCTGTTAATTTTCTAGGGTCTTTAACTTCTGTCTTTTCAGGTGTTACCGGTTTTACAGTAGTTTGAGAACAAGATTTGAATTTATGGGGTTCTTTTACTATAACGCCAACTTTTTGATCAAGTTTTAAGTCAGGGTTTGGAATTGTATATGAAAATTCTCCTGTTTCACCATTTACAGTTGCATCTACCGGGTCAGATGTGTCTTTGTCAGTTAAACACTTCCCTTTATCACAATAGCTATCTTTGACCGCATCGCTAAGCTTAAGAAGTATTTGAACTTTTATGCCGTCAAATGGTCCTTCTCCTGACAGTTGTCCCTTAATTACATTGTCTACAATTGTAATACTGCCAATAGTAGCTCCTCTAGAATATTCTTTAACTTGTTTTATTTGTAAATTTGTAGCTTCAACTTGGCCTGATGTCGAACCATCAGTATAGGTTACTTCATAATAAGCATGGTTAATACCGTCAATAGAAAACTTAACTGATTTAATATCTCCGGCTATTGCAGTATTTGCATTGTTAAACAATTCAACAGCTTCTGCTTGTTCATCATCATTAACTTGGTTGGATGAAGTTTGTTCTATCCAAATTTCACCACTTGGCATTTTTAGCTTGTCTTTATTTTGTTTAGCAAGTGAATCCATCGCATTTGCAGTTGTCACCGGTGAGTTTTGTCCATCAAATTCTTGATAAGCAGTAATCGTATCTCCTTCTGCAATTGTAACACCACCAGTTAAGTTTACTGTCCAGGTTGTTCCACTTTTCGGTGTAACGGAAACAGTGGCTTTTTCATTCCCACTACTATCCTTTAATGTTACATGAATTGTTCCTCTTGCATTCTTGCCATTAATTTTACCTCTATGTAAATTTCCTCCAGAGATAGTATTTGTTCCAATAAATGCTTTTGTAATTGTAGGTGCTTCAATGCCTGTACCAACTGCTTCTGGTATTTCTTCATCTGATATCTCTAATCCATCATTTTCACTTTCATCTGTATCTTCTTCTATAGTCTTATCTTTATCTTCATTATTATCTTCTTCGCTTGCTTCTTCGCCTGTTTCTTCATTAGCATATTCTTTTGGCTCTTCTTTAGGCTCAGCTTCATCTGCCTCTGAAGGCTTTGCTTCGTCTAATTTTTCTTCAATATTAGTCTCTTCACTAGCCTCTTCTGCTAAAACTAAGTTCCATCCGCCAAAGTTCGTTAGCATAATGCAAAGAACTAGTAAGAAGGCCGCGAAGCTCTTAACAATATTTTTTCTCATTTCTCCCTCTCCTTTTCATAGTATTTATGTCTCTATTGTGTTTCAATAAACACGTAGTCAACAATGCGTATAAAGTGCTTAGCATAAACTAACACACCATAGTTAATAATAACATATATATGACATTTTGTCAAATTTAAGAGCGAAGGACGCCTATTGCCTTTCGAATGTAAAAGATGCGCGTGGCAAAAGAAAAGAGAGACCTAATAAAGTCTCTCTCAGACTGTTGACAAAGTAGGCATATTTTTTAAAAATTATGCCTACTTTTTTTGCTTAAAACCTCTTAAAATACACATTTGTTGGGTATATATAAGACATAGAAGG